>JAKSOH010000015.1 GCA_024405675.1 Victivallaceae bacterium
TGACAGCGGCGTGTCAAGCGATGTTACGAGAAAAATCACTGTTTTTCGTTGGATTCCTTCTCGTTGAGGTAGTTCAAGGCGGCGGCGATACCCGCGTAGCTGCCGATTTCCCGCTTGAGTTCGCTGCAAATCACCGAGCATTTCTCAAATGGTTCCTTCCAGCAATACTTGGGCATCCCCTTCAATATAGGATTCATGTAGAGATCGCCGATGGCCCAGGCCAGCGTACCCATGATTATCCGGTCCGGATTGAACACGTTGACCAAAAGTCCCAGCGCCTGCGCGTTGCGCTCGCACATTTCCTTCCACAACTCAAGCGCATAGGGATCGTTCGCCCTCACCGCCCTCTCTAGAAGGATCATGTCTATCTTCGAACGTTCTCCGCCGCTCTCCCTGGCTATATAGCTGTCTGGATGTTCCGGCAGTTCCTCAAACATTCTCTGTGCGAGCGCCCTGCCGCCGCAATACGCCTCGTAGCAACCATGCTGGCCGCAGTTGCACTTGCGGCCGTTCATCTGGATGCACATGTGTCCGATTTCCCCCGCGCTGAGCGCCCCACCTCCCCTGACAAGCCGTCCAGAAGCGATGATGCCTCCGCCGATTCCCGTACTCATTGTAAGGTATATGAAGTTATCGCATCCACGTCCGGCGCCGAAAAACCATTCGGCCAGCGCGCCGCAGTTGGCGTCGTTCTCGAAGCACCCATCGATGCCGAGATGCTCGCGCATATATCCAAGGATGGGAACGTTGCGCCAGCGCGGGTTGTTGGGCGGGGCGGTCATGATTCCCTTCACTGGGTCCGCGGGGAACGGCGCCGAGATGCCGAATGCCTCGCAATCGGCCACCTTGATTCCGGATTCGAACGCCAGGCGACCGGTCTCCTCGACCATCATCGGTGTCGACGTTCTCCATTCTGGTCTTTGCAAGTATCTTTCCGTTTCCGAGTCCAATGCCGATGCCGATCTTGGTGCCCCCGATGTCGAATCCTATCACAGGTCGATTGTCCATGACATATGCCTTCCATGCTTTTATTTTGTCGATTTTCAGTAGAAACACAACTTGCGGAATATACCATCAATGGTATATTTATACAAACCACGAATGATTAAACACTCTTTTTTAGGAAAGGAATCGAAATGACCAACCTGCTTATCATCGCCGCCTCCTCCCCCGGCATCTACTACGCCTACCAGAACAGCGATGGCGTCGGGCAGTTCATAGTGCTTGGACTTCTGGGCGGCTCCGTCCTCGCCTGGACGATAATGCTCAACAAGTTTCTCTCGTTGCACAGGGCCAAGAAGATGTCCAGAATGTTCTTCACCTCGTTTGAGAACGCGTGCGACAACAAGCTGAACATAGCTTCTCCATCCCTGCGACGCGATGCAGACGGAATGTTCGGTCCGACCGCCTCGATATACCAGAAGGGAGTAGAGAAACTTCTTGAATTCTACCATCCAGACAACCAGATTCCGGTTCCCGGTCAGCCGGCCACCATAACCCCAGCCTTGCTCTCGAAAGCGCAGTTCGACGCAATCGAGGCGGTGCTGGAACAGGAGGTGTCGACCCAGATAAGAAATATAGAGAAGGGAGTCGGCTGGATGGCCACGATGGTCAGCCTGGCGCCGTTCTGCGGATTGTTCGGCACGGTCTGGGGTGTCATGATGGCGTTCTGCGGAATAGCGGCCGCTGGGAAGAGCGACTTCACCGCCCTCGCCCCCGGTGTCGCCGGCGCGTTGCTCACCACGGTCGCCGGGCTGGTGGTGGCGATTCCTTCGCTACTGGGATACAACTGGATGACCGGCACGGTAAGGGATGTCACCGTCTACATGGACCATTTCGTAGAGGCGTTCATGGTCAAGTTGCGCCTCGAACAGACCTCTCTCGCTTCCGTCCAAGAACAACAGCGCTAGTCGCAATCTTGCGGAGACTGCCATGAAGATGAGAAAAAGACGCGCCGAGATGAAGGCGATCGACCAGATCAACGTCACGCCGCTACTGGACCTGACGTTCCTGCTGCTGATCGCATTTATGCTCACGATGCCGCTGATGGAATACGGAACGCAGATCAAGGCCCCCGAGATGAACAGCGACGAGTTGCCGCAGGAAAATTTTGTCGTGGTCACGATGACCAAAACGGGCACCATCATGCTCGACAAGGATGCCGTTTCAAGCGACGAGCTTATGAGCCGGCTGCACCGCATGAAGGAAGACCGCCCGAAACTTGAATTGCTGTTGCGGGCCGATGGCGAAAGATCGTACAAGGATGTCATCGATCTCATGGCGACGATGCGCAAATCCGGTTTCGCCGATGTGACGCTGGTTACCCAGCAGGAAGGAAACTAGTGTTCGATTCCGACAAAAAGGAAAAGCTGCGACTCGAGGCCAGGGATCGAATGCTGAAGATACTGGTCTTCGTGTTCGTCGTGCATTTGGGACTTGTTTTCATCCCGTTGATATTCAGTCTTGTCACCGATTGGTTGAAGCCTCCGAAACAAAATGCGTTCCGAGTGAAGATAGGCGGAAGGGAGCTTTCCCACGGCCCCGAGGTCGGTCCTCCAGAACGCAAGCGTCCAGGAGCCCCCGGACCGTCTGCGACACCCGCGAAGAAACCGGATCCGACTCCGACGCCAAAGCCGACGCCAAAGCCTGCACCGAAACCGACGCCGAAACCAAAGCCGGTTCAGAAAAAACCCACACCGAAGAAAGCGGTGCCGAAGAAAACCACGGCCAAGAAACCGGTGCAGAAGAAAACTGCCGACAAGAAGCAGAACACGAAGAAGCCTGCCAAGCCGCAGATGTCCGAGGCGGACAAGAAAAAGGCCGAGATGGAACGTCTCCAGAACGAGGTCTACCGGCCGTCCGGCGGAGGTACGAATTTCAACAAAAACGTGCCGATCGGCACCCGCGACCGCGCCCAGGAATACGGCAAGCAGGACAACCGCACGCCGGGAGGCGGCGCGACCGAATCGGAAGAAGAATACGGAAAGATTCTCGTAAACTACATAAAGATGCGTTGGTCGGAACCACCGAAGACGTTGCTCGGCGACAGCCGTCCGTCAGTCAAGATAGAACTTGACATCATGGCAGACGGAAGAGTTGCGTCATCTAGAATAGTGAAGGCGTCCGGCAACTCGGCCATGGATCGATCGGTAAAGGCCTTGCTGGACGTGCTTGACCGTGTACCCACTCCGTTGAACGGGCGGCCGATAAAGATACCGGATGTCACGCTCCAGGTGGAAGACTAGTTCAGATCGGCCAGCAGTTCTACGTAACGCCGTTCGTCATCCTGGGAGAAGCAGCAGAAGATCACTTCCTCCGGCAGTTCCCCCGTCCAGGAACGGACGGCCTTTACTGCGATATGCGCCGCCTCGTCCTTCGGATACCCGTAGATGCCGGTCGATATGCAGGGGAACGCGATGCTCCGGCAACCGGATTCCGCCGCCAGCTGAAGCGAGCGCAGATAGCAAGATTTCAGTTTTTCCGCCTCGCCGCTTTTGCCATCATCGTAAACTGGTCCGACGGTATGTATGATGTACTTAGCGGGAAGACGGAACCCCGGCGTGATCTTCGCATTGCCGGTGTCGCATCCGTGAAGCTTGAAGCAATACTCCAGAAGTTCAGGTCCGGCCGCCCGGTGTATCGCGCCATCTACCCCTCCGCCACCAAGCAGCGAGCAATTGGCGGCGTTGACTATGGCATCCACTTCCAGCGTGCAGATATCCCCGCGCAAAACGTCCAGCTTCATCTCAAAGTCCTTTCGATTACGCAAAGCGGACGAGGTATCTCCATCTCGCGTCCGGTTGGTTCCATGTTTCTCGCCGGGTCCATGAAGCAAACCTTCGGCGAATATTCGTTGCAGACCGCGAGCAGTCCGTCGTCCACCCAGTTGATGTCGCGCGGGCTCTTGCCGCCGCTATAGGCAAACGCCTTCTTTTCAAGCATTCCGTCGGCGGACACTTCGAATGCGACTATGGTGTCAACGCCGCGGTTCGAGACCAGCAGCGTCCTCCCGTCGTCGGAGAGCCTAATCGCCCCGGCCTTGCTCGATTCCGACGGGAATGGCAATGTCGGGGTCGTCGCCGTCGTCCTGAAAACTCCATCCATGTATTCGAGTGTCGAAATCGTATTGCCGAGCTCGTTCACAAGATATGCAGTGCGTCCGTCGGCGGTGAATACAAAATGCCGTGGCCCGGATCCCGGCGACATTCTCGATACAATAGGTTTTGCGCCTATTCCACTTTCCGAGGAATAAGGATAGCAGCTTATCGTGTCCAGTCCGAGATCGACGACGGCGACGTAGCGTTCGTCCGGAGTCACAGAACAAAAGTGGACGTGGGGCGACGACTGCCGGACCGGATGCGGTCCCCTGCCCTCGTGGACGATGACCTGCGTCCTACGCAGGCCGTCGCGTCCTATTGCGAATTCCGTAAAGCTTCCAGAACGGTAGTTGGCGGTATATGCGAATCTGCCGTCAGGAGACAACGCAACGTGACATGACGACACGCCGAGCGAAGGTTCAATGGCGACTAGTCCCAGTTCGCCGTTTTCACCTGCCGACAACATTGCCAGTGCGTCGCCCTTCCCGCCGGCGCTGCAAGTAACGAACAAGGTCGAAGCGTCGGCGGACAGTGCCATGTATCCAGCTCCGGGCAACGCCGCCACCCCGGTTCGCACAGGACAACCATCTTCCATGCGGAATGACTGCACGCAGCCGCCATCTTCCATCGAGAATGCGCTTATGTAGAACATCTTTTCCCCTTTTTGTTTTGCCGAAACCGCAGCAACCGTCTAAGGCATCGGGTTTGACTTTCCATGATTGCGCCGTTATCTTACCATTGATTTTGTGTTATGTCAAAACGCAGGGAGTATATCGCTATGGAGAAAAAACCGTTCAGCAAAGTAAAGGTCTATGTCCGCAACAACTACAACAAGGCGGCAATACTGGCGAAGGCCGGTCAGCTGTACGAGGCCATCGACCTACTGGCGTCGACCGTGTCGGAAGTACCGGAAGTCCAGATGGTCTACGACCGGTTGCGCGAATACCAAGTCAAGTATTGCAAGGAGATGTCCCCCGGAAAGAAGGCATTGTTCCAGTTGCTGCAGATATTCACCGCTCCGGTGGCGGCCATCAAGAGTTTCGGAGATCCGCTCGCAGGAATGGCGTTCTGCGAAAAGCGCCTGGTATGCTGCGTAGACCAGATCGCGATACTATCGCTGCTGGCCGTGATGGCCAACAAGGCTGGTGCGCCATGGATCGAGGTATCGGTGCGTCAGGTCATCCGCGAATTTCATCCAGGTAACAACGCGAACCTGAAGTCATTGGCCATAGCGATGCAGAACAACGAACAGGCCCGCGAGGCGATAGGCATACAGCAGGAAATGGCGAAAAACGGCGCCGACCTGGCTGCGCAGAACGAAATACGCGAGACAATGGCGCTCGCCAGCATCAAGGAAGGCAAATATGGCGAGAACGGCGGAGGGGCGCGTAACGTTGCCGATCCGTCCAAAGCAGTCATCCAGCAACTGATGGAAGGAACCATCCACGACGCGGCGCAGGCCAAGATACTTATAGACAAGTTCACGGAGGACCTCAAGGCCAACGACTCCGTCGACATCCGAAGAAAACTTGCAGACGCCTATATGGTCACCGAGGATTTCGATGCGGCATATGAACAATACAAGCTGGTCGCCGAAAAGCTCGGAGTCACCGATCCGGCGTTGGATAAGCAAATAGAAGGGGCCTACATCTCCGGACTAAGGAAGATTCTGGACGAGCTTCGAAACAACCCGACCGCCTACGAGGCCCCGGAGGAACAGGCGAAGCAGGTAGAAGAGGAAATCGCATCCTATCAGCTTAGGCATGCCTTGAAGCGAGTCCAGGTGTCCCCGAATGACATGCAGTTGCAATTCGACCTCGCGGCGCTGCGGTTTGACCGCGGAGAGACCGAGGAAGCGGAAAGATTGTTCAAGAGCGTAGCCCAGAATCTCCAGAAACGCCGTGCCGCGCTCGTCTACCTCGGACGTTGCGCGTTGTTGCGCAATGCACCGGATGAGGCCATCGGACTTATAGAGGAAGCGGTCAAGGAAATGTTCCGCATGGACAAGTACAAGAGAGAGGCTCTGTATTTCCTTGGACAGGCATTCGAGCTGACCGGCAAGACTGATCGCGCGGTGGATTGCTACACGCAGATAAAGGCCAGCATGGAGAACTACCGCGACGTAGGCGAGAGACTCGCAAGATTACAATAAGGCAAATAGCTAGTTCAATACGGAGAAATCGAAAATGAGTGACGAGACGAATGCTCCGGCTCCGGGACAGCTTTCCGGAACCCAGACCAGGAAGACGTTGCTGCAGCGTCCGGTATCCATGAGCGATACCAAGACAAGAACAGGAATCAAGCTGAGATTGGCGAAACCCGGTGCTCCCCAGGTTCCGTTGTCCGGGGCGGCGCCGAAGCCGGCCGTTCCTGTTTCTCCGAAGCCGCCGGTCCCCGGGGGCGCCGTCTCCACGCAGGTTCCGCCGGTTGTAAAACCGGTCGTTCCGGTGGTAAAACCGGCTATCCCTGCGGCCAAGCCGGTTGTACCAGGAGCCAAGCCGGTTGTACCAGGTGTCAAGCCGGTGATTCCAATCTCAAAGCCAGTGACTCCAGTCATCAAGCCAACCCCGTTGGATGAAGGCGACACCTCGACGAAATCCACGCCGACGATAGGAGCAAGTGCCAACGTATTGAAAGATACCAAGACCAGACGCGCCATTTTGATGAGCAAAGCAGCCCCGACCGTCCGGCCTAACACCGTTCCCATAGATGCGAAGTCAACGGCGACGGCATCAGTTCCAAAGCCGTTGGTAGCTCCGGTGCACAACGATGATCGCACGGTCAAGCTGACCAGGCCTGTCCGTCCGAAGCCAGTCGTCACAGCTGCGCCGAAACCGATTGCAACACCTGGCTTGAAACCGGCAGAACCAATCGCAGCGAAGCCCGTCGAACCGGAGACCCCTCCTGTGGTGAAACCGGCTGTGGCACCTGCCCCTGCATCAGAATCGCCGAAAGCAGCGGAACCGACTCCTGCGCCGGCGGAAAAAATCGAACAGCCGACGCCGGAACCCAAGACAGAAGCACCGAAGTTCAAGCTCAAGTTGAAGCTTGGCCAGAAGAAGGATAGTCCGAACTCCGCGCCCCCCGCATCGGCACCGGTTCCGTCTCCGGTGCCGGCGCAAGCGGCGGCTCCCAAAATAGTTCCGACAGGAGCTCCGAAAACAGAACCGAAGGAAAAACCGGCGCCTACCATCTCGGAAGAACGTTCGAAATTCCAGATAATAACGGTTTCGGTTGCCATGGTCGCGCTTCTCGTGACGACGTTTTTCACCACGGCAAGTTTCCTGCACGTGCAACTGGACAAGGACATAACCAAGGACATACCGTTCCTGTCGTTCCTGAAATAGCTAGATGCCATCCATTGTTTCAATAGGCAGCGGCAGCAGCGGCAATGCATTGCTGTTGTCAGCTGGCGGCAGCTGTATACTGGTCGATGCCGGATTGTCGCGCAAGCGCATCGTCGAGAGAATGCAGTCGCTGGCGATAGATCCAGCTTCTTTGTCTGGAGTTCTGCTGACTCATGAACACACCGATCACTCTGGAGCATGCCGGGTGTTGTGCGACAGCGTCGGCATTCCTGCATACATGAGCACAGGAACCTACGAATACCTTGAGAAAAACGGCAAGACTCCTCGCAAAAGCAAGGTTTGGACATTCGACTGTGGTTCGACGTTTCAAGTGGGGGCGTTCTCGATATTCCCGTTCCACGTGCCGCACGACGCGGTGGATCCGGTCGGTTTCGTCATCGATGCCGGAGACATGCGCATCGGTGTGGCCGTGGACATTGGTATGATGACTTCGGAAATCGAGAGGGTATTGTCACGTTGCGAAACGGTGGTTCTAGAGTGCAATTACGACCGCGACATGCTCGGTGACTCGCCTCGCAGCGATCGGCTCAAGCGCCGGATCGCAGGTCCGGGCGGCCATCTTTCCAATGAGGACTGCATCAGTGCGCTGAGACGCCTGGTATCAGGAGCGACCAGACGGGTGTTCCTCGCCCACATCAGCGCGGAATGCAACCGTCCGGGACTGATCGAGCACCTGCTGGAAGTGGACGAAGTGCTACATAACGCCGCTTCCGGCGGAGTCGACTTTCATATTCTGAGACGCGAAGGCGACAATCCATTCGAATTGTAAGCAATGACACGCTTGTGGCATCTTCACACGCACGCGCGCGTCGCGTTGATAAATGCGTGCGCATGAAGTATAGTTTACGTATTGTATTGGATATTGTCATGTTTTGAATAAGCGGGGTGTATCTTGAACAAGAACGAAATTCTGTCTGTGACGCCTGAACAGGCTAAAACCGGATCCAGGCTGGCCGCGTTCTCGGCCATCGCGACACTCGCGTTGCTTGTCGTAACGGCGACCATGGCGCCCGGAGGATCGGGCCGGACTGTGGTGATGCTGCCGGCGGCCTTCGCCGTGGCGTTGCTTTTCTCCATAGCCGCATGGGTCCACTCGATTCTGCTCGGCAACGCAGTCGACGAGGAAGAGGAGAAGCGAATCCTTGCGGCAAGGCGCGCAGACCGCATGCTCGACGTGGAGGAGGATGTAAGATTCTCCGCAAAACGCAGTCTCGACAACTACCGCAAGTTCGCTCCGTATGTTGTGGCGTTGTTGGCGGCCGTCTGTCTTGGGGTGCTGCTGTACACCGGATGGAGCCGGCTCGCCGAATACAAGTATTCAGCCGACCCGACACGTTCCGCCTTGCTGTTGGCGGTCACCGCGGTGTTCACTTTGTTTTGCGGCATATTCTACACCGGACAATCGTCCGCGGGAAAGGCGTTCCGCTGGTTAAGACCGGCCGGCGCCTGGATGACTTTCTCCGCCATGCTGCTGCTGGTCGCACTCGTCGGCTCCATCTGCAGAATCAGCAATCTAACCGGATTCGACGAAACGGCGGCCGACGTCGTGCTCGTGCTGATGGCAATACTCGCCGCAGAACTCCCGATAGATGCGTTGATCGAGTTCTACCGCCCGCGCGGCGGCGAAAGCCGTCCAGTGTTCGAAAGTCGCATTCTTGCAATTTTCACGGAGGGCGGCGGACTGATGCGCAACTTCGCATCGGCGCTGGACTACCAGTTCGGATTCAAGGTATCGGGTACATGGATATATGGTTTCCTCGAACGTGCCTTCATCCCTGTGGCATTGGTATGGATTCTCTTCTTCTGGGGATTCACCTGCATTCACGAGGTTGGACCGGATGAAATCGGCTTCCGCACCATGTTCGGCACTGCCACAAAGGAAGATCTGTCCAGCGGCATATACCTCTCTCTGCCATGGCCGTTTGGATCAGTGGTCAAGGTCAATTGCGCGAAACTGCACCAGACGTTCGCAGGGGAGGACGAAAAGGACACCAAGGATGACATCGCTCGGGAAGTCGTGTCGTGGACACAGGCCCATGGCAAGGACACCGACAACTATCTAGCAGCCGTCAAGGAAGCGGGTACAGACGGCGACAGTTCAACCGTGGCCTACGTCAGGTTGTCGGTTCCGGTCCAGTACCGGATTCGTCGCGACGGAGCACGCCGCTACGCCTTCGATCATGCCGACTGCGACAAGCTCATCCGTCTGATGTCCGAGCGCGTCCTTTCCGGTTTTCTGGCCAATAGCGAGATGGACGGAGTGATGTCAGACGGACGCGCCGAAGCAGAGCTCAAGATGAAAAAACGCCTGCAGGAAATGGTCGATGAAGCAGGTCTCGGCGTCGAAGTTGTTTCGATTTCGGTTCTGGACGTCCACCCGCCAACTGGCGGCGACAAGGACGTCGCAAAGGCCTATGAGGACGTCATCGGCTCCATGGAGCAGAAAGAGACCAGCATTCTCGAGGCTCAGGCCTACTCGGCGAAGACCGGACCGGCGGCGAAGGCCGAATCGGAGAAGGTCATTCTCGAGGCCAAGGCATACGAGGCGCGCCAGAAGACGATTGCCGGCGCGGAAAGCGAGCGGTTCGTATCCAGGCTCGCCTCGTTCCGTGCCATGCCAGCAATGTTTAGGTTGAACTCGTATCTCGACATTCTCGAGAACGACACGGCCGAACTTAGGAAGTATATCGTCTCGTCCGGACTCAAGGACGAGATATATGAGCTGAATCTCGAGGAGAACGCCCGGCTCGATCTGCTCGACGCCGACTTCAGCAAGCTCAAGAAAGAAGACAAGTAACAAATATTCAATATATCGAGAGGTGTCCAGATGAAGAACAGGTTTTTCCAGCATTGGCCGACAATGGTACTCGGAGCGGCGGTTGCCGCCGTGTTGCTGACCGCGGTGTTCTCCTACCAGCTGTCGCAAACTGAATGCGCCGTCGTCACGACGTTCGGTCGTCCCGAGGCGGTCATGGATTCGGGACTCCATTTCCGCTGGCCGTTCCCGTTCCAGAAGGTCTACAAGTTCGACCGCCGCATCCGCTGCTACGATGGCGGAATCGGCAAGCTCGAGGAAACGACGACCAGCGACCAGCACAACATTCTGGCCGGAATATACGTATGCTACCGGATATCCGATCCGAAGGCTTTCTTCGTCTCCTTCACTACAATCCCCAACGCGGAGGAGCAGCTCAACTCCTGGATGCGCGGATTCAAGAACTCCGCCATCGGCAGCTACCGGTTCTCGCAGATTGTCAACACCGACGCAAAGGAACTCAAGATTACTGAAATCGAGAATACAATCCGCAGAAATCTCGCTGAATGCACAGGCAGGTTCGGCATGGAGATCGTTGGAGTCGGCATGACCACGGTCAACGTACCGCAGTCGGTCAGCGAGAAGGTGTTCTCCCGCATGATCGCCGAGCGCAAGCGCATCGCCGACCGCAACATCGCCGAAGGTGAAAGCGAGGCCAAGCGCATCCGAATCAAGGCCGACACCGACCGTACCATCGCACTGGCAGAGGCGGAAGCGGAGGCACAGCGCATCCGCGCCGCTGGCGATGCCGAAGCTGCGAAATCCTACGCCAAATTCAACGAGAATCCGGAGCTCGCCAGTTATCTGCGGCAGCTGGAATCGCTCAAGCGGACGCTCAAGGGCCGCACCACGCTCATCATGGACACTGACACAGTCCCATTCACGTTGCTGCGTCCCGGATCCGATCGGCTCAATGACGGAAAGAAATAAATCATGGCACAAGACGTCAACCCGGCACCGGAAAACGGTCGCTATGAAAAAGGACTGGAAGCGCTGACCAGGAGTCTGCGAACCGCGTTCGTGCTCCTGCTCGCGGCCATTGCCATCACGCTGGTGTATTTCGTAACAGGAGGCGGATACTTCTCGGTCGACCCCCAGCAGGCGGTGATAGTGTTGCGTTTCGGACGCGCAGTGGACTGCCATTCCACCGGAGCCCATTGGTACATTCCCTACCCCGTTCATTCATTCGTCCGAGTCTACACAGGACAGCAGTATCTCACCGTCGACCTCAGGACGCTCGAGACCGGCGAGGACAAGGCGCCGAGATCGCTTACTCCGGGACGTGACGAATACCTCATCACCGGCGACGCCAACATCGTCCATGCGTCGTGGCATATCGGATACCGGGTCTCAAATCCGGTCAAATACTATCTTTCGCTCTCCACGCCGCCGCGTCCGGTTGACAACAACCGCATACAGGACGACGTCGAGGAAACGGACGGAGACGGCGTCAAGGGAACGCGCGGTCCGGTGAAGATGCTCAGAAGCATGTTCCGCGGGGCGCTGCTTGAAGTCACCTCCTCCGAACGGGTAGATTCAGTGCTGTCCTCCGGCCAGGGAGCCTACTCGGAACGGGTTAGGACCGCGTTCTCAAGACGCGTGGATGCGGCCGACTGCGGACTGGAGATAACCAGCGTCACGCTCAACAGAGTCTACCCCCCTGGCGCCACCAAGAGCGCCTTCGACGAAGTCACCGCGGCTTCCAACACCCGCGACACGCTGCGCAACGAGGCGCATGCCTACGGCATCGGAGTAAAGAACGAGACGCTGTCGCGCAAGGCGGAAATCCTGGCCGAGGCGAAAACCTACCGCAGCCGGACCGTCGCATTGCTCAAGTCTGAAAGCGAATACTTCGACAGCATACGCGCCGAATACGAGAAGAATCCGAAGACCGTCCTCACTTCGCTCTACACCGATGCGCTTGGCGAGGCGCTTGAAGGCGCCGACGGCGGCGGGTTCGTCCTCGGCACCTCGCGCAAAGGTCGCAAGGAAGTCAGAATCCGCCTGAACCAGGAGGCACCCAAACGCGAAAAGACCACGGAGGCTGAAAAATGAGCGGCACCGAACACATCCATGACGATCACTGCATTTGCGGACACGACCACCATGCCGAAGGCGGAGTCGGTCATGACCGCGCCATGGGCAAGATAATCTTCGTACTGCTTGGTGGCGGTCTCACGCTGAACGCCTTCGCACTCGGACGTTTCTTCCCCGGTCAGACATTCGCCGCCGAAATGAGCGCCTTGGCCGGCGCGGTCGTTCTGGCCCTGCCCATTGTTCTCACCGCCATACGCGATCTAGTAAACGGCAAGGTCTACATGAACGAGCTGGTGGCACTGGCGATACTAGCCGCACTGGCCAACGGAGACTTCAAGATCGCCGGAATCATTGCGTTCTTCCTGCTCACCACGATTATCATCGAGACCAGGACGGCCAGCGGCGCGCAACGCTCCATAGAGGAGCTGGTACGCCTGACTCCGGACACGGTCAGAGTCCCGGATGGGAACGGCGGCGAACGAGAAGTAGAGGCGGCATGTCTATCCGTCGGAGACAGGATACTGGTGCGCCCCGGCGAGAATTTCCCCGTGGATGCGCGGATTTCATCCGGGGAAAGCACGGTCAACCAGTCCTCCATAACCGGTGAGTCAGTTCCGGTCGAAAAAGGAGTCGGCGACGATGTCTACGCGGGGACCCAGAATCTCACCGGAGCAGTCGAGGCCGTCGTGACCAAGGTAGGCGCGGATACCACGCTCGGCAAGGTCAAGGACATGATACTCCAGGCGGAGAACGCCAGGACCCCGGTCGTCAGAATCATCGACCGCTATGCCAGCTACTACACGCCGACCGTTCTCATGATGGCCTGGATACGCTGGTGGGTCACCGAGGACATGAATGCCGTCATCGCCTTCCTCGTCATATCGTGTCCATGCGCTATCGTTCTCGCCACACCGACCGCGGTCGTCGCCGCGGTGGCCGCGGCGTCGAGGCTCGGCATCTTCATCAAGGACGTCGGGCACCTGGAGCTTGCTTCGCGCATCCGTTCGTTCGTCTTCGACAAGACAGGAACGCTCACCGACGGGCAACTCTCGGTAGTCGAGATACATCCGGAGGCCGGATATTCCAAGGTGTCGTTGCTCCAGGTCGCCGCCTCCGCCGAAGCCTTCAGCAACCACCCGACGGCCAGAGCCATCGTCAAGCTGGCAGACGAAGCCGGAATCATACGGCTGGAAGTCAAGGACTTCAAGGAAGTTCACGGCAAGGGAGTCACTGCCATCGTTGCCGGAGCGGAATGCCTCATCGGACGGGCCAGCCATGTCTCAGACGGCGGCACGACCGTCTCCCAGGAGGGCCAGAGCAACATGTCCGTGGTCCACGTGGTCCACGGCGGCAAGGCGCTCGGATGGATCGGTTTACGCGACAAGATACGCAAGGAATCCGCCGATATGCTCCTTGAATTGCGCAAAGTCGGCGTCAAGCATATCGCCATGGTCACCGGCGACCGCGGCGACGTGGCCGCGGCAGTGGCAGGGCAGTTGCAAATCGACGAGTTCGAAAGCGAATGCCTGCCCGAAGGCAAGGTAGAGTTCGTACGCAAGGAAAAGCAGAACGGGGCGGTGGCCGTGGTCGGCGACGGCGTCAACGACGCCCCTGCCCTGGCCGAAGGCGACCTTGGAATAGCCATGGGAGCAATCGGCAGCGACGTGGCCATCAACAGCGCCTCGATTGCGTTGATGACGAATGACCTCGGACGCATTCCTCTGCTCATGAAGCTATCGAGAAAGTCACAGACCATCATCTACGAGAACCTGGTGTTCGGCATGATATTCGTATTCGGCGGAATGATGACCTCGGCCATCGGATATCTCACACCGGTCTGGGCAGCGGTGCTGCATGCGGCGAGTACTCTCGTCATCATCTTCAACAGTGCGAGGCTGGTGCGCATGGGCGAGGAATGCACGGCCGCGGAGAACGAAAAATGAGCGCTCCCGACGTCGTGGTAGAGGTCGTCGGCCTCACCAAGGTCTTCCGCGACTTCTGGGGACGTCCGCGGGCCCGCGCCGTCGACGGCATCGACTTCACGCTACGTCGCGGCGAGGTCACCGGATTGCTCGGACCGAATGGTTCCGGGAAGTCCACCACGGTCAAGATGCTTTTGGGACTGCTATATCCAACCGCCGGCATCGTCCGCGTATTCGGCAGCAGTCCGCGCGACGTGGCGACGAAGAAAATGATTGGATACCTGCCGGAGGAATCCTATCTCTACCGCTATCTCACCGCCGAGGAGACGCTGGACTTCTTCGGATCGCTCTTCGGACTGTCGAGGTCCGACCGTCGCGACCGTACAGCCCAACTGCTCAAGATGGTCGGTCTTGAACATGCCCGCAAGCGGCGTATCGGCGAATTCTCCAAGGGAATGACCAGGCGCATCGGCATCGCCCAGGCGATGATAAACGATCCTGATTTGCTAATTCTCGACGAACCGACGAGCGGTCTCGACCCGATCGGATGCCGGGAGGTAAAGGACTTGATACTCAAGCTGCGCGAACGCCGCAAGACAGTGCTCGTAACCAGCCATTTGCTCGGCGACGTGGAGGATGTCTGCGACAAGGCGATGATACTCTATGGCGGAACCATCCGGGCGGAGGGCCGGCTCGACGAACTGCTGACCAGAAGAGAAGATGTTTCCGTCACTTTGGGCGGACTTGACGACACCGGAATAGGAAAGCTGACGGAGTGGATGAAAACCAACCTTCCCTGCGCCATACCGGAATTCGGTCACCCGCGGCGCTCGCTTGAAGAGCTGTTCCTGGATGTCGTCGAACGCGCCAGGACCGAACGTCGCTCCACCTCCGGAGCCGAATCTGGAAGCGGCGTTGCCCAATACCTGGACGGAAAGAGCGAGGTTCTCAACAGCCTGTTGGCGGAAAAGACGATCGACAGGAACGCAAAACGAAACGCACCGGATGACGCAGTTGCCGTACCGACTACGGACGCCGCCATCGACGACATCGTGCGCGAGCCAGCGACGCCGGCGTCCAAACCGATCCCCGCCGAACCAACTCCTGACGAATCGGAAATCGCCGGCCGTCTCGATGAACTGCTCGGCGAAGCGGAGAAAGAATCCAAAAGATGAGGGCATTCTCGGCCATCGTCCTGCTGACCATCCGCTCCGCCGTGCGATCGCGGACGCTGCAGGCGTTGACGCTGCTCCTGGCGGCGTGGGCGGTGCTCATCCCGTACACCGTCACGGGAAGCGACGTAATGGAGTTCGCCCGCATGACTCTGCTCTACTCGTTGAGCGGCATCACCGCCATACTCGGCATGGCCGCCCTATGGCTCGGCTGTCTTGCGCTCTCGTCCGACATCGAGGACAAGCGAGCACATATGGTGGCCACCAAGCCCGTGCCCAGAATTGCGATATTCTGCGCAAAATGGGCCGGGGTATTCACCGTCGCCTTGACACTTCTGATTGTCTCCACGGCGGCCGTCTACGCTACGATGATGTATCGGATTTCCAGAGACGAATTTTCCGAGACCGACAAGGCCAGGCTGCGCGACGAGGTCCTGGTGTCGCGGAAATCGTTCTATCCAAGACGGGCCGACTACGCCAGGCGCGCCGAGGAAATAATGAGGGAAAGCGCAAATAAAAGAATAGCCCGCGGACTTCCGGAGGAAAACGACCTCAACGCAACGATCCGCACGCGCCGCCAGGCGCTCTCCAAGGCCATGTCCGAAGATTCCGCCATGGACTTCCAGCGCGTGCGGCTCTGGTTCTATGACGGACTCGAACCTGATACCAAGGGCAGCATGTTCATCAGGACCAGGGTCTTCGCCAACTCGCTCTCCAGGGAGACGCAGCAGCAGACCAGGATACTTCTCGGATTCGCCATGGTGCGCAAAAGCGAGGACGGCAAGTCCGAGCAAGCCTACATCATTCCGCTGTCCGACGTCCCGGAACAGCTGACGGGCGGAGCGGTGTTCGAGAGGAAGATACCAAACGGCGGCATGGCAGTCACCTCCGACGGGCGGCTCGCGCTCGCCGTGATCAATTGCGATCCCAACAAGGAGACGCTCTACATACAGCCGGGAGATGGTCCGATTGTCATGATACCGGCCGGCGGATTCCTGCGCAACTATCTGCGCGCAACGCTTTGCATGGCGGTGGCATTGCTGACGTTGTCCGGACTTGGATGCGCCTTCGGCGCGGTTCTCTCGACACCGACTGCGATATTCATGGCGGTATCCTACGTATTGCTTGGATGCCTCGCCACGTTCGTCAGCTCGCAGGATTTCTACGAGAATGACTTCGGTGTCGTGGGACACCATGTCGGCAACGGCGTGCTCAAGGTCGTCATCGACCTTTCCGAATTCGACCAGACCGAACGGCTGGCCCGCGGCGAACTCATCGAGTGGAAGACCATCGGCGATCTGTCTGGACGCAACTTCGCCTTGCGCGCCCTTCCGCTGGTGGCGCTATGCGCTTTGCTTTACCGCAGGCGCGAACTAGCCGGAGACGTACAATGAGAATCCCGTTCAAGACCATCGCATGTACCGCCGCGGCCATCGCTGTCACGGCAGGGGCGTTGTACGGACTGCATGTTCTGGAGAAATCGCTGGATCAAGACATCGAGGCGGGACACCTGCGGTTTTCCGGAAACATTCAAGACGCACCGCCGCTCGTTGTATTGTCGACCACAGCGCTCGGAAGCTTCCGCGGCATTATCGCCGACTGGCTCTGGTACCGGTCGGAAAATCTCAAACAGCAGGGCAGCTACTTCGAAATGGTCCAGCTGGCGAAGTGGATTATCGACCTGCAGCCCAATTTCTCCGGCAGCGCTGTCTATCTCGCCTGGAACTTGGCCTACAACGTTTCCGTCACGACCAGCGATCCAGTGGAACGCTGGCGCTGGGTCAACGCGGGCATCCAGCTGCTGCGCGACAAGGCCATCGTCTACAACCCGGAGGACGACGGCCCCTACCGCGAACTCGCCTGGATATACCAGCACAAGATGGGCCATGTCCTGGACGATGCGAATGTCTATTACAAGAACCGCCTGGCAAAGGAGAATACAGCGGTGCTGGGAACCAGTCCCGACATCGCCAAGCTTGCCGAGGGCACCTCGACCAAGGACGAATTCCTGAAGAAATACCCGGCGGACTCGCCAATCTGGAGCTGCGGCTACGCCGACTTCGATTCGCTGATGGCCGCGTTCTCGGCGGTGGAACCGGCAGCTCTTCCCCCAACGGTGGCCGCGAATGATGCGAAGCTTAGAGCCGAACTCGACAACGACTTGCGTTCGTTGCTCACGAGATCACGGCTCAAGCTGGATCCCGTGCGCATGCAGTCGCTCAACGCCAAGTATGGCGATTTGGATTGGAGATCGACTGAATCCATGGCCCTCTACTGGAGCAGCATCGGACTGGAGAAGAAACGCTACGGCAAGGAGGACAAGAACCTTCGCCGCATGATTTCGAGTTCGCTTTTGGAATCGTTCCGCTCCGGACGTGTGCTTATGACCGACATCGAGGGCGCTGAAATCATCCTGGTGCCCAACATCGAGCTCGCCGACGCCGCTCTCAAGGCGGTGGAGGACAACTTCGAATATTTCGAGGAACGCAAGGTGGCCGCAGCGAAGACCTACAGGGACACAAAGATCAACTTCCTGCAGGAAGCGGTCATGGTGATGTACAACTACGGACAATACACCAAAGCCCAGGAATACTACGACATGCTGGTCAAGGAGAATGGCGCCCCTCGCAACGCGAAGAACATGGATGATTTTGTCCTTAACGACTTCGCGGAACGCGTCGACTTCGCCATCGTCAAAAACATCCAGAGCATAATAACCGGGCTCCTGTTCAGGAGCATAAACTTCCTGATATACGGCGATCGCGACGCCGCCCATGCCAACGAGCGGATGGCCAAGATGATTTATGACAAATATATGAGGGAAAACAGTTCGGAGGAAAAGAATCGTCTTCCCGAGTTCCAGAGAATGAAGAACGAGATAACCGAGCAATGTCTGAAACGGCTTCCGGACAAGGCCGCGGCATTGCTCAAAAGGGAGCTCGATCTGGAAAAACCGAAAGAAAAGTGATATCTTCCACGAAAAAAGCGGAGGTCTGGAAATGAGAAGCATGACAACGGCGGTACTTGCGGCCCTGCTGACGCTGGCGGCAGGCGGCACCACCAGCGATTATGTTGGCAACAGCTACGGGGAAACCGGCGCGTATCCCGCACAGTACTGGGGACATGAAAACGCCAAGTTCGAAGGCAAGGTCCTGATCGGACGGGCGACGGTCTACACCTCTGAAAGCACCGATAGATTCGACCTCGAGGAATACATCCGCGAGCAGGCGTCCAAGGTAGGAGCCGAGGCCGTGGTCGTGGTGTCCACCCAGAACATGTTCACCGGCATATACAACCGCAGGCCGCGCGGATCAAGGGTGAACTACGATGACAAGGATGCCGCAAAGAAACAACCGGAGAAAAAGAAGTTCGATCCGGCCGTCGCAATGTACGGCAATGAGATCGACCTGCGTGGAGAAGTCCACGGCAACAACCGCAGGGAAATCAGAATGCTCTTCTACCGGAACGCGGCGTCCACGAAATTGCACCGCAGATACTCTCCGGACACTCCGACGCCGAAAGAAGCGCAGCAAAGTCAGCCAGAGATCAAGGAGACGACGACGCCGGAATCGATTTGACGCACTTATCGAGATTTTTCCTGATTCTCCCGATCGAGCGACCGTTTCTTCTCGTCTTCGCCAAGCAGCCTGAACTTGCCAGGCGCCAGGTTTCCGAGCTCCAGCGATCCAACCGCCACGCGTTTAAGCACGACCACGGAGGCACCGACGCATGACGCCATGCGCCTGATTTCGCGTTTGCGCCCTTCGTTCAGTACAAAGAGATAGGTACGTCCAGAAATCTCCTCCACCGCACGCGGCACCAGACGTTCTCCCGAGTCGACCACGCCCTTTCTCAATTGTTCCAGATCCTTTCGATCCAGTCGCCTGGACAGCTCGACCTCGTAGCGTTTCAGTATCTCGTTCGACGGATGGGTAAGTTCGTTGACATAGTCGCCGTCATTGGAAAAGATGATCAGTCCCTCACTGTCCTTGTCGAGCCGGCCGGCGGAAAATAGCCGCGGATTCCCCGGAAGCTTGATTAGGTCGACGGCCTTGAGCTTGGCGAAACGATCGGCCGCGGTGCAGACGTAGCCGCGCGGTTTGTTAAGCATCACATAGAACTTCCGTTCACACGTCGCCACCGGTCGTCCGTCGACCGTTACATCGGCGTCGGCCTGGACGCGAACAGATGGATCGGTGACAATCTTACCAGAAATCATGACGTGGCCCGTCTTCACCAGTTCGGCGCAACGTCGCCTCGAGGCGACCCCTGCATGGCTTAAAAAGGCGGTCAGGTTGGGAAGCGAGGATTCGTTCATCTCAGCCTCCTTCGCAGCATGTCGCGCCGATGGGCCAGCACGGCGTCGTCGGTCACCACGCAATCCAATGCGATGAGCGCCTCATCGCGTCTTCCAAGCATGGAAAGCGTCAGCGCATGATAGAAATTGAACAATGGATCGAACGGATGCACGGCCAGATACCGGCGGCAAATTCCGAGCGCGACATCCGTGCGATGCGCCATGATGGTCTCCGTGAACAAGTTGACCGCGCCCTCGCGGGAATAGAACCTGGTCCATGCGGTGTCGTAGGCGGCCACGGCCTCGGCGCTCCTGCCGTCGGCCTTGCACGCCTGTCCCCAGGCCACATAGTCTCCCCCGCGCAATCCGGATGACGGGCTGCACCTGTAGCTGACGGCGATGACAACCAGTACGATTGCCACGCCGACGAACATGTTCAACGTTTCCCGCCGCTCGGAAAAGAAGACGGCGACATATCCAGCCATCATGATGAGATACGGCGTCAGCAGCAGACGGTAGCGCCCAGACGGAAACCTGCAGCATACTGCCGGGGCGATGAGAAGCAACATGATCAATGGAAATAACGCCGCCTTTTTGAAGTTCCATCGGTAGAACATGAGCAAAGTTCCCATAATCGCCATGGGGACGATTCCCTCCGGGCGGGGCAACAGACGCAACATCGGAATTCTCGTCATTATGAAATAGAAATTTAAGTTTTCTGCTATCTCTGTGGCCGACAGCAGATAAGGCAACCTTCCCAACGCCGTCCAGGCGGTTGTCGCCACTCCAGCCGATGCGCCCTGCCCCGACGCGGCGGCGTTCGACGCCATCACGTACGAGACCGCAGTTGGAAAGATGTTCCACGTGCCGGCCATGCAATGGTTGAACAATGCGATGACGGCATATCCGGCTATTGCCGTCCCTGAATACACCATCGCACCGGTACGATGCAAATGGCGACGGTCGAGGAAGAACGACCAGCCCATCATAAAGACGGCAGGCAGCACATATATCGGACGACCGGCTGAACAAACGGCGAGCGCCACACCGGAAACAGCGGCAATCCAGTAAGAAAACCGCTTGCTTCTGGCGTAAAAGAACAACCAGATTGCGATTAGGAAAATCCCCATCATCAGTGATTCCTGCAGCAACGTGCATTCGTACATCAGGTACGGACCGTACAATGCCGACACCACCCCTGAGAACAATCCTGCGAAACGATTGCCGAAGAACCGGCAGGTAAGATCGGCCACGATCACCGCAGACAATACGCCCAGCATCGATTGGAAGATGAACATAAGCATCGGTATGTCCGCACCGCCGGAGCATGTTCTAAAAAAGAATAGCATAAGCCGCTGCGGAATGAACAACATGGGGTAACTGTCCGGATGGGAAAACGCCAGCAACGTCTCCATGTCGAGCCCGTGCACCAGGTGGTACAACCGGTATGGGGAACTGGAGACATCGAAAAGCATGATGACTCTCGCCGTGACGGCCGCAATGGCCGTCCAGAGCAGCGCCGTGCGGCGCGAGACCGAGCGCACATCGATCATTTCACGAAGAAATCCAGGATTTCCTGAATATGAAGATCCCAGAAGCGCCAGTCATGTCCGCCTTCGAACTCCCGGTATTCATAGTAAGGATAACCGGATTGATTCATCAGGCCGGCGAAACGGCGGTTGCCGTCAACTATGAAGTCGTCCGCTCCGCAAATGTGAAGTATCCGCGAACACCCCTCGAAGGATTTCATGTTTTCGACGAACGCGAACAAATCGTTTCCATCGGCCGCAGCCTGTTCAGCGGAACCGAAAACACGGGAAAACTCGTGTTTTCCAAGCGCTTTGCCCACCAGACTTGCCAAATCCAGTCCGGCCGACATGGCGCCGACGGCCGCGAAACGACCGGGTAGATGCAATCCGAGCTTCAACGCCCCGTATCCACCCATGGAGAGTCCGGCGGCAAAACTAGACTCCCGTTCTATAGATATCGGGAACAAGTCGTACATGACTTCGGGGAGTTCGCTTGAGACGAAGGTCCAATATCTCAAGCCGTCCTTCATGTCGGTATAAAAACCGCGTCCGCCATCCGGCATGACCACGGCGAGTCCGCGTTCGGTCGCATAGCGCTCGATCGAAGTCTGCCGACTCCAGGCAGACTGGTTGTCGCCGAGTCCGTGCAGCAAGTAGACCACCGGCATGGACTTGCGCGGCCTTGACGCCGCATGGCCGAGTTTTAGCGGAGTCTTGTTCGGAATCACCACGTTGACCGAACACCCGCGACCGAGAACCGCGGACTGGAACTCGCATTGGATGAAAGACATGGCAGCACCTCCCGTCAAAAGCCGAATTCCGGCTGGACTATTCCGAACTCGTCATCATCGTCGTCAGAGGAAGACTTCTTGTGCCTCCCCGTTCCTCCGCCACCCTTGCCGCCTTTCTTCTCGTCCTTCTTGCCATCATCATCCTTCTCGTCAGGAAGCAAATCACCAGTTTCGGCCTTGGGATCATCGCCCATCACCAACGGCTGCTTGACGACCGAATACCCGCCGGAATGCCCGGTTTTTTCTCCGGCAGCTCCTGCACCAGACGGCTGTTTAGCATTCTTTTCGGAGTTCCCCCCATCCTTGGTCTGACCCTCGTCTGGCTTAGTGTTACCATGTTCATGTGTCGTTTCAGTTCCAGGTTTCGAAGATTTTCCCTCCG
>JAKSOH010000016.1 GCA_024405675.1 Victivallaceae bacterium
CGCCCGCCCGACCCCCCTCGTCGTGCGGTTCTGCCCCGCGGTGAGGGTCTGACTGGTCGGGCCGCTGCGCTTCGTGGTCTGCGGAGTCTGCTTCTCCGTGGTGGCCGCCCGCATCGCGGGAATGATCGGCTGCAGCAACCTCCCCGCATCCGGCATGACGCTTGCCTCGCTTTTGGTCGCATCCCTCGTCCTCCTGAAAACCGGCCACACGGGAACCACCGGAATGCTCGCGGCGATTACTGTCGCGACATTGTGCTGCACGGCCATCGCGACGTCCGGAGACATCTCCCAGGACCTCAAGACCGGGGCGCTGCTCGGTGCCACTCCGTCGCACCAGCAGATCGGCCAGATAATCGGCGTCGTCGCCACTGCGGGAGTCATCTCCTTGATCATCTACCTTCTCGACGGCGCATGGGGATTCGGTTCCGACAAGCTCCCTGCCCCGCAGGCCAATCTGATGAAAACGGTAACGGAGGGCGTCATGGCGGGAACCATGCCGTGGACGCTGGTCGTCATCGGCATTTTCGTGACGCTGATCCTCACCGCCCTCGGCATCTCCCCGATGTCGGTGGCGCTTGGAACATTCCTGCCTTTCAGCCTGTCCATGACGCTCGTCCTCGGCGGACTGGTCAGGCATCTGGTAGATCGCATGCGTCCGGAAAAGACCGAGCACGGGATACTCTTCTGCTCCGGACTCATCACCGGCGAGGGACTCATGGGAATCGCACTGGCCATACTGACGGTATCGGGGCATGGTTCGGCGATCGACCTGTCGCGGTTCCTCAACCTGGGCAACATCGGGGCCGCCGGAACCATCGTACTGGCCATGGTGACGATTTTCCTCGTCACCGGGGAACGGGAGAAGTAATCTTTAATGGCCTATGGTGTGCGGCGGCAATGGCAGCCGCCGCCATGTCCGATGCCGGACGGCGAGACCGGATTCCAGCCATCTGCGTTCGAAGTCGCTCATGACTCCGTCGAGATCGGACAGGGCCGTTTCCGGATTGACCGGTTCGAACAGCCCGGATTCCGACATCACCAGATTGACCGCATCGCAATAGGCATCGTCGTCGCTCGAGAAATGGAATATCCCGTCCTGCTCCAGCACCCGGTGCAGTTGCGCCGTGAAGTCGCTGCAGAGCAGACGATGACCGCGGTGACGGTCCTTCGGCCATGGATCGGGGCAGAGAAGATGTATCCTCTTCAGCGACTGATCCGGAAGCAACCGCCCCACCAGAAGGCGCGCCTCGACGCGCAATATGCGCACGTTGCCGAGCTTCTGTCGTTCGCATCTCGCGGCGAGCTTGCGCAGCCGGCCGATCATCACGTCCGCCGCGAGCACCTCTCGTTCCGGATGGCGCGTTGCAAGTTCCGCGGTGTATCCACCGGAACCGCAGCCGAGATCGAGCTCCGCGCCCTTTGAAGGAGAAAGGATATCCAGTCCACAGGGGACCAGTATCCGGTCCTCCAGCCCGCGTTCCCTAGATTCCGTCGCTGTCATGTATCCAGTTCCGGATGCTCTCGCCGACCTTCTCCGCATCCTCGTCGAGTTCCGAGGCGAATCTCCGGAACAGCTCGGTCACGGCCGTGATCAGCATGTCCACATACTCCATGCGGTCGGCGAAACGCTCTGAATCGTCAAGCTCCTCGCTTTCTGGAAGCGACACGGATGAAAACACGAACTGGTCGGCATCGATGGCGCACTTCCAAACCTGTGCGCCTCGCGAAATCTTGAGCGTGGCCTTGCGGAGTTTCTTTCCAACCTCCGCGGCCGCCTTGCATTCCACGCTGCTGGCCGGATTGATGCCTTTCTTGACAACCGCCTCGCCGGAACCATCGGCCTCGCCATCGCCGGAGAACACCAGCGGCGCGTCCAGACGCAGTTCGAATTCTCCATAGTCGCCTGCTTCGAAACGCTGCACGTTTTCGCTGAAATGCCAGAGATACATCAAAAAGTCGCGTCCGGTCTGGAGCTCCTCCCCTTCCGACAGCGTCGTCCTGAGCGCTGGAAGCGACGAACAGCTCGATTCGAAGAACTCGTTCATCCAGCGTTCCGGACCGATTTGTATCGGGTCGACGCCGATTGCCGAATAGAACTGTTCGACGAAGAGATCCAGCTGCGTGCGACTGGCCGCTCCGACGTAGACGCGGTGGTGAATCGGATCGATGACGCAGGGGATTCCGCTCAACGTCGGCGGCATCATGGTCAGGTACTTGTCCACGATCTCCTGCTTTATCTCACGTCGTTCCTTACTCTTTATATAGGTTTTGTTGTACGCCGCCATGCGCGAGCATTCCTCGCGACGGCAGAGCGCCTTGAGCAACGACGACGGAACCTTCTTCACCGCCTGGCGCAACGCCACGTAGTAGCAGCCACCCGGCCTGGTTCCCTCTCCGTTGAAATCCGTGTCTAGCAGATGGCGTCCAGCCACCCACCCTATCTGCGGTTCGTCGCCGACATCGTCCAGCGCACCCGCCTTGTGGGCCGCGAAACGGCTCAGTAGATCTTCCGGGAGCTCTCCCGGAAGGTCGAAGGCCGCCAGCGTGAATGTTCCATGTTCGAATGGCATTTGTATTCTCCTCGTTGATGCCGGACGTCACCGGCTAGATGTACTTGCTTCCGTCGCCGTAGTGCTCCAGCACGTAGTCGAGGTCCTTGTCGCCGCGTCCGCTGCAGGTGGCGACTACCGATCCGTGCGAATGCGTGCGTGCGAATTTCATTGCGTAGGCTATCGCGTGAGAGCTCTCGAGCGCCGGAATGATCCCCTCGTAGCGGGACAGCTTGAAGAACGCCTCGACCGCCTCCTCGTCGGTGATCGTCGTATACTTGATGCGCCCCGCGTCCCGGAGGAAGCAGTGTTCCGGACCGGATCCCGGATAGTCCAGGCCGCTTGCGATCGAGTAGACCGGCGCCGGATTGCCGTCGGCGTCCTTGAGCATGGTGGTATGGTGTCCGGGCGTCGCGCCGGGCGGTCCCCTGGTCAGCGGTGCGGCGTGGTCGCCGAGATGGCTGCTGCGTCCGCCAGGTTCCACCCCGACCAGGTCCACCGGCGTGTCGAGGAACGCCGCGAAGGTCCCCATGGAGTTGGATCCGCCGCCGACGCAGGCGCACACGAGGTCCGGAAGGTGCCCCGTCATCTCCAGGAACTGGGCCTTTTCCTCCTCTCCGATGCAGAACTGGAAGTCGCGCACCATCATCGGGAACGGATGCGGCCCGAGCACCGAGCCGATGCAGTAGATCGAATCCTTGTAGTTCTTTGCGTACGACTCGAACGCCGAGTCGACCGCCTCCTTCAGTGTCGCAAGCCCGTGCTTCACCTCCACGATCTTCGCGCCGAGCACCTTCATGCGGGCGACGTTGGGGGCCTGCTTGGCGATGTCCACGCTGCCCATGTGTATCTCGCACTCCAGTCCGAAGTAGGCGGCGGCGGTGGCCAGCGCCACGCCGTGCTGCCCCGCTCCGGTCTCGGCGATGAGACGCTTCTTGCCCATGAACTTGGCCAGGAGCCCCTCGCCCATGCAGTGGTTCAGCTTGTGGGCCCCGGTGTGGTTGAGGTCCTCGCGCTTGAGGTAGATCTGGCAGTTGCCAAGCAGCCGGGAAAGCCGGTTGCAGTGGTAGACCGGCGTCGGCCGTCCCTGGAACTCCCTGCGGATGCGGCGCAGCTCGTTGATGAACTCCGCCGACTCGCAGATCGAACGATAGGCCGCGTCTATCTCGCGGCACGCCTTGGTGAGTTCCGGCGAAAGCTCGATGCCGCCGTAAGTTCCGAAATAACCTTCGTCATTCGGGTAGTCTCTGAAATAATGGGAAAAATCCATGATATATGTTCCTGTCTTGAAATTGGATTGTTATGTTGTCGTTGGCTGGTCGATGCGGATCCGTCGGACGCAACGCCCCCGGTCCGCCCTTCAAAGCGGTTCGGTTTCCGGCGCCACGCGCCATCGGCGGGAAGCCGTTTTCGCGAACAACGTATCCATGTCGTATCTCCAGGTCATAATGCGTTTAAGATATATCGCGGAACGATAAAGTCAAGGTTGAAAACGAACGGCGAAAGATGTAGTTTAACCGAAAACAAACAGGACGTTTTCCGACCAACAAACCAATAGGAGAAAACCAATGAACTTCACCAAGGAAGTAGAGCAGATGGTCTGCGTCGCCAAGGGGCCGAAGCACGGTCCCGCGCCGATTCCGCAGGAAGGCCAGTGGACGAAGGCGAAGGAGATCCGCGACATCTCCGGACTCACCCACGGCGTGGGCTGGTGTGCGCCCCAGCAGGGCGCTTGCAAGCTGACGCTCAATGTCAAGGAAGGCGTCATCCAGGAGGCCCTGGTCGAGACCATCGGCTGCAGCGGAATGACCCACTCGGCCGCCATGGCCGCCGAGATTCTACCCGGCAAGACGCTGCTCGAGGCGCTCAACACCGACCTCGTCTGCGATGCCATCAACACCGCGATGCGCGAGCTTTTCCTGCAGATCGTCTACGGACGCACCCAGACGGCGTTCAGCGAGGGCGGACTTCCGATCGGAGCCGGACTTGAGGATCTCGGCAAAGGACTGCGCAGCATCACCGGAACCATGTACGGCACCGCCCAAAAGGGCGTCCGCTATCTGGAGATGGCCGAGGGATATGTGACCGAAATCGCGCTCGACGCCGAAGACCACGTCATCGGCTACAAGTTCATCAAGCTCGGCCAAATGCTCGACGCCATCAGCAAGGGCATGGACGCCAACGAGGCGCTCAAGAAATTCTCCGGCAGCTACGGAAGATTCGCGGAAGCCGCCAGGACCATCAACCCGCGTCATCAGTAAAGGAAGGGGGAACAGGATCATGGCACTTTTCGAAAGCTACGACCGCAGGATAAACCAGATCAACGCGTTTCTCAACGCCAACGGAATCGCGTCGATCGAGGAAGCCGAGAAAATCACCAAGGACAAGGGCTTGGACATTTGCAAGCGCGTGCGCGACATCCAGCCGATTTGCTTCGAGAACGCCTGCTGGGCGTATCTCGTGGGAGCCGCCGTCGCCATCAAGCGCGGACAGACCGAAGCCAGCGAAATCGCCAAGACGCTCGGAGAGGGACTGCAGAGCTTCTGCATTCCTGGTTCCGTCGCCGACGACCGCAAGGTCGGACTCGGCCACGGCAACCTCGCCTCGATGCTGTTGCGCGACGAGACCAAGTGCTTCGCGTTCTGCGCCGGACACGAGTCCTTCGCCGCTGCCGAAGGAGCCATTGGCTTGGCCCGTAGCGCCAACAAGGCCCGCAAGGAACCGCTCCGCGTCATTCTCAACGGACTCGGCAAGGACGCGGCCAACATCATCTCCAGGATCAACGGATTCACCGGAGTCGAGACCGAGTTCGACTATGCGACCGGCAAGGTGAAGGTCGTTTCCGAGACAGCGTACAGCAAGGGCGAACGCGCCGCCGTCCGCTGCTACGGGGCCGATGACGTCCGCGAGGGCGTCGCCATCATGTGGCTCGAACAGGTCGACATCGCCATCACCGGCAACTCGACCAACCCGACCCGGTTCCAGCATCCGGTCATGGCCACCTACAAGAAGGAACGCATCGAGAAGGGGCTTCCGTTCTTCTCCGTCGCTTCCGGCGGCGGCACCGGACGCACCCTCCATCCGGACAACATGGCAGCCGGCCCGGCCAGCTACGGCATGACCGACACAATGGGCCGCATGCACTCCGACGCGCAGTTCGCCGGTTCCAGTAGCGTCCCGGCCCACGTCGAGATGATGGGACTCATCGGAATGGGCAACAACCCGATGGTCGGCGCTTCCGTCGACGTCGCGGTCGCGGTCGCCCAGGCGATGAAATAAGTTTCCTGATTCCCCGCAATCCAGGGGGCGGGTTTTCCGCCCCCTTTTTTCGTATCCGCTTGACAAAGAACGCGATGTGTGGTGTCTTTATTGACGTGAAGCAAACCAGAAGGAGAATGTCATGGAATCGTACTGCCGCAGCCATCCCCTCCCGCCGTCATGGCGGCGCTCCAAGCGCATTTTGCGCACCACTGTCGTCATCATCGTCTGCGTCACAGTCTGCGTCATCGCCGCGGCGGTGGCGTGGTTTCTCTTGCGTCCGGCCAAGGTTCCGGATCTCATGCTCTCGGACAGCGCCGTCGCAGAACTGGCCACGCGGGAGGTGAAGTGGCAGGTGGTCGTCTCCGGCAGGAATCTGGTTCCCGCGCGGCGGTTCGTCGTTTCCAGAATCGCCGTCGTCAAGGCGGGATTCGATCTCGGCGAACTGCGTCCGGAAGATGTCGCTGCCGATCCGAAGACAAGGAAGCTGGTCGTCAAGCTGCCACATCCGAAGGTGCTTTCCGTATCATGGGGTGAACCGCAGACGCTCCAGGACGAGCATTCCCTCGTCGCCGCCATGTCGACGAAGCCGTCGGAGGAGGAAAGGAAACGCCAGGCGATGTTCGAATCGGCCCTTATCGACGATGTCGCGCGCCAGGATCTCCTCTCGTTCGACAAGCTCCGCGTCGGAATCGAGACGCACCTCGGAAAAATCGCGAAGGCGAACGGTTGGACTCTGGAACTGGTTCCGTCCGACGGCGGGACGTCGTCACGCCGGGCGATGGAGGACTACTTCGGTTCGTTCTCCGGACGCTGATTCACGCCGCGCACCTCTAGGTTCCGGGTGCCGCGGTTCTTCGTCGTGTTGCGGCTTATTTCCGGAGCGCGCTCTGCGATGTTAGACAGCCGCTTTCCTATGCGCTCCAATTCTCCGAGCAACTCCACGAAGATGACGTTAGCCTCGAGCGAACAGGTTCCGGCGTTACGCCGCGCCGCATGGGCCTTCTCCACCTTGCGGATGCGCGCGTTGATTTGCTGTTCAAACAAACGCGACTCACCGAGCATCACGTCCGGATCCGGGCTATGGGTTTTCCCTAGCTCGGCCACCTGCTCCAGATAACCGGAGACCTTCTTCGCGATACGCTTCGAGCCGATGTCCGTGCTCGTCACCTTCGCCCTGCTCGCCCTGGCCAGGAGCAGCATGACATGCATGGCCTGGTCGTTCAGGAGCTCCCAGATGCCGTTGAGCTCGTCCTTGGCGGCGTCGGACAGCGAGGCGTCCGACTTGATGAGCCGCTTGGTCAGCGTGACCAGGTTCTCGGTGTGGTCGGCGACACGCTCGGCGTCGTTGGTGCAGTGCATCAGCAGCGGTATCAGGTTCGACTGGTGGTTCGTCAGACGGCGGCGCGTAATCTGGACCAGATAGTCCGTTATGTCCGTCTGCATGGTGTCCACCCGTTCCTCCGCCTTCTCCAGTTTCTCGATGTCGTCCTCGTCCATGTTTTCACGCATGAAGTGGCGGTTGAAGGCGATGTCCACCATGGCCCAGGCGATGCAGACCATCCGACCGATTTCGTTGCAGCTTTGCTCTATGGCGATACCGGGGGTGTTGAGCAGCAGCGGTTCCAGCGTGTGTATCGACTCGTCCTTGCCGGCGGGGACAAGGAACGCGCACAACTTGCTGAACGGCCTGATGAACGGGAAGATCACCAGCACCGTAATCACATTGAAGAGCGTATGCGCCATGGCGACGGCATGCGTTATGTTCTGAGGAATCTCGGCGAACGCGTTGCCGGGAGTCAGCTCGTTGACGACATACAGGAAGATTGGAGTCTTTGTCCCTGGATACGGAACGTAGAAGAGTCCCAGCATCATCGCGGCGCCGAAGAGGTTGAACAGGCAGTGGGCCACCGCCGCCTGCTTGGCCACGCGGTTGGCCGGCAATGCGGCCACAGCCGCAGTGACCGTGGTTCCGATATTGGTTCCGATCAATAGCGGAACGGATGTGTAGAAGTCGATGAGTCCGCCGCTCGCCAGGGCGATGATGATACCCATCGCCGCGGTGCTCGACTGGATGGCGACGGTCGCCGCCGCGCCGATCAACATGGCCCAGAGTATGGCGAGACAGGGCATCGGGCCTCCGTTGACAACAGGGGCACAGGATATGCCCTTGAAGAACTGGATGAAGCTATTGAAGGTTCCGAGGACCTTGAGTTCGCCGCTCATCATGCTCATGCCGAAGAAGAGCAGTCCGAATCCCATGATTGCCTCGCCCCATCCCTTGGCAACGCGCCTCTTGACGAATCCGAGGCAGAAGCCGATGGCCACGCACGGCAGCGAGATGCTCTCCAAATTGAAGGAGATCATCTGCGCGGTTATAGTCGTTCCGACGTTGGCTCCGAAGATGATGCCGATGGCCTGCGTGAGATCGATGAGTCCGGCGTTCAAAAAGCCCATCACCATCACCGTGGTCGCCGCCGAGGAATGGATGACCGCCGTCACGAAGGCGCCAGCCACCACCGCGATGAATCCGTTGCGAGAGAAGAACTGCAATACCTTCTTCATGTTCTCCCCCGCGATCATCTTGAGACCGTCGGAAAGGAGCGTCATGCCGGAGACGAAGAACGTTATGCCGCCGATCAAGGTGATGATGACGCCGTAGATATCGATGCCGAACACCCGTATTGAACTGAGCCTGACAAAAACGGAACGGTCCTTGTCGGCGACCTCGACGCCGAAATCATAGGCGCCCGTCCGCTTGCCAAGCCGCACCGTGGTTCCGGCATGTCCCTTTTCGTCGGTCACGACCGTCGGGTTCGCCACCTCGCCGCGGCTTCCGCCGGGACCGGACTTGACGCAGAAATACACGGGGACTCCGGACGCCGGATTGCCGTGGGCGTCCACGACGGTAACGCCGATCGGCTTTCCCGGCTCGTGCCCGGCCAGTCCCTCCTGGCCGTCGCCGTCGAACGCCACGCCGGTGGTGAATCTGATGGTAAGCGAAAGATCCGGCCTGCCCTCCGGATGCACGTTGACATAGTGGTCGCCGACGGCCGTTCCGGCGATCACTGTGACCGACGCTCCACCGCCTTCATCGGTTTCTGTCAATGTTTCGAGAACGGATATATCGGATCCGCGGGCCGCTGTGAAGCACAGGTTCACATGCGGAATGGGCTCCGGGTCCTTGCGCTGCCCAAGCCAGTTGAACTCCGGTTCTGTCTCCGCCTGAACACGCAGCTTCCTGGGGAACTCCGTGCCGGGCATCGTACATTGCTCGCCGCCGTCGATGACGCGCAACGCGGCCACTTTCTGCTGGTTGTCTGACTTCGAACACCCCGCCAGGAGCGCAAGGGTGGAAAAGAGAACGGATAAAAGAATACGTAATGATTTCATGTCGAACACCGCTTACGAAAAACAAGTTGTCACCAATGGAATCACGCGTATAATCTACTTCGTTTCGTCCTTTTTTTCAATGGAAAAAACTATGCGCGTCATGTAACTTATCGTGTATTTGATTGCTTGCAGGAGGAATTCCAATGGTTACGTTCAGAAAGGTCATGCTGTCCGTGTCGCTGGCGGCGGCTTTATGCTCGATTGGCGCGTCGAGCAACCCATGGGAGGCGTGGCGGCTCGCCTACACCCATTTCGAACAGGCCGAGACGCAGCGCGACCGCGGCAACTACACCGCGGCAGCCGATGAGTTCGCCAAGGCCGAGAAATATTACCGCGACGTGCAGAAGACCCGTCCCGACTGGAACCAGAAGGTCATCGTCAAGCGACTGCAAGAATGCGAAAGGGAACTGCGCAAGGTCAAGGCCCGGCTCGGTGAATCCGGTGCTTCATCGTTGCCGCAGTTAGCAAAGGATGAAAAATCCGACAAGCCGGTATCCGGGCTCCCCTCCCCCGGACAGGACGAACTGCGTCGCAAGCTGGCCGATGCGGAATACGAACTTGCGGAACTAAGGAAAACCAACGCCTCGCTCCGCAACATCGAGGGCCAGGTGTCGCACCTGATTCGCGAAAAACGCATCGCCGAAGAGAAGCACAACCTGCTTCAAAGCAAGTACGACGCGCTGGTCGCACAAGGCGATGCGCTTTCCGCGGAACGCAGCCAGACGGAAATCGCGGCGAAAATGGAATCGGAGCAGCTGCGCCGTCGGCTGGAGGCGGCCGCATCCCGTGAACGCGACCTGAAGTCGTCGCTTGAACAACAGACCGCGATTGCGAAACGCGCCGAGGCGGCGGCGAAGCACGAAATGGGCGAGACGGAGAGGCTGAGACGCGATCTCGACAATCTCGGAAAGATGCGAGACGAAGATGCGCGAAACGTATTCGCCGCCAAGGAGACGGCCAAGAACCTTGAGAACAGCTTGAAAAACGCCAAAGATGAAATTGAATCACTTCGCAAGGAGACCGAGCGCCTGAAGTCGGAAATGGATGTCATGGCCGACAGAAAATTCACAGATGAGGAGATGCGCAAGATCGTGGACGAGAACACCTCGCTGAAAGGTGATGTCGCCTTGGCGAAGATAACCGAGCGCAAACTGCGTTCCGACATCGCCGAGCGAGACTCCAGGATCGCCGGCGACGAGACTAAGCTCAAGGCGTTGAGCGCCGATTGGGAAAAAGCCAGGGCCGAGACGGCCGGAGCTATGGAAGCGCGTCGTGCGGCCGAGAACCGTCTGGCTGGAGTCGAACATGACGTAGCTGAAACCAAGGGGGAACTCGAGTTTCTGCGCGGCAGGTTCGGTGGATTGGAAAAGGACATGGCCCGCGTCTCGGCCGAACGCGACGAATTGAAAGCCAGATGCGATGCTCTCCAGAAAACCATGGCGGAAACGAAAGTCGCTGTGGCGACAAGGGGCGACGGCGAGGAAATCGAAGCGCTGCGCGCAAGATTGGAACGGGCCCGTCTCGAACTGAAGAAACGCGACGATTTGGAAAACGACATGACGGTCAACAACAAGTCTCTGTCCGCAGAGGTCGCATCACTCCGAAGGGAAAATTCCGAGCTGGCCGCAAAAGCTGCCGCGATGAAGATCGATCCGGAGACCCCGGCCAAGCTGGCCGACGCCGAACGCCGGCTGGCGGATCTGCAGCACAACTTCGAGGCGCTGCGGAAAGAAAACCAGGAAAACCGGGCTTTGGCGGAGGCGAGCAAACCGCGCGAAGCGGAACTTGCGAACATCAAGCTCCGACTTCTTGAGATGGAACGCACGAAATCGCTGCTCGGCGCCGAACAACGTCGCAACGCCGAGTTGGCCGCCGGCAATGCCGAGCTGAAACGCCAACTTGGGAGCACGCTGGCACAGGCGGAGGAGTTGAACAAGGCCCGGGCGAGGCTCGCCGAACTGGAGAAAACAGAAGAGGAAAACGCGAGCCTTCGCAAAATCAATTTCGAGCTGACCGAAGCGAAGAAACTGGAACCGGCCCTGGCGGAAGCACGGGTAAGGTTGGCCGAGCTTGGCGCCGTGCGCGACGAGGTGGTGCAGTTGCGCAAGCTTAACGACGAGCTTAACAAAAGCAGCATAGCCACCGCCAACGAGCTCTCGGAAATAAGGGCGCAGAAGCTCTCCGCCGACCGTAAGGCGGCCACTGAAATAGCGGCGAAGGACGAGGAACTCAACCGGTTACGCGCCGACAACCGGGCAATCGAGGACGAACGCAAATCCCTGTCGAACCGGGTGGCGACCGGGGAAGCGGAACTCAAGGTTCTTCGAGACAAAACTTCCGAACAGGAGCGCAAGCTGAAGGACGCCGAAACTTCCTTGGAAGAACTTGCCGACCTGCGCAAGCGCGTCATCGAAATGACCAGAAACGGCGCCGCCGCGCTCGAGGCCAAGATGCACGAGGCGAAGCTCGCCGCCGAAAAACTCGATTCCGCGTTGCGCGAACTGGACAAGGTCGCTGCCGACAACCGGTGGCTGAAAAACGAAAACGAATCGCTTGCCGTAGCGAGGAACGCCGCCGACGCCAGGCTGGAATCCATGCGCTCGGCGAACGAGCAGATGAAGGAACTGAACCAGGCGCAGGACAAGAACAACGAAATGCTCCGCCAGAAGATAGCGAAGAAAGAGGCCGAAGTCGCCAGGTTGCGTCAGGACGCCTCCGATGCCGGAAAGCTGGCGGACGAGAACAAGTTGCTCCGCACGAGGACCGGAGAACTCTCCGAACGACTCGCCGCGAGGGAAAGGGAACTCGCGGAACGCACCGGCAGCGACCAGTTGCTTGCAGCCAGGGAAAAGGAAATGCTGGAACTGGAGAAGAAGCGCGTCGCGGAAAGAGTGGAATCGGAGAAGCGCATATCTGAACTCGAAGGCCGGATCTCCGACATGCAGCGGATGCTCTCCGAAAATTCAGGAAGGATATTGGCCGATGCCGCCTTGTTGAAGAAGGCGGAGCAGCGCCTGGCCGAGGAAACGGCGGCGAGTAAACTCATGGCGGCCGCGGCTGAAGAGAAAATCTCCGGATTGGAGAAGCGCAACACTGAAATCGCCAACCATTCCGCGGAACTGGAAAAACTGCTAGCCACATCGGAAAAACAGTCCGCGGAACTGGAGACGTTGCGCGGCAAGGTGAAGGAACTTGAGAACGCCAATGTGCGGTTGGCGGAATTGAATGCGGCCCAGCGCCGCGAAGCGGAAACGCGCAAGGCCGTCGATATTCCTGCGGATGGTGAATTGAAAAAGAAAGCGGAATCGATGGAAACTGAAATCCGCGATTTGCGCCAGAAAATCGGTGCCATGGAAAAACGCATGGCCGAGGCCGCCGTCATGGTGGCAAATGCGAGGAAGCATCTTGATGAAGCGAGGCAGGAATCCCAGCGCCTGGCCGAGGAAAACGTGAATCTCGGCAAAATAGCGGCGGAACGGGAACAGGATGCCGTGGCTATCCGCCAGGCACAGGCTAGAATCGATCGAATGAACAGCGAGCTGGAGCAACTCAGAACTCTCAATCGCGAACTGGCGCACGCCAAGGCGCTTGAGCCGGAACTGATAAAACTCAGGGCGCAGTCCGATGCCGCCGCCCAAACCAGATTGGAACTGGAGATGGCGACAAGGGAAAACGCCAGGCTGAACACGGAAATTGTAAATCTCCGCAAGAACATGACCAGAAGCGACATGCCACTTGTTCTGCATGATGACGAAATTATGGCGATGTCCAGGACCACGAAAGGCAATCCCGGAGATTTCGTGGCGAACGGAATCATGGAGGAAGCCGGCGGCAACATTGAAACTGCATCCTGGAATTACGAACAGGCGTTGAGAATCGATCGCAACTACGTTCCGGCGGCGGCAAGACTCGGCCGGTTGCTGATGCGCAAGGGAAACTACGAACGAAGCGCGGCATTGCTCTCATTGGCCCATGTGGCAAAGCATGACGATGCGTCACTGGCAATCGACGCCGCAGAGGCCTGCAACGAATGCGGCCGATTCGGCAACGCGCTCGGCATACTGGAACCGCTGGCAACGGCAAACAAGGCCAATCCTAGATTCCTGACGACCATGGCCATATCCTGCGCCGGCGTCGGAGACACTGCCCGCGCGGAAAACCTGTTGCGGCTAGCTGTGTCGCTAGGATCAGATTCGGCGCCGCGAATGGAGCTTGCCAGACATCTTCTCAAGTACAATCCGGGCAAAAGGGACGAAGCGTTCTCCATCTATGAGAAGTTGCGTATGTCGGGAATCGATCCGGACATTGAACTGGAGCCGGCCTTCGCCGACCGACTGGACGAGCGACGGGGAACTGCGGAGTTCATGAAGTCGGCGGCTAGTGAAGCTGCGAAACAGGGTCACTGGCAGACGGTATCCTGGTATTACAAGCAGTTGATGGAAATGGACTGGAACAAGCGCGAAATCTCTGGGATGCTGGCCTTTTCTAGATTCATGGAAGACGACCTCGGCGCGGCACTTGAAACCGTGGCGTTCAACCGTCTTGATGCAACTGGAACGCTTATAGCCGCAATGCTGCACTTCAAAAACGGCGACAAGGAAGCCGGCAAAGCCGCCTGCCGTCAGGCAGTCGAATTAAACGGAGGCAAGCCGATCGAGATCGCGGATTCCATTCTCTTGTCGCAACTGGCCAAGGCGTCGAACGAGATTCCGGAGGCTAAGGAACTGCTGAAATCCTTCGCGAAATAGCGTCTACACGAACGGAAGAATGATCAGCGGAACGGTGATAAGCGACACAACGTGGCTGAACACCACCACCTGCCCCGCAAGATCAGGACTGCCGCCGTACTTGTGCATGATAAGCACGCTGAGGCATGACGCCGGCATGGCCGCAACCACCACCGCGATGCGGCGGAACTCCGGAGAGATAGGTAGCAACATGATAAGCGCAATCGTCACCAATGGAATAACAACATCCCTCGCCGACACCAAAACGAAGCACTTGCCTAAATCGGCGAATAGCCGTTTGGATGCGTTGAAGATGCTGGCTCCGATTAGAATCAAGGCAAGCGTAACCGACATCTCACCGAGTCCCCCGATCGCTTCCATCACGCGGTCGGGGAACCCGATGTCCAGCTTGACGAAAATCAGCGCCACGATTACGGCGATGAAATTTGGGGAAAGGATCTTCCTGATCAACTGGCGCCAGTCCGATGCAGACATCACGGCGATGCCGATGGTCCAAAGGCCTAGCACCGATCCGACATGCATCAGCAACAGAAGATAGACGGCGCGATCATGCCACAAGCTTCCGACGATGATAAGCGGCAGGTAGAGGAAGTTGTTTGTCGTCAACATGTGCCTTGCCGTGGCCTGACGTTCCCGGGTGTCATGAGCGAAAAACAGCATCGTCAACGGCCAGCCGATTGCCGCGTTCACGGCGGTTATGCCGAACCCGATGGCGGGGAGCTGCCAGATGGTCGTAAGTTCGTCGGCCGAGCAATTGGTGCGTATGATGTAGAATATCAGGCACGGCTGCAGGACCGATATCGTGAAATCGCTCCATCCGCCGATGGATTCGCTGGGAATCATCTTTCTCCATACGGCGAAAGCGCCGATTCCGAACAAGACGAACGTATAGAGTATCGCCAGCGACACCTGCAACATCATCGTGACGCCGGAACTCATAGCAGTCTCCCGAGCAATTCGATGACATTCCCGTCAGACATGTCCACCGGATTGCACCTCATGCTGCCGGAACGGCAGTTGGCGACGATGAATGAGAAATCCCGTTCCGAAAGTCCGTATGCCCTGAAATCACCGGGAACTCCAAGTTCCGATCTCAACATGGAAATTGCATCCACCATGGTATCGACAGAACTGAAGCCTAGCCGGACGGCAAGTTCGCGGATGCGTTTGTCGCCACGCGCATTGTTGAATCTCAACACCTCGGTCAGCAACACCGCGCAACAGATTCCATGCGGCACATGGCGCACGCTACCCAACGGATGGGCTATGCCATGCACCGCGCCAAGTCCGGACGAGGCAAAGGCGATGCCGGTTTCAAGACTCGCCCTTGTAATTGCCGCGACATGTCTGATGTCGCCTTCCACCGCCGGTTTCAGCGATTCCAGCAATGTCGCGGCGGCCGACATGGCGAGCAGTCGCGTAAAATCGGTGGCTCGTCTTGAACAATAACTTTCTACAGCTTGCGTAAGCGCATCCAGTCCAGCCGACGCCATGACGTGTAGCGGAGCCCCTGCCACCAGCTCCGGGTCGACCAAGGCGGCATCCGCCATCAGATTATCACCGCGAAGCGATTGCTTGATTCCGGTTTTCGTGTCGCAAATCACGGCATTGGCCGTCACCTCGGCCCCGGTGCCGGCGGTGGTAGGAAGCGCGGCGAAGAACGTTTTACTCCGAATCGCCTTAGCCCTGCCGTAGAAAAACTCCTCAACTGGAAGTTCTGATTCCATCAGCGCGGCCACGGCCTTCGCCGCATCCATGGCACTGCCGCCGCCAATGCCTACGACCGATGCGACGCCGGACTTCCTTGCGATATCTCGCGCCGAACCGATGACGTCGAGCGGAAGTTCCGGCGGACAGTCACAAAACGCGGCAATCTGACGGTCTCCAAACATACGTCCGTCTGTCAAAAGCGGTGCGGAATGTCTGCCGCATATCACCATCACTGGTCCCGGCGGCAACAAACCGTCCAGTTCGTATCTTGTTCCACATCCGAAACGTATCGTATCGGGAATCTGCATATCGATGTTCTTCATTTTCCGCCTTTCAAAAAATCCAGCAGCTTACCGGCGGCATCGGTTTCCGCAGCTTTCTTGCTACCGCCATGTCCGACTGCGACGAGACCGCAGGCGCGCGCCTCCGCCGTATACGTCGGATCGTGCTCAGCTCCTTCGACCGATAGCACCGCATACGAAGGTTTTTCACCGCCATGCGCCTGGCAATATTCCTGAAGTGCGCCCTTGGGATTGAGCCGTTCCACCAGATCCAGCGGTTCACCGAACCTGGCCTCCACGAGTTCCACTACCTTCGCCGAAACATTGTCCAGCCCGGACATCAGGTAGGTCGCCGCCACCACCGCCTCGAACACGTCGGCAAGTATGGAGGCGCGGCGGTCACCGCCGCTCATCTGCTCTCCGTGGCCGAGACGCACCAGTTCGTGGATTCCGATTTCCTCCGCGAGTTCCGCCAAGGTCGATTCCCGTTCCAGAACGGAGCGCACCTTGCTGAGCACCCCTTCTCCTTTTTCGGGATATCTATTGAAGAGGTAGTCGCTTTGTATAAGTCCCAGAACAGCATCTCCGAGAAATTCCAACCGCTGGTAGTCGAAGGACAGCGAATGTTCCCAGGCATAGCTCGGATGGGTGAGCGCTTCCATCATGCGATCTGCGCCAAATGGATTCAATCCCATTCGGCGACGCAGTTCCTGAATGCTATTTTTCATAACGCCTGCGATGCTCCCTGAATCTCCCGCACCAACGATTGAACAATTCGACGTCGACAACGGTTCCCGATTTGGCGGAATATGCTGATACTACACGATCGCGCAACCATGCGACATCGGGACGCAGCAATTCGAATGACGTGAACAGCCGCGCACATTCCATTGTGGCAACATCCAAAGCCACCGGCACCCTGCCGACGCGCATCGCATCGAGGTCTATGAGTCCGAAGTCCGTAAAGAAGCCATCCTTTTCGCGACAGTAGATGTTCCTCACGTTCATGTCTCCGTGAACCGCCCCGCTGGCATGAAGTTTCGCCAGCAAAGCTGCGCATCCGTAGGCCAAATCTCCCAGCTTGGCATCAGGGACGCTGGTCGCGAGTTCATTGGCAAACTTGAAATCATCCGGTATGAGTTCCGTGACCAATATATCCTCGTCTACCAACATGAACGATCTGATTCTCAGCGCGACGAGAACCTTCGGTGTTTCGACTCCAATGCAGTCCAGAAAGGCGGCGCATCTCAGACATCTGAAGCTGCGCGGGTACTTGAAGTTATACCGCAACCTCCGGAGAAACCTGCGATGGAAATATTCCTTGATGAATACTTCCCCTCCTCTGACCGCCAGAATATTGCGACCGCGCTTCACCACCTCGAAATCCGAGGAGCGTAGCGCGGTCAGCACATCGTTGTGATCGGCGAAACCACCGACTGGGAATTCTGCGAATCCGCGCACACCGGGACGACGGTAATTGCAGACCATCTCCGGTAGCGACGGATTCATGATTGCGTCAAAGCGAAGTTACGACCAAATCGCCGACTTCCGAAGTCGAATACCCCATCTTGCCGGCGGCGACCGACTTCAGCTTGGTTCCGGTGACGGTGGCAATGGAGCGTTCTATGGCCTCCGCCGCAGCCTTCTCGCCGAGATGATCCAGCATCATCGCGCCGGCGCCGATGGCCGCCAACGGGTTTATCACACCGAGTCCGGTGTATTTCGGCGCCGATCCGCCGATTGGCTCGAACATACTGACTCCTTCCGGATTCAGGTTTCCTCCGGAGGCGATTCCCATGCCACCCTGTGTCATGGCACCGAGATCGGTGATAATGTCGCCCATCAAATTCTCCGTCACGATGACATCGAACCATTCCGGGTTCTTTACCATCCACATGGTCGTGGCGTCGACGTGGCAATAGGCCGTTTTCACTTCCGGATACTGTGTCGCCATTTCATGGAAGGCACGCTCCCAAAGTCCGCATACATAGGTGAGGACATTGGTCTTGCCGACGAGCGTCAGCTGCGACGTATATCCCTTGGCGATATCGTCTGAAGAGAGTCCGCGCCACGGATTGTCCTTGGAGTGCCTGGATTTCGCGAGTTCGAACGCATACTTCAGGCAACGGTCGACCTGATGGCGGGTATACACCCAGCTTTGGCAGGCGACCTCGTCCTTTGTCCCTTGTTGCATCGCACCGCCGATTCCGGTATAGACACCACCGGTGTTCTCGCGGACAACGACGTAATCAATATCCTCGGGCTTCTTGCCGGCGACCGGAGTCTCGACTCCCGGGAACAACTTGACAGGACGCAGGTTGATGTACTGATCGAGCTCGAAACGGAGTCTGAGCAGAATGCCTTTCTCCAGCAGTCCGGGCTTTACCTTCGGACTGCCGATTGCGCCGAGCAGTATGGCGTCGAAACCGCGCAGTGTCTCCACCGCATTGTCCGGAAGTATCTCACCGGTGGCCAGATAATGGTCTCCGCCCCAGTCGAAAAAGGTACGATCCAGCTGAAAACCGAATTTGGCTCCGGCCGCATCGAGAACCTTGTTCGCCTCGGCGACGACTTCAGGACCGGTGCCGTCGCCGGGGATGACGGCTATCTTGTAGCTCTTCATCGCACTGGCTTTCTACTTGATGGACTGGCAAACTGTGATGACGATCTCCCCGTAGATATCGTCGGCGCTGCAGCCGCGCGAAAGATCGTTGAGCGGCTTGGCCAGTCCCTGGAGAACCGGTCCGTAGGCCTGGGCGTGTCCGAGACGCTGGACCAGCTTGTATGCAATGTTTCCGGCGTTGAGATCCGGGAATATCAGTACGTTGGCAGCTCCGGCAACCGGGCTTCCCGGCGCCTTGGCGGCGGCCACCGACGGCACCAGGGCCGCATCGGCCTGCAGTTCGCCGTCGCAAACGATATCGAGCTTCTCTGCCGCTACCTTCTCCGCGAACATCTTCGCCGCCTCGGTGATCTTGACAAGGATATCATTGCTTGCGCTTCCCTTGGTGGAGAATGAGAGGAAAGCCACCTTGGGCGTGCCGCCGAGCAAAGCGCGATAGGTCGCGCTGGTGGCCATGGCGATGTCGACCAGCTGGTTGGCATCGGGGTTCGGATTGACACCGCAGTCGGCGAAGAGAAGCACGTCGTCACCGGCCGGAGACGGGGTGGCCAAATCCATGACGAAGGTGCTGCTGGCGCTCTTGATGCCCGGCGCGGTACCGATGCAGTGGAAGGCGGCGCGCAGCATGTCGGCGGTCGAGGCGATGCTTCCGGCGACAAGTCCGTCGCCGAGACCGCGACGGCACATCATGGCTCCGAAGTAGATGCGGCTGCTGACCATGGCGAGCGCCTTCTCCGGCGTGACACCCTTGGCCTTGCGCATCTCGTACATCTCGTCGGCGAACTCCTTCAAAAGCGGGCTGGCCATATAGTCCAGGCACTCGAACTTGCGTTCGGCTATGCCGGCCTTGGCGCAAGCCTCGGAAATCTCCTTCTCTGTGCCGAGAACGATGATCTTCTTGACGACCTTTTCGTCAATCGCCTTGTTGGCGGCGAGAACCACGCGGTAGTCCTGCCCCTCGGGAAGGATGATGGTGCGTCCGACCGAACGGGCGCGATCTGCGAACTTTTCGATTGCTGACATTTTGTCTTCTCCTTATATTGTTCTTGTAGAGATGCTACTTGACTGCGAGTTTCCTGGTGCTGCGGGCGATCATGAGCTCCTCGTCGGTAGGCATCACGATGACCTTTATCTTGCTATCCGCGGCGCTGATCACCTGACGCTTGCCGCGGCAAGCGGCGTTGGCCTCGAGATCCGGCACCACTCCGAGCGCCGCGACACCTTTCATGATGCGCTCGCGGGCATAGGGCGAGAACTCGCCGATACCACCGGTGAAGACAATGGCATCGACATTGCCGACCAACACAAAATAGCTGCCTATGTACTTGACTATGCGACGCACGAACATGCGCAAGGCGAGATCGGCCTGCTTGTTGCCGGAAGTGGCGGCGGCCTCGAGGTCGCGCATATCCCCTGACTGGATGCCGCCCATTCCGTAGAGACCTGATTTCTTGTTGAGAATGGTGTCGACTTCCTTGGGGGTCTTGCCGAGTTCGATCATCCTGATGACGGCGGCCGGATCCATGTCGCCGGAACGTCCGCCCATCATGAGTCCCTCGAGCGGGGTGAGTCCCATCGTGGTGTCGACGACCTTTCCATCGCGTATCGCAGCCATGCTACATCCATTTCCGAGATGGCAGGTGATGAGATTGACTTCCTCCATCTTCTTGCCGAGGAACTGGGCAGTTGCCATCGTCACGTAGTGGTGGCTGGTACCATGGAAACCGTATTTGCGGATTCCATACTTCTCATAGTACTCGTACGGAATGGCGTAAAGATATGCCTCCGGAGCCATGGTCTGGTGGAACTGCGTGTCGAAGACCGCCACATTGGGAACGCCGGGCATGAACTTCTCGCAAGCTTCGATTCCGGCAAGGTTGGCCGGGTTGTGAAGCGGTCCGAGCGGGAAGCATTCGCGGATAATCGCCTTGACGTTTTCATCGACCAGCATGGGAGCGGTGATCTTCTCGCCGCCATGCAGGACGCGGTGGCCGATGGCGTTGATTTCGGAGAGATCGCGTATCACGCCGATTTCGGGATCGGTCAACCTGGCGCAGATCTCACGCAATGCCTCGACCTGATCGGCAACAGGTATAACCTTCTCGAATTTGAATCCGTCCGGGCGCTTGTAAACTAGATTCGGGGCGTCGGTTCCAAGCCGTTCGAACACGCCCTTCGCCAACACCTCCTCGTTCTCCATCGAGAACAAGGTGAACTTCATCGAACTGCTGCCTGCGTTGATTACGAGAATCTTCATTGACACTACCTTTCAAATGTTTTTCCGTTATGGTTTCAAATCGATTGACATTTCCAACAACGTGCATGTCGCACCGCACTTTCGCGCGTGCGCGAAATCCATAGCCTTCCGCCCAGAACACCGGTCGGAAGGCCATTCGAACTACCGAAGTATAATCTATCCCTACTTCTGGCGGAAAACAATCCGCCCCTTAGTCAGGTCGTAGGCGGACATCTCCATCCTGACGTGGTCTCCAGGAAGAATGTGGATGAAGTTCATCCTCATCTTTCCGGATATGTGCGCGGTGACGACATGTCCCGTCTGTATCTCCACACGGAACATCGTGTTTGGAAGAAGCTCCTTCACCACGCCGTCAACCACAATCACATCGTCTTTTGCCATGTCAAGACCTCCGGTTCTCTATCTGTTATCAATACCATTTCCTCGAAATGCGCGCTCAGCGAGCCGTCCCTTGTACGCACGGTCCAACCATCGGCGCGGTCAACCTTAACCGCGGCCCGTCCGAGAGTAAGCATCGGCTCTATGCAAATGACCATCCCCGGGACCAGCGTCGGGCCCTGCCCCCATCCGGTGTAGTTTGGTACCTCGGGAGGCTCGTGCAATTCGATTCCGCATCCATGCCCCACGTAATCCATGACGATGCCGAGATGATTGCGCCTGGCCTCCGTCTCCACCGCCGCGGACACCGCGCCGACAGGAACACCATGCCGCGCGGCATGTATTCCGGATTGCAGCGCCTTGACGGTGCCGGATAGCAAACGGTCGACATCGCGGTTTCCAGATGCTCCGCCCGCCACTACGGTGGTGGCGCAATCTCCGACAGCTCCGTCGAAACTCACGCCGACGTCAACGGAAACCACGTCGCCGGGCTCTATGACAAGATCAGGGGAACCGATGCCGTGGATTACGACATCGTTTACTGATCTGCAGATGTTTCCGGGGAAAGCACCATATCCGAGAAATGCGCTCTTGCCGCCGGTGGAACGAATGATCTCTCCGGCGGCTATGTCGAGGTCCAGCGTGGTCATGCCGACGCGCACCGCGTCGGCGACCATCTTGCGGACCTGCGCGGTCTTCTGTGCCGCGACACGTATCCTTGCTATTTCCTCGGTGGTGTGAACGACAAACCTTCGGGGCATCGCGCTACTTCAATATCTTCATAAGCCCGGC
>JAKSOH010000017.1 GCA_024405675.1 Victivallaceae bacterium
AACGCCAAAAAAGTCGCATCATTCAGGAAATTGCACTTGCAATTTTAATCTACGACTAAAATTTGACATATTGACTCAGTGTCGTTAAATTATAAGGTGACGCTCAGTGTAGCGTAGTAGCATGCATGGCCAGACAATGAAACGGAGTACGCGTGGAACAGGATAGGACATCGTTCAACTACGAGCCGCCGATGCTCATTGACTTTGGACTCAATTTGGACGTCAAAGGCGATGAACGCAGTTGTTTTCAGGATTGCGTCTCGGATCAGGTTTGTCCCGCGAGTTTAGACGAGATATAACGTCCGCCAACATCGTCCCATTTCACTTTATCAGTCCACGTGTCCTCTCCTCCCATCCCGTTTGATTTGACCGCCTTTTCCAACTATATTAACAAAAGTTGTATTCGTGCGGCAAAGGAACAATCCAGAGCCGTAAATCCACAATTTTAGGAAAGGGTTTTTTGATGGTCAACTACAAGGACCTCGGACTGGTCAACTCCCGTGACCTGTTCGCGAAAGCAGTCAAGGGAGGCTACGCCATCCCGGCGTACAACTTCAACAACATGGAGCAGCTCCAGGCAATCCTGCAAGCTTGTTGCGAAAGCGCCTCCCCGGTGATCCTCCAGATCTCCAAGGGCGCCCGCAAGTACGCCAATCAGACCTTGTTGCGCTACATGGCCCAGGGCGCTGTCGAATACGCCAAGGAGCTCACCGGCGGCAAGGGCATTCCGATTGTCCTGCACCTCGATCACGGGCCGGATTTCGAGACCTGCCAGAGCTGCATCGAGTACGGCTTCAGCTCGGTCATGATCGACGGATCCAGCCTTCCGTTCGAAGAGAACATCGCCCAGACCAAGAAGGTTGTAGAGTATGCACACCAGTATGACGTTACCGTTGAAGGCGAGCTCGGCATCCTGGCCGGAATCGAAGATGAGGTCAAGGCAAACGCCCACACCTACACCCGTCCCGAGGAAGTCGAGAACTTCGTTAAGGCGACAGGCGTAGATTCCCTGGCCATCGCCATTGGCACCAGCCATGGCGCCTACAAGTTCAAGCCGGGCGAGGATCCGAAAATCCGTCTTGACATTCTCCACGAGGTCGAGAAGCGCATTCCGGGATTCCCGATCGTCCTGCACGGTTCGTCCAGCGTTCCGCAGGATCTCGTCGCCGTCATCAACGCCAACGGCGGAAAGCTCAAGGACGCCATCGGCATCAGCGAGCAGCAGCTCCGCGAGGCGGCAAAGAGCGCGGTCTGCAAAATCAACATCGACTCCGACGGCCGTCTGGCCATGACCGCCGGCGTCCGCAAGGTCCTGACCGAAAAGCCCGAAGTCTTCGATCCTCGGCTCTATCTCGGACCGGCGCGCGACATGCTTCGCGAGCTCTTCATCCGCAAGAACAAGGAAGTTCTCGGATCCGCCGGACACGCCTGGGATTGATAATCCAAAGCGTTACGATTACGGAACGGGCGACGGTTTGAACCGCCGCCCGTTTTCTTTTTGGGAATCGCCGATGGTGCCGGCGAAAAGGGCTGCTCCTTGAGAACGACCAGCGCGGGAAGTCCGCCCACTCCCCAGTTGCGCAACAGCTTCGTCGCATCCTCGGATTTCGGATTCTCGACCTGTAACTTCACGAGGTCGAAATGGCTGAGCAGCTGTCTGGCCTCCTTGCTCGCCAGTGATTCCGACAGCTTCTCGCAGTTGCGGCACCATGTGGCCCAGCAGTAGACCAAGACCGGCCTGCCCTTCACTCGGGACCGGGCGAGCGTCCGGTCGAGATTAGCCATCTCCGCGGTAAAACTGCGACGTAACATCAGGCAGTTCCATCCAAGCGAGAAATAGTAGATCGACGCGCCGACCAGTATCGCTGCGAACACGTAGCGAATCCAGATCATGAACCTTCCAGGCTTGGGCATGACGTCGATTCCGGCGCCCACAAGCGGCCACGGCACTGACATCCCCAACCCCACGAGAAAAGGCATCACCAACGCCGAATGCTCGCCTTGCGCGTAGCAAGCGGCAGAATGGACGACCACAGCCGTGGTGACCGGTGCCACACAGGCGCTGGAAAGCAGCGCGGCGACTCCTCCCATCAGAAACACTCCGAATATCCCTGCCTTGCGCAAGTCCGGCAACCATGTACGCCATTTGGCCGGGACATACGACAGAACGTCGGCCATTGCCAGGGCCATGATCATGAACAACAAAGACACGACGATATTGAAGGCGGCATTGCCGGTCATTGCTCCCCAAAGTCCGCCGGTTAACACGAACAATCCGCCGACGACACCATTGAAAATGGCTATTCCGGCGCCATATACCAATCCGCGCACAAATCCGTATTCCTTCCGGCGCCCGCCGGCGATTATGGCGATGTTCACCGGAATCAACGGCAGCACGCATGGAGTCAGGTTGAGCAGGAATCCGCCGACCAGCGCCGCACACACCATCAGCAGCAATCGTCCGTCCAGGCTGGCGCCCTCCTCGTCCGGTTCCGCGCCATCGGCCAGCCAGGCCCGTAACTGATTCTTGCTCATGTATCCGCTATGGCTTCTTACGCAGTCCAATCCGTCCACCAGCATCTCCCCGTCCGCTACCACAGTGGTTCCCTCCAGCAAATCCACCGTTCGAGGCAGCATGCATGTATCGCCGTTGCAGCACACATACGACACCAGCAGCCGAGTGCGGTCATCTCCGACGAAACGCCATACATGCGGCCCTGCCTCGTCCAGTTGATCTTCCTCCATGGTGGTGGTGAAGCGTATGTCCTTGTCCTCTACCGACCATCCAGGTTTCACATCCAGCGCGACCACCACGCCGTCGCCATCGGCGTAGGTTTTCCAGATCATTCCGTCCGGCGCAGCGAAACAAAACAGCGGCAGAACCATCAGGAAAAAAGCAAGGTAAATGCGTTTCATCGATTCACCCCCATGGCGGACAACGCATGCTGCACCGGCGACGGACGCTCGATATCCGACGGCATGCGTTCGATTTCCTCTATCGAGGCGAACAGTGCACGGCAAGCGGTGGCGTAGTCGACACCGCCAAGTTCGGAAACCAGCCGCACCGACCGGTCGATCAGCTTCTTGTTGGAGATGTTGACAAAGCTCATCCAGTTTCCGGACACGCGCCCCATGCTGGCCATGGTGCCGGTGGATATCGCGTTGAGCGCCAGCTTGACGGCCATGTGGTCCATCAGGTTCAGCGGCGAACCGCCCGGACCGGAAAGTTCAAGAACGCGGTCACACCGATTGCGGAACCCCTCCAGCTTCCCTGACGAAGCTCCGCCTTTGAACGTAACCAGGACCGCCACGTCGTCTGGGGAACGAAAACGCTCTGGACAGGATTCGCATCCCACTTTCATGCTGTAGAGCATGTCGCGCCCGATGCGCGGCGGATGCTGAACGAGCTTGCTTTCGGCACCCATCTCCCGGTAGTCGGCGGACGTCCATTCAAGGCATCTCGGGGGCCTGAGCAGCATGCGCCGCCAGGTCTCCATGGTGTCATAGAGCGGATTCTTGATGAACGCCCATGGTTCCGGCGCTCCGGCTGGATCGGCCGCCGTCTTGAACGGCGGGAGCATGAATGTCGGCGTGCGCTCTGTGGTATCGGTGAAGAGGTCGAGCAGATAGTCATCGGCAAGATAGGTGGCATGTCCGCCGCGACCGTATATTCCGGACTCGAACTCGATCTGCCCGGCCATGGCATCAATCTGGCCGCTCGTCCCGAGATAGGCAAGGAGGCCGCCGAGTTCGGCCAGCCATTCGCGCCGCTCTCCGGAAGCGATTGTTTCCAGCATGGCACCGGCGACCATTTCCTCGCAACTGGTCGCCTGCATTCGCGTAGAACCGGCGAGCGACATCGGACCGCAGCAGAGATCCAGGGACACCACGCGCGGATCGTCAATCACCTCGCGGCAGCGCTCCAGACGTGAACGCAAAAGTTCGCGGGGGTTGTTGAAGAGCAGAAAAACCCGACAACCTTGTTCGGCCGCCTCCTTGACGGTACCGATAACGGAACTGGTTTCCCCTCCTTCTGTAATGGCAACCAGCATGTCGCCGGCCTTCATGTTCGCCATGCGCACCTGGCGCCGTCCAAACACCTGGTAGTCCTCGAACGATTCCACGGCTCTGACCAACGCGAAGTCGCCGCCGGTCATGATACTTTCCACCGAATCCGGATTCAACTTTCCGTTGGAATGTCCAGCGTAGTCGCGCCACATCGACTCGAGCAAAATGGAAAGCCTCCCGGTCGCGCCGCACCCGGAGAAAACAATCCGGCCGCCGTTCGAAACGGTCCTTATGCCGGTGGCCAGCATCTCGTCGTATTCTGGACTCGCAAACACACGGGCCAGTGCCTCCAGTATCGGGGCGTCGCCCCGCTGCAAAGTGCGTATGCCGTCCGGAACGCAACGCCGGAAATCCTCGCCCATCGTGCGAGTCAGTGGATTCGACTGTTCCGTCGGAAGGAAGCCGAGATGGAACTCCCCTTCCTTCTCGATAAAATTTCTCGCCGCCGCATCGCTTTCCCGACTCATATGCCCCTCCGCCCGGTTTTATGCCACGATAATATATGGTGACATGCCGCGATTTTCTACATGTCTATGGCGTATAGCGAAGACCGACCGGCACCGCTTCCACGGTGCCGGCCGGTCGGTTTGCGTGCTTGTCGAGAGCGCCGGACTACTTGATGACGTTGCTAATCGTGTAGATGCTCGGCCCGCTGCTGGCGTCCTTGAGCTTAACCTCGAAATATCCGTCGGAAGCAAGGTATTCCTGCTTTTTCTCTTCGCCGAGAGTCTGCCAGTCTATGTCGAAAGTCTTGCCGTCGGTGGAGAAATGCACGTCGATGCCGGATTTGCTGCCGTACACGCTGTCGAATTCGATAGCGGCGAACGCTTTTCCCTGATACTTGTAGTAGTCGACATCGTCCACGATGCAATTGAAGCCATCGGCCGTGGAGTTGTTGTTCAGCCAGCCGCTAACGAACAGGGTGTCATCCTGGTCCAGCGTAAGTTCCATGGCCTTCTTCGCATTGTTGTCGGCGTTCTCCAATGTCTCGCCCATGTAGGCACTGAAGAAACCGTCTCCTTCGCCGATGAAGTAGACCTTGTCCTTTATTGGAGAGCCGGCGCTCGCATAGGCTTGATATGCTTCAACATTGGAAGTGGTCAGCTTGCCGGTCAACTTGACCGTGTCGCCGAGCTTGACCGATTCGTCAAGTTTCCAATTGATGCACATCTCGCCGGCAATCTTGGATTTCTCAATGTCCTTGCCGGATTCCGCCTTCGTGTTGTAGACATTGGTCTTCATCATGGCGCCGGCACCGACGGTCACCTGGATCTTTTTTCCATCAGTGACCAAATTGTTGAGCGTCAGCACCGCCCCTTTGCCGGAGATGTTCACCTTGGTGAGCCCGGTGACCTCGTCCGCTTTTAGCGTCCCGATTGTCGCCACTCCCTTGACGTTGATCTTGCTGACGCCGGCCTCCGCCTTCATATATTCGCCGCCAACACTTCCGATGTACACCCCCTTGCCGTTCAAGTTCAAGGTATCGAATCCCATGACCGTACCCTGGACCTGCGACACGCAGAGCCTGCTGCCGCCCTTCTCCTGCGACGAGCCGATGGTCAGGGTTCCGACGTTCTTGACGTTCTTGATCGACTGGATTTTGCCATTGTCGTCAAGCACCAGCTCGCCACCGATGACATTCTCCTGGACAATGGTGCCATCCAGAGAGACCGTCTTGAATCCGAAAATACTATCGAGGAAGGCATACTTGAGTTTCAACGTACCGAGCGAGGCGTGCGTCTCGACGCTGCTAAATGCAGAAGGCCCGTACTCGGTCTCGATGGTTCTTTGTCCTGCTTCAACAGAACCGAGTCTCATGATATTGGCATCGCTACCCTTGATGTCGACATTGGCGAAACCGGTTATGTTGCCTTTTATCTCGGAATCGGTTGCCGTAAGCTTTCCAGTGGCCTTGTACGACTCGACCTCCGTTCCCTTGGTCTCGACTGGCTGGGCATCGTTCTTGTAAGCGCTTACCGAAGCCCAGGAACAGGTCTCCGAGAGTGTTCTGCGGTCATTGTAGGTATTATTCACGCCATCTTCTCCTACGACAACTCCGTTCAGCGTGACATTGGAGAAATTGGAGATACCATTTACCGCCCCGCCCTCCATCTTCAGGGATCCGGTATGCTTGTACCTGATGTCTTCATTGAGTGTACTCGTGACACCGCCATTCTTGTCCGTCGCAACCTTTGTCGAGGTCGTTTCTTTGCCGCTGACGTTATCAAGACTAACGTCGAACCCTCCAGAAACAAATCCAACGGTCGAACCGGCCAGTTCAACCTTTGCGTAGCCGTAGATGCCATCTAGCTCGGAATCCTTGATCTTCGCCGAGCCGACAGCGGACATGTCCATACTGTTGGAAATGTTTTCGGAAACGCTGTTATATATCCTGCTTTCGTCCTCTCCCCTCGTGTAACTCTCCGTAGTCTTCTTCGACGAACGCGTGGACATGTTGCATACTGTAGCTTCCATGCCATAGTCGCTTTTGTTATGCAATCCGGTTATCGTGAGGGTTTTGAATCCGTCAGCGCTCCTCTGGTACGTTCCGACAAACACACAACCATCGAGCGTCAGTGCGCCGGCCGACTGATAGCTTTCCAACCCGGAATCAGATTCCGTGACGTTGTAGGTGACGCCATCCTTCCCCACCTTTGTTTCTTCAGCGAATTCTTCGGTGAATGTCGTGTTGTAACTTTCGAAGCTGATGTTCAAATTGGCTCCCTTCAGCACCACCTTCGAAAATCCTTCGATTTCTCCGTCGCCGCCGCCGCCCAGTGTTCCTGTGCCGTCGTAGGTCAGCTTGCCGTTGGCCTTGAACGACTCTTTTTCCACATCCTTTTCGAAATCCGCACCGGTGACATTAGACCTGCTTTCGACATTTTCGGAGTACGTTTTGTAACTTCCCGCCTCAATGGATCTCGAGCTGATATTTCCTTTGAGGACGACGTCCTTGCCGTCTATGTTGGAAACATTCAGTTCAGCATCGGTATTGTTGGAAATCTTCACCTTGGCGGTGATGCTGCCACTCTCGTTCTCCTTACGAGATTCGGAGCGATCAATCGTCTCCTCCCCGGTTACGTCAAAAGTCTGCTGTTTGTCGCGGGTGTCGACACGCGACTCGTCCTTGGAGGAAATACGGAAATTGCTTTCCTCCACCGCCACCTGGGAATCGAAAGTGATGTCGACGTTCTTGAATCCCTCAAAGTCATTGTCCAGAAACGCATCCACGGCCTTCAGCGTGCCGGTGGACTTATACGATTCCTTCTCAACTCTCGTTTCCTTGTACTTATTGGACTTGCAAACGGACGTACGCTTGCTGCTTTCCGTCGTGGACATGGCATTGAAATCGCCGGCGGCGGTTGATCCGGCGAGTTCCACCTTCGAAAATCCGGAAATCTCTTCTTCCGCCAGCGCTCCGTCCTTAAGCACGAGCGACCCGCCGGTCTTCAACGACTCGGTGCTGTCTTCGGTCACGTTGTGGTCAATATTCTTCTCGACGCAGCTGGATATGTAGTCGCCCTCCAGAATGTAACCGATCATCTCCTGCTGCTCAGGCGTCGGATTCTCGAGTCCAAGTCCGGCCTTGTCGTCGGTGGATTTGAAAGTCTGGACTATCTTGTCGCTGCCCCCGGCAATCCGACCTACTGTACCTCCGGAAACCTCCACCTTGGAGAATCCAACCGCCCCGTTGAAGCAACTGTCAACCATGTCAAGCTTGGAAGTGGCCTTGATCTCGCCGGTCATCTTGATGGAAGAGCGGGCCTTGTTTCCCTGATTGGCGCAGACGACGTCAATCGAAAGGGACCTGTTCCGCGTTCCTCCAAGCAGGACGTCGAAGAACTTGGAGTTCGTTCCGCTGACTTCCGCGAAAGCTGTCATGTTCTTCGTCTTGGCGGCAACCGCGGCGCCAAGCGCCCCGACGACTTCCCCTGCTTTCCCGTATCCGGTGTTTTCAAGCCCCCCGGCCGCGATGACGGAGAGGGATCCGTCGTTCGGCAGCGCCATACGGACAAAATCCTTTCCCGTCATGCTCAACTTGTCGGACATGCTACTCCCGATCTCGGAATCGCCAACGACGTCATATTTCTCCGGCTCGATCGAGCCGATCTGCTCCACGGTCGAATTCACCACCGTCAGCTTGCCCTTCGCAGAGCGCTTCAAGGAGATGGTCTCCTTGGCGGACGCCAGTTCGTCATCTGCGTAGGTCGCCTTCCTCGTAACCGATGCGGAAAGATCACCGCCGTTGACATTCACCGGATTTTCGCTATTATTGATGGTGACAGTGGCGAATCCGGAAACCGCAATCGGGTTGCCCGAGATTTCCTCCCCCTCCACCCTGACGCCGTTCACGACGAATGAACCCTTGTTCTTCAAATTGGCCTTGCGGACGCTGTTCGTCTTCGTGCCGGTCTTGTCAACGGTGTTCTTGATCGTTCCGCGGAATACATCGGAAGCGTAGCCGACGATTTTCGCATCATCAAGCAATGACGTGATGTCCACGCCTTCCTTGCTCTCCTTGTCGTCGAGGAATACCACGACGCGTTCGTCTCCGGGATTGGATATCTGGTCGGTCGACGAGAATGCGTTCTTCATCCACTCCAGCTTTACACCGGCATATTCGTCCGGAATCTTGCCCTCCGCCCAAGTGGAATTGACAAAAAAGGCACCTGGCGCCGAATCCGATTTTATGATGATGTCCGTGACATAGTCGGATTCGGCCGACGTTCCGATGGGAGTCGCCATGCCCCCTATATCCGCACCCACACTGGCAATCGCAATTTTCTCCGTCTCGGATTGATTCTTCTTCTGCATTTCGCTCCCCCTTTTCATTTTGGTAATTGGTTGTTCTCGTATTGTGATAGATTTCGTAATCCATCTTGGACAAACGAGCATTTCGAACACATCGAACCGGCTTAAAACCACACGGACACACTATTTGCTCAAATCGCACCTCCCCTTATGGAATGTGTCAGTCGGAAGCACATTGCTTTCCCGACTCATATGCCCCTCCAATCAACCCCACATTATCATAATATAAGGTGACATGCCGCGATTTTCCACATATCTTATGGCGTACCTGGGTTGTAAAAGACAATGCCCCGTTTTGTTAAGCGAATTCAATTGAGGAAATCGCTGTTATATAAGCGGAACCAGTAATTAACAAACACAAACAAAGGGAAGCACAGCCATCCACGAAAGGATGACGTGCGAAGATCAGTTGGGATACTGAGATTAAAAGATATTATCCTACCAGGGCGTTTTCTTCGTAATTACGTAAAAATGAAATAGCCGAAACTGGGTGGGTTGCTTTTACAACCCAGGCCAGAACTCCAGGCGATTTGAAAAAGCGGAGCTTCTATTGTATGTTACGGGAACGCATTCTTTGGATGAGGATGCGTCCGGCGGGTTGATAGCTCAGTCGGTAGAGCATCGCCCTTTTAAGGCGGTGGTCGCGGGTTCGAGTCCCGCTCAACCCACCACGTCATTGCTTTTGGAGTGGTCGCGCTGGAATTCCGTTGACAATGTGTTGTCGACCGGGTATATTAATGGCGCGACAAACAGTCGGTGCAGGGCGCGTGACATCTGCCCTCCCGCAACTATAGCGTATCGATGTTTATGGAATGAACTTGTGAGGTAAGTGAAATGAGCAAAGTCTGCGCAATCTGCGGCAAGACCAAGGAAAATGGCGGCCACATCACCCGCAGGGGTTTGGCAAAGAAGGTCGGAGGAATCGGAACACACGTGGTCAAGGACACGAAGCGCAAATTCGAGGTCAACCTCCAGACCGTGAAGATTAACGACAACGGCACCGTCAAGACTGTCAAGATGTGCGCCGCTTGCATACGTACCGGAAACTTCAAGAAGGCGTAGTCGTCGTCTGCTTTCTTAGAAGCGCCGGCAAGGCAAAGACACACTGAGGACGAGTCTCGGGCTCGTCCTCTTTTTGTTTAATTGACACAGGAAAACGACAGGCTCAACAAACGGAGTATGTGATGGCTTTCAAAAATGTATCCAGTTCGGTCGATTTCCCCAGGATGGAGGAGCAGATCCTCGAGTTCTGGCGGGAGAACAAGGTTTTCGAGAAATCCATGGAACAGCGCAAGGGAGCGCCGGAGTTCGTATTCTACGACGGCCCGCCGTTCGCCACCGGACTGCCCCATTACGGCCACCTGCTGGCCGGTTCCATCAAAGACGTCGTACCGCGTTACCAGGCGATGCGCGGCAAGTACGTCGAACGCCGCTTCGGCTGGGATTGCCACGGCCTGCCAGTAGAGAACGAGATGGAGAAGAACCTCGGCCTCGACAGCAAGCGCGACATCGAGTCGTACGGCATCGCGAAATTCAACGAATCCTGCCGATCGATCGTGCTCCGCTATACCGCGGAATGGGAGAAAATCGTCGGACGCATGGGACGCTGGGTCGACTTCCGTAACGGCTACCGCACGATGGATCGCGACTACATGGAATCCATTTGGCAGGTGTTCCGCAGGCTGTGGGACATGGACCTGATCTACGAAGGATACAAGATTCTCCCCTACTGCCCGCGTTGCGCCACTCCGCTTTCCAACTTCGAGGCCAACCAGGGCTACAAAGACGTCGTCGACCAAACAGTGACCGTCAGGTTCAGGCTGACCGACGATCCAACCGCCAGCATCCTCGCCTGGACCACCACGCCGTGGACGCTTCCTTCCAACCTGGCGCTGGCCGTCGGCCCTGAAATAGACTACGTCAAAATAAAGGACGGCGACGAGTTCTTCTATATGGCGGCCGCCCGGGTGTCCGCCTACTACAAGACCGAGCCGGAAATCGTCTGGCGCGGCAAGGGCTCGGAGCTTGCCGGCCTCTCCTACGAGCCGCTCTTCGACTACTTCAAGGATCTTCGCGCCAAGGGCGCCTTCCGGGTAATAACCGCCGAGTACGTCAGCACCGAGGACGGAACCGGAATCGTTCATATCGCCCCGGGATTCGGCGAGGACGACGCCCTCGCCTGCAAGGCTGCCGGACTCAAGGTCGAGGTCTGCCCGATCGACGACGAATGCCGCTTCACCTCCGAAGTGCCCGACTACGCCGGTCGTCCGGTGAAGTCGGTCGACCCCGACATCATCGCCAGGCTCAAGGCCGAGGGCAAGCTTGTGCACCGCGGCCAGATCAAGCACAGCTATCCGCACTGCTGGCGCGATGACGGACCGCTGATCTACCGCAGCGTCTCGACCTGGTTCGTCAACGTCGAAAAGATCAAGGACCGGATGATTAAGAACAACAAGTCCATTAACTGGGTTCCGGGACATCTCAAGGAAGGCAGATTCGGCAAATGGCTGGAGAATGCCAGGGACTGGGCCATCAGCCGCAACCGCTACTGGGGCACCCCGCTCCCGATCTGGCGCAATGACGAGGGCGAGGTTGTCTGCATTGGCAGCGTGGCCGAACTTGAGCAGCTCTCCGGCCAAAAGGTCGAAGATCTACATAAACACTTCGTCGACGCAATAACGATTCCGAGCCCAACCGGCAAATCCCCACTACGCCGGGTTCCGGAGGTTCTTGACTGCTGGTTCGAGTCCGGATCCATGCCGTACGCCCAGCAGCACTACCCGTTCGAGAACAAGGAACGCTTCGAGAAGAACTTCCCGGCCGACTTCATCGCCGAGGGTCTCGACCAGACCCGCGGCTGGTTCTACACGCTGGTCGTGCTCGCCAGCGCCCTCTTCGATCGTCCGCCGTTCCGCAACGTAGTGGTCAACGGACTCGTGCTCGCCGAGGACGGGGAGAAGATGTCTAAGCGCAAGAAGAACTATCCCAATCCGATGGACGTCGTGAATCGCTGCGGTGCGGATGCGTTGCGACTCTTCATGCTTGGAAGCCAGGTCGTACGCGCCGAGGACCTCAAGTTCTCCGAGGCCGGAGTGAAAGAAATCCTGCGCAACGTCATGATCCCGATGTGGAACGCTCTCTCGTTCTTCGTGACCTACGCCAACGTCGACGGCTATAGCGCGTCCGGAGAAGTCCGGCCGCCGAAGAATCCGGCCAACGTGCTCGATCGCTGGATACTCTCCAGCGCCTCGCAGATGGTCCAGGAGGTGCGCGACGAGCTCGACAACTACCATCTCCAGAAAGCGGCAAACCGTTTCAGCGCATTCATCGAGGATCTCACCAATTGGTATATCCGGCGTAGCCGCCGACGCTTTTGGAAGAGCGACGGAGACGCCGACAAGATGGAGGCCTATGCCACGCTGCACTACGTGCTGCTGGTCTTCGCCAAGACGGCCGCTCCGTTCATTCCATTCACCACCGAGGCAATCTATCAGGTACTGCGTACCGACTCGATGCCGCTTTCCGTCCATCTCTGCGACTATCCCGAACCGGACAACTGCCGCGACGAGCGCCTTGAGCGCCAGATGCGCCTGACGATGCTCGCCGTCACCCAGGGACGTTTTCTCAGGACGGCGAACAACCTCAAGGTCCGCCAGCCGCTGGCCCGGGCCATCGTCGCCACCGGCGGCAAGGACGAGGAGGAAATGCTCAGGGAGACCGCCGGCATCATCGCCGAGGAACTCAACGTGAAGGCCGTGGAGTTCTGCGCCGACGAGGAAGAGCTCGTCAGCCGCTCCTGCAAGGCCAACTTCAAGGCGCTCGGCGCCAAACTCGGCAAGAACATGAAGGAGGCGGCCGCCGCCATCGCCGGATTTTCCGGCAAGGACATCGGCGCCATTCTCGCCGGCAAGCCGTTCGAGATCAAGTTCAAGGACGGCAACATAGCTTGCATCACCGCGGACGATCTGGTCATCAACCGCGTCGAGAAGCCCGGACTGGTTGCCGCAAGCAGCGACGGAATCACCATCGCGCTGTCGACAGAACTCACGAAGGAACTGCTTGAAGAAGGGTTCGCACGCGAACTCGTCAGCCGCGTGCAGAACATCCGCAAGGAAAAGCAGCTCAACGTCGAGGACCGCATCGTTCTCGGCTACACCGTTCCGGCGGAATGGGCCGGCGCGGTGGAACGGTTCGCCGACTACATATCAAAGGAGACACTAGCCGTCAAGCTGGTTCCGAATACCGGGGACATCGCGACCGAACTCAACGATGTTCCGGTAAAACTTGGAGTAGAAAGGAACCAGTAGTCCATGGGACCTAGAACGGTCGTCGGAGTCGGGACGGGAATCGTCCTGATCCTCGTGGCCGTGGCTATGGTCAGCATGTCGCCGGTCCGCATCGTCCGCGAGTTCACGGCGATGGGAACGACGGCCTGCATTGACGTCGTGGCCGATGCCTCCAACGCCGAGAGTGCATACGGAATCGTGCTGGAGACCTTTGCGGAAGTTGCGCGATGTTGCAACGTCCGCACCCCGGAAAGCGAGATATCCCGTCTCAACGTGACCGCTTTTGAACGGCCTTTCCACTGCGGCCCCCTGCTCTGGGACGTGCTTTGCGAAGCGCGTCGCGCCTACAGGGAAACCGGCGGGGTGTTCGACATCAGCGTGAAACCGGTGGAGGACATGTGGCGCGAAGCCAGGCGAAACGGCAAAACACCGTCGAAGGAAGAACGCGCGGTGAAATCAGCGCTGTGCGGCCTGGACAAGGTGTCGTTCGACGACGACGCGCGGACCGTGCGTTTCAAAATCCGGGGAATGGCGCTCACGCTCGACGGCATCGCCAAGGGCTACGCCCTCGACCTCGCAGGAAAGCGCATCCAGGCGGCGGGAATCTCCACCGGCGTGCTGGATCTCGGTGGAAACCTGCTGCTGCTGGACCCGCCTGACGGTTCCGACGCCTTCACCATCGCCATGAGGGATCCCCGCAATCCGTCCAGGAACCACCCGGAAGGCTTCAGATGTCCGCCAGGACACGGCGTGTCGACCAGCGGCAACTACGAGCGGTTCTTCGAAATCGGGAATGTCAGGTACGGCCACATACTGGATCCCGCCACCGGAGAGGCCAGGCCCGACCGGCACGCGGTCACCGTAGCCGCGCCGTCGGCCTGCGAGGCAGACTGGATGTCGACGGCGGTATTCCTCCGTCCGGAGCTCGCGGACAAGCCGCGGCCGGGACGCCTGGTTTTCATAATCGGAAGATGAGGAACCGCGGCATCATACCTGGCGGCCGGGTGGCCAGGACCAGCGTGACGTGGGACGGGGCCGGCATGCCGCTGGCCGGATTCCTCGCGATGCGCTTCCCGTACCGGGGCATCGACGAGTGGCGAGAAGCCATCGGCAATGGTCTCATCACCGTCAACGGCGCGGCCACCGAACCGGACCGCGCGCTGCAGATCAACGACATCGTCGAATACCATCCGGACGACATCGAGGAACCCCCCGCCGAACTCTCCTACCGCATACTCTACGAGGACGACACCGTGATGGCGGTGGAAAAGCCGGGGAATCTCTGCGTCCATCCGGCCGGACCGTTCTTCAAACATACTTTGTGGCATCTGCTCGTGTCGGACTTCGGAAAGGACATCCACTTCGTCAACCGGCTGGATCGGGAGACCTCCGGACTTCTCATCGTCGCGAAGACGAGGCAGGCGGCGGCGAAACTCGGAAAACAGCACATGGACCGCGTCTACCTCGCGACCGTCCATGGCGCATTCCCCGGCCGCGTCGAGGCGGCCGGATTCCTGTTCAAGGACCTAGAGAGCCCGATCAGGAAAAAACGCCGTTTCGCCTTCTTCGTTCCGAATGGTTCCGTCGACATTGAAAGCGCACGGACCATATTCTCCCGCGAATCGGAATCCGGTGGATTCTCGCTGGTCCGGGCCGAGCTCGACACGGGACGCATGCATCAGATACGCGCAACGCTGCTGGCGCTGGGACACCCGGTCGTCGGCGACAAACTCTACGGTTTCGACGAATCGCTATACTTCAGGATGAAGAACGACGAGCTGACCGATGAGGACCGACAAAATCTTCTGCTGCCACGCCAGGCGCTCCATTCGCATTTCATCGGCTTCGTCCATCCGGTATCGGGGGAACGCGTTGAAGTCACCTCCCCCGTCCCCAAGGAAATGACTCCCGGATTCCTCGTCCCCAGAAATTGAACGCCCTGTTCGCTCCCTGCACGTGGAATTTCCACGAGAAACCACCTATCTTTATTACCGAGAAGGTTGGGCGGAAGACATTTGAACCGATTATTGCGACAAAAAGAAAGGACTACTGACATGTGGCTACTATCCCTAGGCTCTTTCCTGTTCTTCACCATCTTGGTAGGCGCCGCGACCTGGTGGTTGACCCGCAATGACGACACCGGTAGCGACACTGGATTCTTCCTAGGTGGACGAAGCCTGTCTTTTCCCGTCATAGCCGGTTCCCTTCTCCTCACGAATCTCTCCACCGAGCAACTCGTAGGACTCAACGGCGACTCCTTTCGCTATGGACTGAGCGTGATGTGCTGGGAGGTGGTAGCCGTCGTGGCGCTGGTCGCCATGGCGCTGTTCTTCCTGCCAAAGTTCCTCAAAAGCGGAATCACCACTGTTTCACAACTTCTCGCCATGCGGTTCGACAAGTGGACCCAGCTCGTATGCGACCTGATATTCCTGCTCGCCTACGTCACGATTCTGCTTCCGACGATTCTCTACACCGGCGCGCAAGGGCTCAACAACATCCTTGACGTCAGCAAGTTGACGGGAATTTCCAATCCATCCGTCCTGCTGTGGGGAACGGTATGGCTCATTGGAATCATCGGCTCGATATATGCGTTATTTGGAGGATTACGTTCAGTCGCAATCTCCGACACGCTGAACGGAATCGGACTCCTAACCGGTGGATTGCTTATTACGTACCTTGGGCTCTCGATGGTAGGCGAAGGCCAGGGAGCGTGGCACGGACTCGCCATCATGAAACAGGCGATGCCGACGAAGTTCAATTCCATCGGCGCACCGGACGATCCGGCACCATTCGGTTCGCTTTTCACCGGAATACTGCTCATCAACATCTTCTACTGGTGCACCAACCAGCAGATCATCCAGCGGACGCTCGGCGCCAAATCTCTCGCAGAAGGTCAGAAGGGGGTTTTGCTGACCGGCCTGCTCAAGTTGCTAGGCCCGTGCTTTCTGGTGTTGCCGGGAATGATTGCCTTCTATTGGTTCACAATGAAGCATGGAATGACAATCAAGCCGGTCGACGCGTACGGAATGCTGGTACACACAGTGATGCCATCGTGGATGGCCGGATTCTTCGCCGCAGTTGTAGCCGGGGCAATATTATCCAGCTTCGACTCGGTACTCAACTCGGCCAGCACGATTTTCGGAATCGGCATCTACAGAACGGTCATCAAACCGGGATGCTCCAGCAAGGAAACCGTCAAAGCCGGACAGTACTTCGGCTGGGTCATGGCACTCGCCGCGATGACGATAGCCCCGTTTCTAGCGGGGAACGACAGTATCTTCACCTATTTTCAGAAAATGAACGGGCTCTACAACATTCCCATTGTCGCAGTCGTCTGCGTGGCGTTGCTGACCAAGCGCGTGCCGGCCATCGCCGCGAAATTCGGACTTATTGCGGGGATTGCGCTTACCGGGGCCGGACTGCTGTTCCCGCGCCTCTCCGACGCATGCGGCGGCAACTGGCACTATCTGGGAATCGTGTTCGTCGTTCTGGTTACCGCGATGCTGGCCATTGGAATCATAGCCCCGAACAAGACCCCTTGGAAACAAGAGAACAGTGGTGCGGTAGATCTCGTGCCATGGCGTCATGCATGGGCGGCCGGTGCCGCGCTACTCGCCGTGGTTTTCGCCATCTACTGGTTGTTCGCCGATTTCTCAGTTTTGAAGTAATGTCGACCGCAAAAAAGAACAACGATTGATCAGATTTTGCGAAGTATCCCTTATCGGTATAAGATATTATCTTTAAGCGGGGACTTGACAAGTATTATTCTCCAAATTGGTGCCGGCGACGGCGTCCGCATTAATGTCGACCTGTTCCAAATTAACGAAAACCGCTAAGATCGTAAAAGATTTCGACCACGGTGACAAATGCGTGGCAACGTTGACAGGGACTGAAAAATGGAGGCGAGAATCTTCACCTGACTTGGTACACCAAGGGCGTGCTAGCCCAGGATTGCCTGACTGAAAACAAACCGCTGTCTCCTCATTGTCGGGGAGACGGCGGTTTTCTGTTGATTGCGAAGACTGGACAGTCATATGCTCAAATTTGAAAGAGATAACATCTTCATGGCACCATCCTTCGTCCTTTTGAATTTCTGCGACATGAAGCTTTTTTCCCCCGGCGTGCGCAATGCAGCATGAAAATCTTTCTTGCTGACGTCTAGTCCGATCCAATTCTGCGTCCTTGTCTCTTGCATTCCCTCCCTTTTGTAGTAACTTATGGTTGTGACTTGCCTTGATCCGACTTGTGATGCGGCTTTCACCAACCACGATAATAATACGATCTTAGGCAAAGTCCGGTAGCAAAGGTGTCTCTCCCTCTCCTACACGATGTTTGTCATCTAGTGAAATATCGAGATGACACCTTTGCGATTTATCGGCTGGCTGCCAATCCAACACGTGCTACCGTAACCTCTGCACAATTGGTTCTCAAGTTTTCGTCATCCCGACATGGCGAGCCATGTCGGGATGACGGATCGGGTCGAAAACACGGTCCAATCACTTTTAAACCAACGCTAGGGAATATACAAGCGTTTGGATTTCACATTTGATTATTCAGAGCCTGACTCAACCGGACACGGTTGAAAAGGCAACGTCCGCGCGGTATTTTATATGAAACTATTTTAAGTTTCGTAAACGACATCAGCAAGGAGAAAACAACATGTTCAGTGCTTCCGACCTCAAGAAAGGTCTCAAGATTGAGATCGACAACGCTCCGTGGGTAATCACCGAATTCGAGTTCTGCAAGCCCGGCAAGGGTACGGCGCTCTATCGCTGCCGCATGAAGAACATGATTACCGGAATCGGCATGGAAAAGACCTATCGCCCGACCGACAAGATTGATGAGCCGGATGTTGCCGAGCGTGAAATGGACTACTCCTATTTCGACGGACACAACTATGTGTTCAGCGATCCCAACACCTACGAAGAAATGACCGTCGCGCCCGAAGTTCTCGGCGACAAAATCTATTTCCTCATTGAGAACAGCACCTGCCAGTTCACGCTCTACAAGGGCGAGCCGATCGACATCACCCTCCCGACTTTCATCGAGAAGGTCATCGCCGAAACCGAGCCTGGCGTCCGCGGCGACACCGCCACCAACGTCACGAAGTCGGCAAAGATCGACAACGGATATGAAATCCAGGTACCGCTTTTCATCAACGTCGGCGATACTGTTCGCATCGACACTCGCACCGGCCAGTATGCGGAGCGCATAGCCAAGGCGTAATGTCCAGCAACCGGTTGTTAGAAAATCTCGCGTTGCGCTCGGCAATGCTGCGCGCGATGCGGGATTTTTTTTATTCTCATGGTTTCATCGAGACAGAGACCGCGGTTCGTATCGCCGCCCCCGCCCCCGAGGAATACATCGAGGCAGTGACCAGCGGACGACGATTTTTGCGCACCAGTCCGGAGCTGGAGATGAAACGATTGCTCGCCGACGGAATGAAGAGGATATTCCAGATTGGAAGTTGCTTCCGGAGCGGCGAGTATGGCAGCCGCCACCGCGAGGAATTCACCATGCTGGAGTTTTATGCCTCCGGACTCGACTACCTGGAGCTGGCCGCGCTTACCGGAGACCTGCTGGCGGAGACCACGCGCTCTGCGCTGGGAAAAACGGAAATCAAGTGGAAGGCGCGACATTGCGACATGTCAAGGACGTCGTTCATAACCGTCGAGGAGGCTTTTCGCAAGTATGCAGGAGTCGATGCGTTCGAGGCGGACCGCGACGATTCATTCGATGAAATCATGGTGACCAAGGTAGAACCCAATCTGGGAAAGGAACACCCGGAGTTTCTCATCGACTATCCGGCCAGAAGAGCCTCGCTTTCGAGGCTATCGAAAAAGGATACGCGGATCGCCTGCCGCTGGGAACTCTATGCGCTCGGAATGGAGCTGGCAAACGCTTTCTGGGAACTGACCGATGCCGCAGAACAACGCGCCAGATTCCGCGAGTCGGCGGCGTTCCGATTGAAATCCGGTATGAACGAATACCCGGAACCGACGGCGTTTCTAGAGGCCCTGGACCGGGGACTGCCGGATTCCAGCGGATGCGCGCTCGGCGTCGACCGCCTGGCGATGCTGCTGTGCGGGGCCGAGGACATCGGCGAAGTCAGGTTCGAATAGGAATTCCTAGCGCATCCAGCCTTCAATGCGGTAGTTGCGTTCGAGGAGCTTGCGCTCTTCCTTTTCCGAATCGTCCGGCTTGAACCAGAGCTCGAAACGAGCCCCGTAATACTCGCCCCAGTCTCCCTCGCTGATTACGAAATTCAATTGTGCGAAAAACTGTTCCTCCGGGTCTTCCGACCAGCCGATGTATTCATTCGCCTCGTTGCGCAAACTATACAATGAAAGCGGAATGTCCTCGGTGATTTCATAGGCCTTCAAGTAGACCAACCCGGGTTCCCCCGGATTGCAACGCACGTTCGCTATGTAGGTTCCAAGTTTTCCAGATATCACCATCTCCGGCTCGCCGCGGACTATTGTGTCGTCAGGATACGTCTCCTTGCCTCGTGCCAACGCTGAAAACTCGCTCATGAGCAGTCGCATGGTGGCAGATGTCATCCTGCGTCCGGGGAAATCGCTGCGATCCAGTACCTCTATTTGAACGTCGCCGGCCAGCGACTGAGTCAGGTAACTGAATCCGCCGCGATAGCGCTCGACGCGGTTTCGGCCCCGGCCGCCTTGCCACCGCTGCCCGTCGAGTCCCATGGTCAGCCGATATTCGTATCGACCGATCTTGGAGTTCATCCTTTCGGCGGTCTGGCCGTAGTTGCTATAGTTGTCGCTCTGCAGTGGAACGACGGTTCCAAAGGAATCCCGAAACCGGCGCATCGCAACCACCCCGACCATGGGATCGTCGTAAAGCCGCCACTCTGGATTGGCCGCAAGATAGCTCATCAATCTTTTCCGCCACTTCTCCGCAATTTCTTTGCGGTTCTTGAACCATCCGAACACCGGCACTCCACCGATGTCGCCGTCTTCCATGTCATGACCATCGACGATGGAATGAATGACCCGGTACTGGAACGAATCCGACGGAGCCGAATCAAAATCCCAGAACGGATTGTTTGGTTTCGGTTCCAGAAGCTCCACTTCCGTCGGTAACTTCAAATTTACCGCGAAATAGTCCTTGACGGGACCTACGTAATCAAAGAGGATGACGCCGAATAGACAGAAGAACGACGCCAATAGCGTCGCCCCGGCGCCGAGTAAATATGTTAGAGCGTGGTGGTATCTGCGGCACAACACTCCGGTGATTGCGGCCAGCAGCATTATAATCGCTCCCGCGACCGCCACCCTTACCGCGATTCCGCTGGACCTGACCAGGAAATGCCGTACCGGGTACGGCATGTGGTTGGTCCACACGAGAACCATCGCCACCGCTAGAAAAATGCAGGATAGCACGGAAACCAGGCAGACACGCCACCAGCTGCAGAAGATCCAGCACCAGCCCTTCCGCAGGTTGCGTTGCAAACGACCGTCCGGTCCCAGATTCAATTAAGGCATCGCCATCAGTGAGAACACGAGAGCGAAGATGGCGCAGGTCTCGACAATTCCCAGCACCATGAGATAGTTGGCGAATCCCTTGCCGGTCTCTCCGAACGCGACGCAGGCGCCGGCCGCGGCCTTGCCCTGTGCGTAGGCCGAAACCATTTGTGCGAGACCGCCGAATATTCCAATGGCGAGGAACAAAAGGAAACGCTCCGGATGCATTTCGATACGGCTCTTGATGAAGACCATCATGATCATGGCGTAGATGGTCTGCGACAACGGAGCGCCGACCAGTGCAAGCAGCAGGAACGGAGCCGGCTTGCCCTGCTGATAGCATTTCTTCCAGGTGCCGATTGCAGCCTGTCCGGCCACGCCGCTTCCCAGAGCGGAGCCGATGGCCGCCATTCCAACCACCATGTCGCTCGCCCCAAGGGCCAGCATCTCAAGCATTCCAAGCATCTGTTCAGTGTTCATTTTATTTGTTCCTCCTCTTTATTTCCGTCCTTGTCCTTTGCAAATGGATGATATTTGACTCCGGACCATGTCAGCCCGACATGATTCGAGAATTCCAATGTGTTCAAACGTACCCCGTGGACCATCACGCCAAGGAACCCCATGGCCAGGTTAAGAAGGTGCCCGAAGAGCACGATGACGATTCCGGCGAGAATGAACCACGGAGACGACTTCACGACGTCGACCGCCATGCCGTTGAAACTTTGGGCGATGCAGGAACCGGCCATGCCGACGGCGAAGAGCCGGATGTAGCTGAGCAAATCGGAGAAACTGCCGATCACCGAGAACGGAAGCTGGAACACGTCCGCGATGTTGTGCCAGTCCACGCCGAAGACGATTACGAGTCCGAGACCGCATCCGTAGAGCCAGTACATCGCGACGGGGAAGCTTCCTGGCCACACAATCAGCCGCATTGCCAATAGGAAATTTCCCCAGATAATCAGCGTCCAGCCGAGGTTTCCGCAGAATGAACGCCAGCTACGCGTATGCATTGCGGCCAGGACATGACCAACCGTCAGCTGGGCCACGGCCAAGGTGAAGCAGAACGCCTGAACCGTGGCGTTGCGGACATCGGGATCGGTAAGACATCTCGCCCCGCCGAGCGACG
>JAKSOH010000018.1 GCA_024405675.1 Victivallaceae bacterium
CCGGCGACGACGAACCGGTGGTGATCAAACTGCCCAGACCGCAGGCCGTTGCGCTTACCGCGTTCGCCGAGAACATCTACGGTGCAAACGCCGATCCGGACAAGCAGGCGCGGTTCTGCTGGAACGGAGACGCCCTGGCCATCGACTACGAGTTCCCGGTGGCGAACAATCTCGTCATTCCGTTCCACGCCGTGGTTGCTCCGACGGTCGACAAATCGAAGCTCATGCTTCGCATCGACTGCATGAGGGCCGGACTCATCGTACTGCCGGTCAAATACTGCCAGGGGCTCGTCGACAGTGGACTGGAGGATTTGGAGAAGGACCCGGACTACCGGGAGGCGATAGAAACAGTAAGTTCCCTGTCCTGGTCCGAAGACGGGAACACCCTCACCATAGTCCTTCCGCCCGACGTCGCGTTGAAACTGGTAAAACTCATCGCGGGATTTTGAAAAACGACAATTTCTATTCTGGAAACAACATAAAGGAAAATTCAAAATGGCTAAACTTCTCGCTTTCCATGGTCTTCTGCCCCGCCCGGACAAGGTGGCGCAGGTCGCAGCTGTTCCCTATGACGTCGTCAATTCGGCCGAGGCTGCCGAGCTGGCCAAGGGCAACCCGCTGAGTTTCCTGCACGTCTCCCGTCCTGAAATCGACATGGCCCCCGGCATCGATCTCTACGACGAGAGCGTCTACCGCCAGAGTCGCGAGGCCTTCGACCGCATCCGCCGCGAGGCGCCGCTCGTCGAGGACGAGGGCAAGCATCTCTACGTCTACGAACTCACCATGAACGGCCGCACACAGACCGGCATCATCGGCGCCGCCAGCGCCGCGGAATACCGCTCCGGCATCATCAAGCGTCACGAGAAGACCCGTCAGGACAAGGAGGACGACCGCACCCGCCAGGTCATGGCGCTTCGTTCGCACACCGGCCCGGCGTTCTTCACCTATCGCGGCGTCAAGGACATCGACGACATGGTCAATGCCGTCAAGGCGACGCCGGCGCTCTTCGACTTCGTCGCTCCGGACGGCATCCGTCATCGCGTCTGGCGTATCTCGGAATCCGACAGCGCCCGGCTCTCCGCCCTCTTCGAGGCCAAGGTTCCGGTGTTCTATATCGCCGACGGCCATCACCGCAGCGCAGCGGCGGCCCGCACCTCGGTAGAATGCGCCCCGAAGGATGGTTCCGGAAATCCCGACGCCGAATACAACTTCTTCCTGACCGTGGCCTTCCCCGCGTCTGAACTCGCAATCCTACCGTACAACCGCGTCGTCCGGACTCTCAACGGACTCGACGAACAGGCTTTCATGGAGCGTCTGGCGAAGGAGTTCGTCGTGGTCCCGGCCGCCGACGGCGAGACCGGTGCCCCGGGCAGGTTCAAGATGTATCTCTCCGGCAAGTGGTATCTCGCCACCCCGAAGTTCGATATCTCCAAGCTCGGCGTCATCGATTCGCTCGACGCGAGCGTGCTCCAGCAGCACGTGCTTTCGCCAATCCTCGGTATCGGCGATCCGCGTACGGACAAGAACATCGACTTCATCGGAGGAATCCGCGGCACCAAGGAGCTCGTGAGGCTCGTCGATTCCGGCGATTTCAAGATCGCCTTCAGCATGCCGGCCGTGACCATCGACCAGCTTATGAACATCGCCGACGCCGGCGAAATCATGCCGCCCAAGTCGACCTGGTTCGAGCCCAAGCTGCGCGACGGAATCGTCTCCCACAACTTCTAAGGCGAACGCATGGCTCTGATTCTCGGATTGGAATCCAGCTGCGACGAGACCGCCGCGGCTGTAGTAAGAGACGGCGAAACCGTCCTGAGCAGCGTCATTGCCTCCCAGATTGCGGCGCATGCCGTCCACGGCGGCGTGGTGCCGGAGCTAGCCGCACGCGAACACCTAAAGGCATTCACCCCGGTGACGGAGGCGGCGATGCGCGAGGCCGGCGTGGCATTCTCCGATCTCGACGCCATCGCCATCACCCAGGGGCCCGGACTGATTCCGGCGTTGCTGGTCGGACTGAACTTCGCCAAGGGACTCGCCACCGGCAACGGACTTCCCCTTATCGGCGTCAACCATTTCATGGCGCACATCTATGGTGCGTTTCTCGACGGCGAGTCGCATCGGCTCGCCGAGGAAAAGACCTACCCGCTTCTCGCGCTCGTGGTCTCGGGCGGCCATACCTCGCTGGTGCTGGTAGATTCCACCGGAGCCGCCCGGCAGCTTGGTTCCACCATTGACGACGCGGCCGGAGAGGCCCTCGACAAGGGCGCCAAGCTCCTCGGACTCGGATATCCCGGCGGACCGGCCATCCAGAAGGCGGCCGCCGACGGCGACCCGAAGGCGTTCGACTTCCCGCGGCCGCTGACCGGCGGAGCCGGAAAAGCCGTTCCGCGCGAACTCAAGTACAGCTTCAGCTTCAGCGGCATCAAGACCGCGTTGCTCTACCATTCGCGGCGCCGCCGCGATGCCGGAGAAGATTTCTCCGGAAAGTGGCTGGCCGACACCGTTGCCAGCTACCAGATGGCCGTCGTCGACACATTGGTCCGCAAGACATTTCTCGCGGCCCGGGATTTCGGTGCGAAGACCGTCGTGGTCGCCGGCGGCGTGGCCTGCAACAAGCTTCTCCGCGAGGAGATGGCCAATCGCATTCCGAGGCAGGTCGAACTCCGGTTCGCCCCGCCCAAGTACTGCACCGACAACGCCGCCATGGTCGGCGGAATCGGGCATCATCATTTCATCAGGGGCGAATTCTCCGATATCGGAATCGACTCCTTCGCCAGGCTGCCCGGGGTCACGCGCCTTCCGTTCGTCGGCGAAAAACAAACAAAGGAAAACTGACAATGGAAAAGCTTATCGTTTTCGACCTCGACGGCACGCTCATCGATTCGCGTCTCGACCTGGCCGGAGCCGTCAACTACATGCGGGCCTCGATGGGACTGGAGCCGCTTCAGAACGAGCGTATCGTCAGGATGATTGGCAACGGCATGTCCAATCTGGTGCGCCGCGCCATCGCCGACACCACCATCGATTTCAACGAATCGCTGCGCCGCATGAAGCTGTTCTACGCCGACCATCTTCTTGACACCACATATCTGTATGAAGGCGTCTCGGCCGGCATCCGGGAACTCAGGCAGTCCGGAGAGAAACTCGCGGTGGTCTCCAACAAGCCGACCGCGGCTTCCAAGTCCATACTGGACGGACTCGGCGTTGGAGAGTACTTCGACGACATTATCGGCGGAGATTCCGAATATCCGCTCAAACCAGAACCGGATTCCATCCTGGCCCTCTCGGCCAAGTACGGCATTCCGGCGGAACGCTGCTGGATGGTGGGGGACAACTACACCGACCTCGCGGCCGGCCGGCGCGCCGGATTCCGCACCGTTCTCGTCACCTACGGATTCGGCGACCCCAAGGACGAGAAACCGGAATTCACAGCGGAATCGTTCTCTGAATTCATGATGATCGTGAGGGGCTTCTAGCCGAAGTCGTCCGCATGAAGATAAACGTCCCCCGCAATCCGGAGTTCGATGCGGCAGCGGATGCGGTTTCGCGCATCCGTGCGGACGGATTCGAAGCCATGCTGGTCGGCGGCTCGGTTCGCGACATGCTGCTCGGGCGAAGTGCCTCGGACATCGACATCGTCACCACCGCCCGGCCGGATGACATCTCGCGCATGTTTCCGGGAAGTTTGCTCGTGGGACGTAGTTTCGGCGTCACCATTCTAAAGAACGGGGAGTTCAAGTTCGAGGCGGCCACGGCCCGCGAAGAACGCAGCTACATGGACGGTCGTCATCCGGACGAGGTGAAATTCACCGAGGATCTTTCCGTGGACGTGCTGCGACGCGATTTCACCATAAATGCACTGATGCTCGACCCTGTCACTGGCGAAGTCGCGGACTATGTCGGTGGAGTCGACGACCTGCGGCATGGCGTATTGAGAACCGTCGGCGATCCCGGGACCAGATTCAAGGAGGACTATCTGCGTATGCTGCGCGCCGTGCGCTTCGCGTCCAGGCTTGGTTTCGAAATCGAACGCCAGACCGAGGACGCGATGAAGCTGCTGGCTCCGCTGACGGCGAAAATCGCTCGGGAACGCGTCCGCGCAGAACTGGACATGATGCTTATGACCCCGCGGGCGGAACAGGCGTTCAGGATCATGGAGAGACTTGAAATCCTTTCGCATATCCTGCCGGAAGTGGCGGCGCTCCGCGGCGTGGAGCAACCGCCTCAGTTCCATCCAGAGGGGGATGTATTCGAACACACCATGCTGATGTTGCGCCACATGGTTCTGCCGGCTCGTCTGCTAGGATGGTGCATACTTCTGCATGACATCGGCAAGCCGGCGAGCTTCAGACGCGACGACACTGGTAGAATCAGGTTCTTTGGACACGAGTCGATGGGAGCCGAAATCGCGAAGAACATACTGACCGATCTGAGATTTCCCGCGGATGACATCGAAAGCATCACAGCCGTCATCGCGGGGCACATGCGAATGGGCTCGATCCCCGGAATGAAGGAAGCCAAGCTTCGCATGCTGATGGCGCGTCCCACCTTCTCGCTGGACATGGAACTCAACCGCATCGACTGCCTGTGTTCCAACGGCATCATGGACGGCTTCCTTGTGCTGGCAGACCGACTGGCCGAGAACAAGAACATTGCCCTGCCTGAACCGTTTGTAATGGGACGGGATCTGCTTGCCATCGGAGCGAAACCGGGTCCGGCCTTCGGCAAGGTGTTGGCGACCATCTTCGAGGAACAGCTGTCCGGAACGCTGCCCGACCGGAATGCCGCGCTCAAACGCGCGGCCGGGCTACTTGGAATCAGTCTCTAGATTTCTCACTCTTCATCACGAGCTTCTGCAGCAGCCAGTATCCGCCGCACACCACCACCAGCCCGGCGATAATCCATCCGTAGTGGCTGGTTATCATCTTCTTCCCGCAGTTCACCAGCTCCACGTAGTCCATGTCGCGCGAGGCATGACCGAGCCAGGCTCCGACCGCCGTCAGAATGACAATCCATATTCCCGCACCGATCCCGGTGAAGAAAGTGAACCGCTTGAAATCCATTTTCGCCAGTCCTGCCGGAATTGAAATCAGCTGCCGGATCGCCGGAAGCAGCCGGCAGACGAAGGTCGCCATGTCACCGTACTTGCGGAATATCTCCTCCGCCCTCTCCAGCGTCTCCGGCTTCAGGAAGAAGTACTTGCCATAGGTGTACAGGAACTTCCTCCCGATCCATAGCGCCAGGTAGTAGTTGATGTAGGCCCCGGCCAAACTGCCCATGGTTCCGACAATTACCGCGAGGACGCAGTCCATCCAGACGATTCCGGTGGTCATCTCCCCGCGGGCGGCCAGGAATCCGGCCGGTATCATGACCACTTCGCTGGGAAACGGTATGAACGAGCTCTCGATGGTCATGAACACGAAGATGATGAGCAGCCCCCACACATGGGCGTGCGAGGCGAATACCGCGATGTGCGAGGCGATCGTGGTCTCATCCATCTTCTAGTTGTCTTTCTTCGTTGCCTTGAAGGCCGCCGCCGCCGTCTGGACGAATCCGGCCACGTCGGAAAGATTCGACGGCACGATCATCGTGTTGTTCTCCTTGGCCAGCTTGCCGAACTCGGCGATGTACTGTTCGGCGATGCGCAGGCCGACCGCGTCGCGTCCGCCTTCGTTCTCGGAAATCGCCTTGGCAATTGCGCGAAGTCCGGCCGCGGTCGCCTCGGCGACCAGCCTGATTTCCTCGGCGCGCCCGGCGGCCTCGTTGATGCGACGCTCCTTCTCGCCTTCCGAGCACTTGATCGCCTCCTGCTTGATGCCGTCGGCGCGGTTGATGCGGCTCTGGCGCTCTCCTTCGGATTCTGCGATGGCTGCTCGCTTCTCGCGCTCGGCCTTCATCTGCTTTTCCATGGCGTCGCGGACCGAATCCGGCGGCGTGATGGTCTTGATTTCGTACCGGGTGACCTTGACGCCCCAGGGATCGGAGGCCTTGTCCAGTTCGGAGCAGATCGCCGAGTTGATGGACGTGCGTTCCTCGAACGTACGGTCCAGCTCGAGCTTGCCGATTTCAGAACGAAGCGTGGTCTGCGCCAGTTGTTCGCATGCGAACTTGTAGTTGTTGATTCCGTAGAAGGCCTTCACAGGGTCTATCACCTGGAAGTACAACAGTCCGTCGATGGTGACGATGATGTTGTCGCGGGTCACGCAGGCCTGCGGATCGATATCCATGACAACTTCCTTGAGGTCGATGTCCTTCACCACACGGTCGATGACGGGGACGAGGAGATGCATTCCGGCGTTGAGCGTGCGGTTGTACTTGCCGAGGCGTTCCACTATCTTCGCCTGCTTCTGGGGGACGATCCGTATGGATATCTTGAGCAGTATCGCGACGGCGACAAAAACAATCAGCAGCGTGAGATATTCCATGGTCATTTCTGTTTCCTTTCTTTCGGTTTACCTTTGGTCTTGTTTCGTCAGTTTTCGCGCGATTTCGCCGGTTCCACGAACAGCGTGAGATTTTCCCTGCGCAATATGCGCACCCTCTCGCCGACTTGTATGTCGCATTCCGCCGACGCGATCCAGTCTGTGCCGCGGAACGCCACCTTGCCCGGACGTCCGCCGACAATGGCGGACACCACGTCCGCCTCCGCCCCCGTCACCTCGTCGTTCTCTATGTCGCGGGGACGGTTAAATCCCGTTCCGTTGAAGACTCCGGCGAAAAACCTCCGGCACACGCCGAGGAACAGCAGACTGCTGACGATGAAACACAACAACGTGATGTCCGCGGGAAGATGCGGGAAGAAGTAGAGCACGCCGCCGGTCAGCAACGCGCCGACACCGAAGAACAAGACCACGAACCCCGGGGTCAATGCCTCCATCACGATCATGACTATCCCGGCAATCAACCAGAACCAGAAACGCTCGATGTCCATGCTTGCCTCCTGTTGAAACTGGGTTATTATACATTTGGTCGATGTTGCTTTCCACCGGTAGCCTATGAAAATTCTCGGCAATTTCCACGTTACCCGTGGAATCGGCCTTCGATTGCCGGTATATTTCCTGTATGTCCGTTGTTCGATTCAATATTTCAGGAGATTAGCATGAACATCACCCGCGACATCGTCTACGTCGGAGTAAATGACCACGACATCGACCTGTTCGAGGGACAGTACGTCGTTCCGGACGGCATGGCCTACAATTCCTACACTGTCGTCGACGACAAGATCGCGGTGATGGACACCGTCGACTCCAGGTTCGCGGACGAATGGCTCGGCAACATCCGCTCCGTTCTCGGCGGACGCGAGCCGGACTATCTCGTGGTCCAGCATATGGAACCCGACCATTCAGGCGGCATCGCCGCGTTTCTCGAGGCTTTCCCGAAGGCGACCGTAGTATCTTCCGCAAAGGCCTTCTCCATGATGACCGCTTTCTTCGGAGTGCCCTGCGACGACCGCAAGCTGGTCGTGGCCGAAGGTTCCAAGCTCGAGCTCGGCAGACACGTGCTCAACTTCATCGCCGCCCCGATGGTCCACTGGCCCGAGGTAATGGTGACCTACGACTCCGCCGACAAGGCGCTCTTCTCGGCGGACGGCTTCGGCAAGTTCGGGGCGCTCGATGTCGATCAGGACTGGGCCTGCGAGGCGCGCCGCTACTATTTCGGCATTGTCGGCAAGTTCGGCCCGCAGGTCCAGGCCCTGCTCAAGAAGGCCGCCGGCCTGGACATCGCCGTCATCTGCCCGCTGCACGGACCGGTGCTCAAGGAAAACCTCGGCCAGTATATTGGTCTCTACGACACCTGGTCATCCTACGGAGTCGAATCCGACGGCGTGGTCATCGCCTACACCTCGGTCTACGGCAACACGCGCAGGGCGGTCCTCCGGCTGGCGGAGATGCTGGAGGCGAAGGGTTGCCCGAAGGTCGTCGTTCACGACCTGGTACGCACCGATCTCGCCGAGGCCCTCGAGGACGCCTTCCGCTACGGGAAGCTGGTCCTGGCCACCACCACCTACAACGCCGGGATGTTCCCGTTCATGAACGATTTCACGACACGTCTTGTCGAGCACGGCTATCGCAACCGTCTGGTGGGATTCGTCGAGAACGGCTCCTGGGCGCCGATGGCCGCCAAGGCCATGCGCGCCAAGCTGGAGTCCTGCAAGGATATCAGGTTCGCCGACAACGCGGTGAAGATACTCTCGGCGCCAAACGCCGAGACCGAGGAACAGCTCCTGGCCCTCGCGGAGGAAATGTGCGCGAAGTAGTCCGTGCCGGCGCGATTCTGGTCGCCGGCCTGCTTTTCGCTTTCCACGCTAACGCCATGGCGAAGATCGATGTCGCCAAAGTCGAGCACGGAGTTCTTGCATTGACCTTCGACGACCGCAATTTCTCCGGATGGCGTGCCTCGACACCGCTGTTCGCAAAATACCATGCGCATGCGTCGTTCTTCGTCCATGGCGACATTGACGACGAAGCGGCCGGCATCATGAAGATGTTGCAGTCCGACGGACACACCGTTGGGCTTCATACACGCTCACACCACGAGGTTCCTGGCGGATTTGACAAGTTTGGAACCGATGAATATGTAAACAAGCACATTGAAGTCCAGTTGAACCAATGCCGGAAACATGGCATCGAAGTTCATTCCATGGCCTACCCCTACAATAGCCATGACGAAAGAACCGACGCCCGGCTGGGCGGGATTTTCGAACACTTCAGGTCAGGCAGGAAGGACATGCCCCAGGCGATCGGCGTGCCAGTCGCCGAAATTCCCGGCATCCGGATCGTCGGCGGAGCCGGTCTGGGATCGCTCTACCATACGGATCCCGACGAAGTGGAGTCGATCATACGGAACGCGGCGAAGAACAATCTCTTCATCGCCTTCTATTCGCATAACATCTCGGAAACACCCAACAACATAAGCATGTCGTTCGAATTGCTGGAGCGCATTCTCCGGACGGCGTCCGAGTGCGGAATGCTGGTCGTCGGTCTTGACGAACTGCCAGTCAAGTAGGGAACAAAGACCGGATCCGATCATTCGGGAAGCATTTGGAACTTGCGTTGCGCCTATGCAGGAACCTGCCGCGCAGGCATAAAAAATGGCAGTCCCATAAGGATTCGAACCTCAACTAAATGAACCAGAATCACTTGTGCTACCGTTACACCATGGGACTGCAACGTTCTTATAATATGACACATTTCCAATAAAAATCAAGCGGATGACATGCCGCCGCAAAAAGAAACCGCCGTCTCCGGATATACCGGAAACGGCGGATGCGAATTGTTTTTCAGGAACGACTACTGCGCGTCGCCGTAGTTGTTGTTCTGGCTGTCCGACTCGAGAGCGCAGAGATAGAGCACCGGATAGAGTCCCAGCACGAACGGAATCCTGGAGCCGAACCATGGCAGCAGGTAAAGAATCTGAATCCAGCCGCTGACGCCGACGTCATGCAGCCTGCGGGCGGTCATGCCCAACACCGGCAACACGAAGAGCAGGTTGATCAGGGCGAAATATCCGCAACCGTTCAGGATCAGCATGATGATGAAGATCGGAACGAAGAAGGACCAGAACTGCTTGCGGTTCACGCGTCCGGTGAAGCAGCAATACTGCTTGGTCGAGAATACTTCCACCAGCTGGGTTCCGATGAACTTCCAATCGATTTCGCCAAGCAATCCTCCGATGACGATGAAGAACTTCTTGATGACTTCCAGAGTGTCCTTGCCGACCTTTGCCGCCTTGTCGCCGAACGAAACCTTCTCGGTGGTCTCCGTGGCTTCCTGAACGACCTCGACGCTCTCCGGTGCCGCTTCCACTGTCTTATCTTTCTTAGCCATTTCTATATCCTTTCGGAATTGATTACGTTGTCCAGGTGGCTATTTGCCGCACTGGGAGATGATGCAAATGACCGATACGATCACCGCAAGGATCGTCAGACCGGCGAACACCTTGTCCTGCAGGAACTTTCCGGATCCATCCTGCCAGGCGCGAACCAGTCCTCCGCGGACCGACTGCCAAATATTGGCGAGACACTTCTTAACTTCTTCCATCGTTTGTTCCTTTCAATTGAAAGTTGTCATTTGGTAGCGCACACGTAATATATGTTGACATATCGTACTTTTCAAAAAACCATTTGCAATCATACGCCGGAACAGTCGAAATCGGGAATAAACTTCCGGTCGGCCGCCTGTCCCGATTGCATGAAGCCGTTCTCGATGCCCGACTCGAGCAACATGCGCTCGGCCCGGCGGCGTTCCTTGAGCGAAAGCTTGCGCGCAAGTTCCGGATACTTGCCGTCGGCGGCCACTCCACACGGGATGTACTGGAGCATCATGCTGAACATGACTTCCCCGTGGAAACGTTTCGACACGTATTCCAGCACCTTCTCGCTGTCGGAGAGATGTCCCGGCAGCACGAGATGCCTGATGACCACTCCCTTGCGAAGCATCCCGTCCGGCCCCGTTTCGCAGGGTCCGACCTGGCGCACCATCTCGTCTATCGCCTTCGTGGCGACGTCGAAATATCCCGGCGCGCCGCTGAACCTGCGGGCAAGCCCGTCGTCGAAATACTTGAGATCCGGAAGATATATCTGCACCTTGCCCTCCAGCCTGGCCAGCGTCTCCGGAAGTTCGTAGGAGTTGGTGTTGTACACCACGGGAACCGGAAGCGGGCGATCCAGACTCTCGACAATGGCACGGGTGAAATGCATCGGCGACACCAGATTGATGTTGTGCGCCCCCTTGGCTATCAACTCGCCGTAGATATCGCGCAGACGATCGATCGATATCCTTTTGCCGGTTCCGCCGCGGCTGATTTCGCAGTTCTGGCAAAACAGGCAGCGCAGGTTGCAGCCCGTGAAGAACACCGTTCCTGAGCCGCGCGTTCCGCTTATCACCGGCTCCTCCCAGAAATGCAGCCCGGCTCTTGCCACCACCGGCTCGAGCTGGCTCGAGCACACCCCCGGCGTCCTTTCGCCGGGATTGGAGACAACCGGTCTCGCCGCGCCGCAGCGGTGCGGGCAGTCTGAACAGCTGGAAAGATCGATCATTCCGTCACCGGAGCGGAAAGACGCGAGAGCAGAGCCGCCGTGGCAAACTCCACGCGCAGTATCCTGCTTCCCAGGGACACTGGTTCGAATCCATGCGATTCCAATGAGACGCGTTCGGCATCGGTGAATCCGCCTTCGGGACCGACCGCGAGCGTCACGGGACCGCCGGCCCCTGTGCACGGTCGTCCGGACGCATCGCCGTAGAGGCGGTTCCCTGTCGCGATGACATCAAGCTCCTCGGCGAGAAAACGTCTGAAGTCGCGGTGAAAGGTTATCCGCGGTGGAATCGTGTCCCGGCATTGCTCGAGCGCCAGCAGGACGTCCCCCATTAAGGCGGTCTCCGATATCTTGGGACTTTGCCAGTAGCTCTTCTCTACCTTGGCGGATGAAAAGAAGGCGATTCGCTTGACCCCCATGGTGACCGCGCAATGCAGCGTCTTGCCAAGCGAAAGCGGTCTGGGAAGCGCGACGAGAAGCGTGACAGGCAACGGGGACGGCGGATTCGATTCCGGCGTGAATTCAAAGACGGCGCGCGAGGAATTGGCCGAAAGCAATTTGGCGGTGCCGATGCGTCCGCCGAGACGTCCGGCCTTGTAGGAGCGTCCCTCCTCCAGTCCGATTATCTCGGCGAGATGCGTGAAACGGCGACCTTCGACGGCCGCCGTTCCATCGTCGTTGAAGTCTTCGTCCTGGAAAAGAAGCAGGTTCACTTCTTTACAGTGTATTTCCAGACCGCGCCGCTGGCGACACGCGCCACGGCCCCGCCGTTGAGCGCCGCCTTGGCGAGCAGTCCTGCCACTTCGGATACCGCGTCGGTCATGCCGATTCTGGTGGAGAAATCGACCGCCGAACCGGAGAATCCCGGATTGGCGCCTATGAACTCATTCAGCTTTCCGGCGAGTTCGAGCACGCCGTTGGCCGCCAGCTTGTATGCCTGGACGCCGGGCTGGTGGAAGGCGTTGATGTTGATGAACTCGGCATACAACGCCACCGTGCGCTCGTAGAGCGCGATGACCTGCCCCAGCGAGAACTCGGAGAGACGCTCCATCTTGACCATGATGGTGCGGCGGCCCTTGCCGAGCAATGCCTTGTTCAGTCCTGCCAGGAAGCCGTGCAGATAGTCGCCGAGGCAGGTCTTTCCGGAGACCGGTATCCGCCTGGAATCGGCGAGCACCTCGATGAACGTGGCGAAGAAGTCGTCGCGTCCGTCGTTGAGCTGCTGGATGAAGGCGTGCGCATCCGTGCCGCCCTTGTTTCCGAATACATTGAGTCCCTGGTGTACCGTCTTTCCCTCGCGGTCGAGCTCCTTGCCGAGACTCTCCATGACGAGCTGCTGCAGATAGCGGGAAAGAAGCACGAGACGGTCGCTGTATGGCACGATGACCATGTTGCGGTCGCCCTTGCCGTTGCCGGCGAGGTACCACATCGCCGCCAGCATCATGGCCGGATTGTCCTCGGGATTCTCGGCGCGGGTCCACTTGTCCATGGCGCAGGCGCCGTCGAGAAACTTGCCGAAGTCGACTCCGGTCAGCGCCGCCGGAACATGTCCGACGATACTGGTCTCGCTGGTGCGTCCGCCGATCGACTCGGCCATCTCGAAGACGGCGAGGAACGAGTTGTCATGCGCATGCTTGTCAAGCTCGCTGCCCTTCATCGTAATCGCCACCGCGTTCGGTCCGAACGGAATGCCGAGCGAAGCGTAGTGGTTCTCGAGGGCGATCATGTTGTTCCTGGTTTCCTTGGTGCCGCCGCTCTTGGATATCACCAGGTGCAGCGTGGCCTCCGGATCCATGACGTCCAGCAAGTCCACCAGTTCGGCGGAATCCGTGTTGTCGAGGAAGTATATCTTGAGCGCGCCGCGGCGCTCCGCCGAAAGCTCGTTCCAGTACGGACCGTTGATGGCGAACTGCATGAGCTGCGGTCCGAGGGCGGAGCCGCCGATCCCGTTGACCACGACGGCGTCGAAGCGCTTTCCGGCGCTGGACACGATCTTCCCTGCGCGAACGCCGGCCGCGAACCGCTCGACCTCGGCGAAGAGCTCGCTCCTCTGGTAGGTGGCGCGGTCGGTGAAGTGGGTGACCTTGCGCTTCTCGTCGGGGTTCTTGATCTCGCCAGCCTCGATCTTCTTCATCTCGGCGGAGGCCAGCGCGAATTTCTCGCGAAGTCCGGCGATTTCGGCGGGGGCGACGCCCATCCCGCCGAAGTCGATGGAAAATCCGGTCGACGGATCCAGCAGCATGTTCGCCATGGCGCTATTCCTCCTCGGAATTCACCTTGTCGGCGATGCTGTCGTCGATTTCGTAGTTGGCAGTGACCATCTGGACGTCGTCCAGCTCCTCCATGCGATCGACGAGTCTCAGCACCTGCGAAGCGACCTTGTCGTCGGTGATATTGACGGTCATGTCTGCGCGGCGGATCACCTCGGCCTCCTCGGTCGGGATATTCTTCTCGGCGAAGAGGTTGACCAGTGTCTCGAAGGCGGACGGATCGGCCCAGATCTCGGCTTCGCCGTCCTCGACGGTGAGGTCGTCGGCTCCGGCGTCAAGGACGATGTCCATGAGCTTCTCCTCGTCGGCCCATTCGCCGGTGATGATGAAATGGGCCTGGCGGCGGAACATGCGCGCCACGGCGCCGCTGCCGGCCAGGTTTCCGCCGTTGCGCTCGAAGGCCTGGCGGACTTCGCTGATCGAACGGTTCTTGTTGTCGGTCAGGCAGTCGACGATGACCGCGACGCCGCCGGCGGCGTATCCTTCGTAGACAATTTCCTCGTAGACGACGTTGCCTAGCTCGCCGCTGCCCTTCTTGATGGCGCGTTCGATGTTGGCGTTCGGCATGTTGACCGCCTTGGCGGCCGTCAGCGCGGCGCGGAGACGCGGGTTGGAATTGGGATCGCTGCCGTTCTTGGCCGCGACCATGATTTCCTTGCCGATGCGGCTGAACGCCTTGCCCTTGACCTTGTCTGCTGCTTCCTTCTTGTGCTTGATGTTAGCCCATTTGCTGTGACCGGACATGATTACCTCCGTTGTGTTTGTATGTATCCAGTTTTAAATGTCTTGTAATATACTCCGCCGGGCGTTCGTCCGCAATCACTCGGCGAACTCCTCGCCCGTCACCAGGTCGACGTTCTCCTGCGCCAGCCGACCGATTGCCGCCTGGTCTCCGGATAGCCGGAACACTAGCACCGCCTTGCCCCTGGAATTGCGGGCTGCCGCGTACATGTAGTCGACCACGAGGCCGAGACGGTCGAACACTTCCATCACCTTGGAGAGGCCGCCTGGCTCGTCCGGGACACGGACTGCGGTCACGTCGACGAGACGCGCCGTAACTCCGGCTTTGCGCAAGACCTCTACCGCCTTCTCGGAATCGCCCAGGAGCATCCTCAGAACGCCGAACTGCGCGGTGTCAGCCAGCGACAGCGCGGCGAGATTAACGCCACCTGCGCTCAGCGCCTTGCACACCTTGGAAACGGCCCCCGGACGGTTCTCGACGAATACTGAAAGCTGTTTGATTCCCATCATAATGCGCCTCCGCGTTGATTTCGGTGGTTTGCTATTCTCCCCTTCCCAACCTGAACATTGCGATGTTGCCCTCGCGAAGCTTCTCCGGGAACGACTCGGAGATAACCTTTTCCCAGAGCTCCTGGCCCGCCATCTCGAGATGGCGGCTCACCGCGCCGAGGACCATGATGTTGAGCGCCTTCGGCGTGTTCAGTTTGTCGGTCGGAACGTCGTCCGGGACGATGAGCGTGCCGCCGGCGCGCAGCTTGCCGAGCACAACCTCGGTCTGCGTGTCGTCGAGCACGGCGAGTATGTCGCATTCGCCATAAGGCACCATCGGACTTTTCACGTCCGCGCCGAAGCGGACTTCGCTCTGCACGGCGCCGCCGCGGCGGCTCATTCCGTGGACTTCGCTCTTCTTGATGTCATATCCCTGCCTGAACATCACTTCCGCGAGGATGTCCGTGGCCTTGACCACGCCCTGCCCGCCAAGTCCGGCCATGATGACGTTGAATGTCTTGTTGCACGACATGTCGTTTCCCTCCACTTCAGTTCTTCTTCATCTTGCTGTTTCTCACGGCGGCGAGCACACACTGGCGACGGACGATGATGGCGCTGATGCGCGTGGCCGCCAGGCATTCCCTGACCATGTCGGCAAACCGCTCTGTCTCCGTGGTGCTGTCGACCGATTCGACATAATCGAACCCGATCCCGCGCAGCACGTTCTCGAGCGAAACCTCGGTGGCCTCGGTGACATGGTCGATGCACTTGCCGGTGCCCGGGTTCTCCTGGAGTCCGGTCATGGCGGTCGTGCGGTTGTCCAGGATGATCAGCAGATGTCCGGTCTTGGGACGGTTGTAGACCATCTCGACGGCGCCGTTGATTCCGGTGTGGAAGAAGGTGCTGTCTCCGATGACGCTGACTACCTGACGGGCCTGCTCCTCCGGAAGCATCTTGCGAAGTCCGAGGGCCATGGTTATGCTGGCGCCCATGCAGAGCGTGGTATGGATGGCGTTGTAGGGCGGCATCAGTCCGAGCGTGTAGCATCCTATGTCGCCGCAGACGAAGCAGCCTAGGTCGCGCAGGACCTCGAAGCTCTTGCGATGCGGACATCCGGGACAGAGCTCCGGAGGCTTTGGAGCGACCGGCGGAACCGGATCGGGGCTGATGTCGTGCTTGAGAAGCTTGCGCACCCTGGACACGTTGAGTTCCCCGAAGCGGAATTCCTCGTCATACGGCTCGACGTTGCCGGTTCCGAGCGTGCTGACGAAATCGTACAGCACGGGATCGCCCTCCTCGACCACGAAGACTCGCTTGACCGATTTGCAGAAGTCGCGGATGAGCTCGGTCGGCTGGGGATAGCTCAGGCCGAGCTTAAGTATGGAGGCGTCCGGAGCCGCCTCGCGGGCGTGCTGATAGCCGATGCCGCTGGTGACGATTCCGATGTCCGAACCGCCGCGCTTGATGAAGTTGAAGGGACTCGTCTCGTTCTGCTTCCTGGTTTCGGCGAGATCGGCGCGAAGGCGGCGGTGCGCCGGGCGCGAGAAGGCCGGCACGGTGACGTTGTGCCTGGGATCGCGGACCAGTCCGGCGGACGGACGCGGCTCGACGCGCTCGCGGTTGCGGCGTACAACGCACTTCGAATGGCAGACCCTGGTGGTCATGCGGAAGAGCACCGGCCCGCGGTACTTGTCGGCCAGTTCGAAGGCCGCGTTCAGCATATCGTAGCACTCCTGGCTGTCACTCGGCTCGAAAAGCGGGATTCCGGCCGCTATCGCATAGCGGCGATTGTCCTGCTCGTTCTGGCTGGACGCCATTCCGGGATCGTCTGCCGTCAGCACGACGAGTCCGCCGTCGGTGCCGGCGTACGCCACGGCGAAAAGTGGATCGGCCGCCACGTTGAGTCCGACGTGCTTCATCGTCACCAGGGCGCGGCAACCGGCCACGGCCACGCCGATGGCGGTTTCGATTGCGCACTTCTCGTTCGGTTCCCATTCGGCGTTGCCGCCGAGCTTGGAGAACTCGTCCAGTATCTCGCTGGACGGAGTGCCGGGATACCCGCATCCGAGGTTCACTCCGCAGTCATACGCCGACAGCGCGACCGCCTCGTTTCCGCTAAGTAGTCTTGTTTCCATCTGCTCCTCCAATGTTGCAGTCCAATTCATCCAACGCGGTCCTTAACCGCGCAATCAACTTCCTCGCGTCCTTTTCCGCTCCATCCTCGCCGGCTCCCCCGGGCGCCAGCCGGTCGAGGAGCTCGTCCACCTCCTGGCCCATGGCGGAGACGTCCGCCAGCAGCTTCGCCGCCTCGGACGGATCCATGTTGCGGCCGGCCATGTCGTCCACGAGCTTGCGCCGACGTTCGACGAGGGCGATGAGCGACGAACGCTCCTTCCAGAACTTGTCGGAGGCCCTGTGGTAGGACTCTGCCAACGTCTCGGAGAGCTCCATGAGATGGTTGCAGAGGATGACCCGCTGGGCGTCGTTCTGAAACTCCACACCGTCCATCATGCGGTCGAACACCTCCTCGAACACGATCCCGTCGTGCAGACCCTCCATCATGAAGGCGCATATCTCGCTCCAGGAGTAGACCGGCCCGGTCGAATTGAGAATCTCCTCCGGGTCGTTTACTCCCCCGGTTATGTTGAGCAGTTCCTCCGGAGTTCCGATCGGAGTCCCTTCCTCTCCAGGTTCCGGCGGCTCGACCGATCCAGGATTAATCGGCGAGATGAAGGCGTGGCCGTCATCAGATTCGTCGGAGAGACAGTAGCGGGCCGATATCTGGATAAACTCGTCGTACGAGCACGCCGAGCCGATTTCGACTTCGGTACGCAGAAACGAAAGCCGCGCCAGCTGCTCCTGAATGTCGATGGAGTCGCGATAACGCAGCCATATCTCATCCATCGCCGCGTCGCATCGCCGGATGTCGTCCGGTATGTCGGAACGTTTGGACGCCTTGAGACGCTCGAACACCACCTCGCCGCCGTTGTAGTCGGTCGTCTCGCAGAGCAACGCGTCGCCGAGCATGAACTTGGTTTTGGCGTAGAAAGCGGACATGTCGTACACCCGCACCGTCACCTGCGACTTCTCGCCGATTCCGTGGCGGAGCTCGACGTTGGCCGGATCGTCGGCCGCGAAATACTCCACGACTTCGGAGCGTCCAAGCAAGAGATGGTAGCGGAACAAGCTTCCAGCCGTGTCGACGAGCGTCTTCGTTCCGACATGACGGCCGGTCGAACGTTCGGTGAGGGCCAGACAGGACGCCATGAGCTCCGGATTCACGTAGGGGACGAAGCGATGTCCGGGGAACAGCACTCCGAGCTCGAGTTCGCGGTTGTCCGGCACGATGACGAATTTCCTTCCGGTGAAGAACTTCGAACGCCGGACAATCCGGTTTCCGTCCACGAGATATTCGGGATTGCACGACAGTTCGTATGCCACCCGGTCCTGAGTCGCGTTCGACGGGTCACCGAGCTTCACCGCGATATCGAGCGCCGTGAACAATCCGTCGCGCTTATCTGCGGCGGCAAGTATGTTGTCGAGCGTAATCTTCTTTTTCATCGGTATTCCCCCTATGCTTCGGCCGGTAGCACCCTGGCGGCGAGTCCGGCCTGATCGAGTGTCTTGAGCTCGTCTATGGTCGTCGCTCCAGAAACGTCAAACCGCCCGCTGCGGACGCGTCTCAGCGCCGTCAACACCGCGCCGCAGCCGAGTTTCACGCCGATGTCATGGCAGAGCGACCTCACGTAAGTCCCCTTCGAGCACGTCATCGTGAAGTCGCATTCCGGCAGCCGCATGGCGTCGACGACGATGCTGGAGATGACGATGTCACGCGGCTCGCGTTCCACGGTTACGCCCTTCCTGGCGAGATCGCACAACCGCCGGCCGTTCTTCTTTATCGCCGAGACCATCGGCGGAACCTGGCGCCCGGGACCGACGAATCCGGCGAGGCACGACTCCAGCTGTCCGGAGGTTATCATGGATGCGTCCTTCCGCGCCACGACCTCGCCGTCGAGGTCGTAGCTGTCAGTCTCGACTCCGAGCCTTACGGTGGCGGAATATGTCTTGTCGTCGCCGCTCAGGACTCCGCTCAAGGCAGTGCACTTGCCGAGCACCAGCACCAGGAGTCCGGTGGCAGCTGGATCCAGCGTCCCGCAATGTCCGACCTTCCCGATGTTGAAGCGGGATCGCACGAAATTTACCACGTCGAAACTAGTCCAGGTCGCCGGCTTGTCCACCAACAGCACACCTGATATGTCCATCGGCGGCCGACGCCGCGGCCTATTGTTAGCATCCATTGATTTCGTCCCAGACAACAACCATCCCAATCTATAAACTTCATGAAATATAGCACGCATGCGCGACAATTTCACCACGTATGCGAATTCGCTTGAAGCCATGCGCCCCGGCGGCTTATATTAGTCCAGCAATCAAACCAACGGAGCAATGAAAATGACATCGTGCGCACCTCATGTCGTGACTGTCGGCCGGCCGGCCGCGGGAGCCGCTCCGTCGTTGTTTCCACCCGGCGTATCGCAACGTCTCGCCGACCTCTGAAATCCCGAAGTCAGTTTTCCACAACCGTCTCCGCATGGTGCGGACGGCGCGTTGTCTGTCGTGCATACGTCCCATATCCCAAAACACAAAAAGAAAGGTAAATCAAAATGGGCTATCTCATTGATTCCGAATCCAGGAACCGCATCGCGCGGCTCCGTGAAATCCTCGAGGCAAAGAAACTCGACCTGGCGCTCGTCTACTATGACGAGACCAACATCGGCTGCGGCTGGTATCTCACCGGATGGTGCCCGCAGTTCGAGAGCGGCGCCGTGCTGGTGCCCCGCAAGGGCGAGCCGATGTTGCTGGGCGGCCCCGAGAGCGAGCCGTTCGCCAAGCAGGACAGCGCCATCAAGGAAACGCGCAACTTCCCGGTGTTCATGGTTCCAGACGAGGAATATCCTAACGCCACCATCATCGACTTCCCGAAGCTCTTCGCCGAGCTTTCCGGAACCATCGGCAAGGTCTCGCGCATCGGTCTCGTCGGCCTGGCCGGCATGCCGACCGGATGCTACAACGGTATCGTCAACGGTTTTGCCGGCGTCGAGATCGTCGACATCACGAACGAGTTCCTCGCGTTGCGCCACGACAAGTCCGCCTGGGAGCAGGAACAGATCCGGCATGCGTTCGGCCTGGCCGACCTCGCCTGCGACGCCATGAAGAAGGCCATCCGGCCCGGGGTGGCGGAAATCGCGGTGGCGGCGGAAGGCGAATACGCCGTGCGCAGCCGCGGCGCCAGCGGCTTCGGATTCACCGCCATCGTCGGCAGCGGCGCCCGCGCCAACGCGGTGGTCCCGACCGCCAGTTCCAAGCAGCTGGTCGACGGCGAGCTGGTGATGCTCGGCATGGCCCCGAAGTGGAACGGATACGCCGGAGTGTTCGGCGACACGGTGCCGGTGTCCGGAGAATACACCGCACGCCAGAAGGATTGCATCAACCACCTGCGCGAGGTGTTCCGCCTGACCAAGGCGATGCTGCAGGTCGGCAAGTCCGGACGCGAAATCGACGTCCCGGGACGCAAGTACTTCGAGAAGCACGACCTCCTGAAGTATCTCGTCTGCCCGTTCGCGCACACCATCGGACTGCTCGAGGCCGAGGCTCCGTTCTTCGGCCCCAACAGCGACGACGTGCTCCGTCCCGGAATGACGGTCTGCGTCGACGTCAGCTTCTTCGGACATCCGGAGTTCAACGGCGCCCGCATCGAGACCGGCTACCTCATTACCGAAAACGGCCCGGTCCCGTTCAGCGAGAAGCTGGACGCGCTCCACACTTCCGAACTCAAGTAAGGATCCGGAATACACTCGAACCCGGCGGCGGTGGAATCGTTCCACAGCCGCCGGGTTTTCTACATAAAGACCTGACTACGCAAGGCAATTGAAGCGGCTTTCGCGACAGGAAAGCAAGCCGCGACATCAGAAAACATCCACTTTGAAAACTTTTTGAGAATCCTCCCTGTCCACGGCGAAGTCGGGACATCCGGGCAAATCGAGAAACGCCTTCAATGCTTCTTTCCTGGAAATCGGAGGAAGGATCACTTCGTCACCCACCTTGCGAATGGCGACTTCTGACCCAGAAAGACGGAATTGCTTCGGCAACCGAACCGCCTGTGACCGTCCCGACATGAAAATTTTTGCCGTCGTCATATTGCACCTCCTCCATGCCTTGATATCTACCTTCGGGCAACCGATCCTCGCGAAATAGCCGCTTCCGTTGCGCCCGGTTTGCCGTTTCCACCCGGGCATTCTCAAAACCGGCGACGGTGGAACGATTCCACCGTCGCCGGTATTCTCTTTCGTACGGCCACTTTTCGGGCGGCCGGTCGACCTACTTCTTCAGCAGGTAGATGCTGTCCTTCTTGCCGTCCGTGAGGACGTTGCCGCCGACGCCCTCGATGCGCCAACCGGCTGGCAGGTTGATCGTCGCCTTCTTCGTCGGATTCCAGAAGAAGAGCGCGCCGCCCTTGGGACCGATCCACGTGGTGCCGAACTCGGTCTCGCGGATGTACGGCATGCCGGTGTTGTCGACGACCTCGTTGAACCGCTTCACGAACTTGGCGGCGCGGGTGCCGCGCTCGACCTCGTCCGGGATCGTG
>JAKSOH010000019.1 GCA_024405675.1 Victivallaceae bacterium
AGGTCTCCAGTACCTCCTCGGCAACAAGCCGATGGGCATCCGCTACAAGGAGGAGCCGAAGGCGTCGAAGGGAGCGGGCGTCTACACCGCGAACGTCGGCGGCAAGGCGGTAGTGGTCGAGGCCTCCGGCAAGGACGGAAGCTACACGGCGAAGGTCAACGGCAAGAGCTACGAGGTCAAGGTCAGCGAGGGCGGCGACGTCAAGGTCGCGGCGGCCCCGGCGTCCGGTTCGGCGGGCGGAGCGGCGATCACCGCCCCGATCCCGGGCACGGTGATGAAGGTGCTCGTCTCCGCGGGCGACCGCGTCTCGGCCGGAGACACGCTCCTGGTGCTCGAGGCGCTCAAGATGGAGAACGAGATCAAGGCGACCCAGGACGGCACCGTCGGGGAGATCAAGGTGGCGGTCGGCGACAGCGTCGCGGCCGGGGCCACGCTGGTCACCCTGAACTAGGGAGGGCGACATGCGCAAACTTCTGCTCGCATTGACGGCCGTGCTCGCGACGTGCACGGTCCTTGGCGCCGGCATCGAGCTTCCGACGGGGGCGACCCGCCTCGCCACCGGAAGCGACGAGATGCTCGGCTGGTACGAGGCCGGCGGCCATCGCTATTTGGTCTACGAATGGGAGAAGCCGGCGGCGGTCTACTCCCTCAGCATGGAACAGGGCAAGATGGTCTCCCCCGGACGGGAGATCATGGTGGTCAAACCCGACGGCCGCAGCAAGGGCAAGGTCAAGACCGAGGTGTCGATGAAGGTCGTGCGCCTGGCCGACGACCTGTGCGGCGCGGCCATGCTCACCAAGGGAATGGTGCTGGGCGAGTTCGCCCCGTCCGAGATCTACCACGACTCGGTCAACGAATCGACCCCGCAGAACAACAATCTCGCCACCGGATGGGCCGAGACCTTCGAAGGGCTCTGGCACAGCACCGGGATCTACGACATCATCCGGCAGACCGGTTCGTGCTTCGGGTCGACCTGGATACTCGGGCTCGGACGTCTGGTGATGATCCTCGTGTCGTTCGTGCTCATGTACCTGGCCATCGTCAAGGGCTTCGAACCGCTGCTGCTGCTGCCCATCGGCTTCGGCGCGTTGCTCGCCAACATACCGCTGGCCGGCATCTCCGGACCAGACGGACTGCAGGGGATGATCTACAACGTCGGAATCGAGTCCGGCGTCTTCCCGCTGCTCATCTTCCTCGGCGTCGGGGCCATGACCGACTTCGGACCGCTCATCGCGAACCCGAAGACGGCGTTGCTCGGCGGAGCCGCGCAGTTCGGAATCTTCACGGCGCTGCTTGGGGCGATCTTCCTGACCATCTGCGTGCCGGGAATCAACTTCGACCTCAAGGACGCGGCGAGCATCGGCATCATCGGCGGAGCCGACGGCCCGACGTCGATCTGGCTGACGAGCAAGCTTTCGCCGAAGCTCCTCGGAGCGGTGGCGGTGGCGGCCTACAGCTACATGGCGCTGGTGCCGATCATCCAGCCGCCGATCATGAAGCTCTGCACCACCGAAGCCGAGCGCAAGATCAAGATGACGCAGCTCAGGAACGTGAGCAAGCTCGAGAAGATCTGCTTCCCCGTGCTGATCACGATGCTCTGCGCATTGCTGCTTCCAGACGCGGCTCCGCTCATCGGCATGCTGATGTTCGGCAACCTGCTCCGGGAGTGCGGCGTCACCGAGCGCCTGAACCAGACGGCCCAGAACGCGCTCATCAACATCGTGACGATCTTCCTCGGCATCAGCGTCGGCTCGAAGCTGTCGGCAGACCAGTTCCTGTCGCTGCAGACGCTCGGCATACTGCTGATGGGCTGCGTGGCGTTCTGCGTCGGAACGGCGGCCGGAGTCGTCTTCGCGAAGATCATGAACCTCTTCAGCAAGACAAAGATCAACCCGCTCATCGGTTCCGCGGGAGTCTCGGCCGTCCCGATGGCGGCGCGCGTCTCCAACAAAGTCGGCCTGGAGAGCGATCCCTCGAACTACCTTTTGATGCACGCCATGGGACCGAACGTCTCCGGTGTCATCGGTTCGGCGGTCGCCGCGGGCGTGTTGCTCAACATGCTGAAGTCGCTGTAGTCAGCAGCTGACACACATAACCAACCATCAGGGGCCGTCGTGGAAACACGACGGCCCCTTTTCTTTTGCCCGGACATCGATGGAAATGCGTCACGAGCCGGTGGATTGCCAAAAAAAGTTCGTCTATGTTATTGTTGCACTATGACAGAAGCCGAAGATGAGGACGTATGGCATGTACATTGGAAGACATCTGTGGGCTGCTTTTTCAGAAGCCAGCCGATTCTTTCCCGCCATGCTGATAACCGGAGCGCGGCAAGTCGGGAAAACGACATTCCTCAGAAACCTTGCGGAGCCGGGCAGAAAATACGTGACGCTGGACGATGTCGGCAACCGGACTCTTGCCAAGGAGGATCCCAATACTTTCCTCGATCGATTTTCACCGCCGGTGATAATCGACGAGATACAATACGCCCGGGATTGCTGAGCGCGATAAAAATCATCATCGACGAGACTCGCTTCCGCCATCACGAAAAGGCGAAAGGAATGTTTTGGCTTGCCGGCTCTCAGCCATTCGAACTCATGAAGGGGATTTCGGAATCCCTGGCCGGGCGCATCGGAGTATTTGCGATGCCGGGGATATCCCAAGGGGAACTGCAGGGACGCCTCAATGTGCTACCATTCACACCGGAACGCCCGTAACGACAACGGCAAGCACCAGGGGTCAACGGAACTTTTCCGTAGGATATGGCAAGGGTGTTACCCTGAAGTAGCAGCGAATCCCCTGATAAGAAACAAGTACTATTCATCATATATGACCACCTATCTGGAGCGGGACGTACGCGATCTGGTGAACGTTCACGACCTCGAGCGATTCCATAAGTTCGCATGTTCCTGCGCCGCCAGGACCGGACAGATGCTCAACTGCAGCGAACTGGCGCGCGACGCAGGTATCAACATCGCGACGGCGCAATCCTGGCTATCGGTACTGGTGTCGTCCGGAATCGCATATCTGCTGCCGGCATTTGCCTCCAGCCTCACGGCGCGGCTGGTCAAGACCCCGAAACTTTATTTCCTCGACACCGGATTGTGCTCCTATCTGACGAACTGGCCGACGCCGGAAACCCTCGAGTCCGGTGCGATGGCCGGCGCGTTCTTCGAGACCTGGTGCGTTTCCGAAGTTCTGAAGAGTTATTGGAACGCCGGAATGGAATCGAGGAATCTTTTCTATTACCGCGACAAAGACAAACGGGAAATCGATTTGATAATAGATACTCCGAATGGGTTTTATCCGGTGGAATGCAAGAAGACTTCGACCCCGAGGGCGGATGACGTGCGCCATTTCAAGGTTCTCCAGTCCCTGGGGAAGCCGGTTTTGAAAGGCGCCCTGCTCTGCACTTGCGAAAGCATCATGCCCTTGCCGAATCGCAATGCGGTCAGCATTCCCGCCGAAACGATATGACAGTCCGATCGGGACGGGCATTGCGTTTCACAACTACTCAGGTCATGCATCTATTTTCTGCTACATTCGACCTTTTGGTGTGTGGGCAACCCGCTGCCCTTGCCCAATGATTTTCTTCAAATTGACGAATGTCATCAGATGATAAAATCCCATAAACATTCAAGTCAATTTTATTCCATGAACTCTTCCACCTATATTAAAACAATCCAGAATGCGCAATCAATAAACATACCGAGTTGGAGAATTTGGTAAAATGAACGAAATACAGAAAAGTCAATTTCTGATCTATCAATCCGAAGACGGTAAAATCAAACTGGATGTGCGTTTCGAAAACGAAACCGTCTGGCTGACGCAAGCGATGATCGTGGATTTATTTCAAACCAGTAAGGCGAATGTAAGCGAACATATCGCCAATATTTTTTCCGAGGGGGAATTAACCCCGGAGGCAACTGTTCGGGAATTCCGAACAGTTCGTCAGGAAGGCGCGCGGAGTGTGCAACGCGAGTTGGAATACTACAACCTGGATATGATCATTTCGGTCGGCTACCGCATCAAATCCAAGGTGGCGACGCAGTTCCGCATCTGGGCGACCCAGCACTTAAGCGAATTTATCCGCAAGGGCTTTGTGCTCGACGACGAGCGGTTGAAAAATCCCGACCAGCCCTTCGATTATTTCGACGAGTTGTTGGAGCGTATCCAGGCGATCCGCACTTCCGAAAAGCGTTTTTATCAAAAGATCACCGACATCTACGCGACCAGCATCGACTACGACCCGACGGCGGAGATCAGCATCCGCTTTTTTCAGACCATGCAGAACAAAATGCACTGGGCGATTACGGGACAGACGGCGGCGGAAATCGTCGCATCGCGGGCGGACCATACCAAGCCCAATATGGGATTGACCAGTTTCCGTGGAGCCAAAGTCCGCAAGCCCGACGTTGTCATCGCCAAGAATTATCTTTCCGAACCGGAAATCGCAGCGCTAAACAATCTGACGGAGCAATATCTTGTTTTTGCTCAAGGACAGGCGATGCAGCATATCCCGATGCACATGACGGACTGGGCGGCGAAGTTGGATGCTTTCATTACGCTGAACGGGCGCAACATTTTGACTGACGCAGGAAAGATTTCGCACGAACTTGCCGTGGAAAAAGCCGAAACGGAATACGACCTTTTCAACCGGGCGCGCATCGCCGACAAATCCAAGCAGCCCAATGATTTCGACAAATTCGTGGCGCAAGTACCCACCGTGCGTAAGCGCACGAAAAGCAAGAAATCGGGTGACGCATGAAACCCGGCTGGCAGATAAAGACGCTCGGGGAGGTATGCAAGATTCGTGCTGGAGCCAATCAGCGAGCGGTAGAAGATTCCAATGGAGCATACCCCATATATGAAAGCGGTGGCAAAATTGGTTTTGCCAAGGCGTTTCGTTGCCCTGCCCAAACTGTCCTAATCGGGCGAAAAGGAACCTTGAATAATCCTATTTTTGTCCAAACTCCATGTTGGAATATAGGCACCGCTTTTGGGTTAATTCCGCAGGGAAACCTATTGTCCAAAGTAACTATTCATAACCCCTTGCCTCAACTTTTCCCGAATAATAGTGATACCGATTACGCCATACCGTACAAACAAAGCCAGGAAACCATCAGCAAAAAAAGACCAGGTGATACGGCGTCTTCGCAAGGAACTTGCCGAGGCGCGACAATGTCTGGCGAAGCAGGACAAAGGCATTGTAAAGGCCTTGGAAACATTCAAAGGGCTGAAGCAGCAGGCGGTGTAACGTATTTTCTGTAAAATTGGCTGGGATGTGGAAAGCCTCTTGAATGCGGAAGGCGAAGCCAAAACAACAACCGTTAAAAGGACACCGGAGGAGCGTCAGTCGCAAAGATCAAAGCACCCAATGGAGACACCGTTAGTATTGACGTGCGCCTATCTTCCTTGTATGAATGCCTGTGCGAAGTTTATTGTATAACGAGCGATAAGAAACGTAACCACATATAAACAACGGAGGAATATCATGGGAAATGGTTTAGAACTTGATGAACTTGACAAGATACGTTTGTTCTCTGATGATGGATCATACGATGAAGAAGACAGAGATAGCAAACTGACCGAAATTGAAGGTCAAGCCAAATCATTCGCCGCTGAAGACAGGGAACGGATATTCAGTTTTAAATGTGTATTCTACGGGGGAGAATACGAAATATGCTTCGCGTACGATGTCAATGGTTACGGCCTTGTCGGTTCCAAATTATGGTCCAGCGAAAGGAAACGAATACCCTTGTCCGATTATCAAGCAGCTAGATTGAAACGTCGCATTATGGGCGAGTTCTTGCTGTTCCATCGAGGAATTGTACCTGAGAACTCATCGACCATAAAGTTAATGATTGCAGACGCACCATGCTACGATGCGATTTTTTATGAACGTAACAATCTTACGATTGCCTGTTCATGGAGCGAAGTAGCAGCGGAGTGGGAAACAATGTCTGACATCTGCGGCTATATGATCAAGATATTTGACGGAAAGAAGGAGAACGACTTCGGAGAATTCGAAGACGATGGCGAGGACGATTCCATGGAGTAAAACCAAATGGTGACGGATCCGACACATCAAAACAAGAACATGATAAAAAACAAAATGACAACTAAAGTGAAAAGCGAATAAATAATGTCACATCATCGACAAACACCGATTGTAAGTTTTCTGCAAAAGCTGAACGCCAGACCTATCGCAGACATAAAAAGGAGGAATGCGTTTTTATTTGATCAAATAGGCCAAAATGAAGCAGAAAAACTTTTTGCATATTATGCAAAGAAACATGGAAAGCCATGGTGACACAACAAACAATGTGGACACCTACAAATTTCAACATGAAACATTTCAAAAAAGCATTGCTATATCCCTGGCTATTGACTATCAGTTTTTACGAAATAGTGGCGACTGGATAGAAACGAACAAGAATCGTTTCGGAACAAGTGTGCTTGACGTTGGTTGTAGCAACGGAGTGCTTAGTTGTTTCCTTGCAATGTTATTGCCTCAATCTACCATTCTGGCCATTGATCGATGCCCCGAAGCAATTGAGAACGCAACGAAGCTTGCTCAAAAATTAAATCTCAACAATATTTCATTCAAAGTTGCCGACATATCTGAACTCAATGCCTCTTTTGACACGGTATTTGTATCATGTCCCTTACCGGTATAGGTTGACACTTGTCGGAAAGGACTGGTGCGATGAAAAGCGTGTTACGTACAGTGAGGCGTTCCGGATTAAGATTCTGGAGGAGATGCGTGACGGAAAGAGGAAAAGCTGTGAAGTCAAAAAGCAAGTGCACAATTTGCGGGAAGGACCGCTTGAATGGCGCGCATGAGGCGTTTCCATTATGGAAGCGTTCCTGGATGTCGGGAACATGAAGACGGGTTCCCGCGCGACTTCCACGGGAAGCTTCTTTTCAAACGAATTCCAGGAAACTTTTCATTTATGCTGAAAAACCTTTTTGCGACGGCGGAAGTCAACACGCACCGCCAGATTGAAATCGATTTCGTCAAAAGCGTCCTCATCCTGTTGATGATCCTGACGCATTGTTTCGAATATCTGTCGACTCCAGAGGTGCAGGCGGGGAACTGGTACTATTTCGTCGTGACGGTGGTGAACAATTTCCTGGGCGGCAGCGCATGCGCGTACATGATGTGCATGGGAATCGGCATCGCGTACAGCCGGAAGCACGTTCCGGAAAAGTTCATAAGAAGGGGATTGCTTCTTTTTCTGGGCGGGTATGCGCTGAACGTCATCCGGTTCGGCATACCCGGGGTTTTATTGCATCTGGCGGGAAGAATGTCCTTGTCGAACGTCGCCAGTGACGCGTTGGCCCCGGACATCATGCAGTTCGCGGGACTCGCGATGATGCTCTTCGGATTGCTGAAAAAAGCCAGGCTTTCCGATTGGTCGATCTTCGGTCTGGCGTTGCTCATGTCCGTTTCTGGAAGTTTTTTCCGTTTCATCCCCGTGAAAAACTGGCTCGTTTCCACTTTCGCCGGATTGTTCGTCGGCACGATCAACGAACAGTATCTCGACGGCGCGTCTGGCGTATTTCCGCTTTTGAACTGGTTTCTGATCGTGATCGCCGGCTATCTCTACGGCAAGGCGTTGCGCCGATGCAACGACTTGGAGCGTTATTACGCCGTCGTCACCCCGATCTCCGGCGCAATCGTGCTTGTCTACTTGATGATCGCCGTGCCGTATCGGCTGGGGTTGATGCAGGGGGATATTTTCATTTTCTACCACATATCAACTCCGAACGTGGTTCTGCATTTTTTCAACCTCGTGTTCCTGACTGGACTGTACCATTTCGCGGCGAAAGCTTTTTCCGACGGCCTGAAAAACAGGATATCCGTCGTCAGCAACAATCTCAACACGATCTACTGGATACAATGGATCATCGTCGGCTGGACGTATTTAGCCATCTACTGGTCCGGACTGGAACGTCTCGGAGTTTTGGGGCTGTTTTCCGCCGGAGCCTTGGTTTTCTGCGGATCGGTATTTATCGCCGGTCGTCTCCGCAAAGCCAGAACGGCATGATTCCCGCCGCGGTGGCGTGACGTCCGCCGTCCACCTCGTTCCGGCGCGAGCGCCGGATGCCGGATGTTTCCATGACGGCATCCAATCCGGCCCGTCGCGCGGCGAAGCGATGACGAGTTATAGCTCGGCGAGGTATGGCGGAAGAGTCCCGCCGGGCATAAAATGCCGTATCGCGGCGGGAGTGAAATTCAAATAATCAAGGCATACTAAAAAGTGCGCACACCCGAGGGAGGCGCAATACTGGGGTTCGCTGATGACTTTCGTCCCTATGCTCAAATAACCGCGCAGCAAAGGTTGCAGGGTACGTCTTGTATTCGGATATTTTGCACGATATGCGGCCATCTCCGCATCGGATGGACGCGGAATTGCATTGATGGCGGGACACAGTCCGATTCTCCTGTCTATGTAGTCGTTCTCATCCAGGTAATCGAACATCGCCCAAACACGGGCAGGTTCCGGATCAAAGACGCTTACGCTTCCAAGCAGGTAACGCCAGCGTCCGCGCTTGAGCATGGCACACGCGCCCTTCCAGAAGAGGGGGATTATGGAACCGCAGTGTTCGATGTAGGATTTCGCCACACAAGTCCTTCCCATCTCCATGCTTACCGGCAGCATTCGTGCCGGGAGAACGGACAAATCGAACAGCTGGCAGGAATACGCATTCTCCCACCGGTTTCGCGGATGGTTGATAAAACGGTATGTCCCGCAAACCTCGTTGTTGTCACGGTGCAATGCGATGAAGTGAATAGCCTGGTCGTCATACCGGTCGCGGTCGAGTTCCCCTGGACCGTCGGAATGCAGGAACGCCTGAACCCGCAAGCGCAATGCCTGCGACAACTCCTCCTCGTTTTCCACGATTTTCAGTTTGTATTTTTCCGTTTCAACCAGCAACGCCGGCTTGGTATATCCAGAATATACCGATGGTGAACTACGGAAATCCATGCCCCGTTCCTCCCCTTTCAGTTTTTTGCGGATTGCCCGTTGTGCATCCCGTCAATTTCCTCCCAAACTCGCAGGAAAGTGTTTTCCATTTCCTCATGCAAGCCGTTTGCCAGCGTTTTGCGATCAAGCGTTCCCGCGGTACGGGACGGCAGGATGCAGCCGAGGAATTCCGTCCTCGAGTTGCCGAGGGACTGCCAGAAAACCTGCAAAATCTTGTCGCCGACCTCGTAGTTCGGATATCTTTCGCCGTCCGGAACCCAATAGCAAAAGACAAACGGATGAATCTGCAGTTTTGTATTTACCACTGACTCCAAAAGCAGAGGCTTGAACGGAAGCAGCCCCTTGCGGGTGTCGCGGCTGGTCGCTTCCGGATAAATTACCACGGGGAAGCCGCGCGTCAGGCATTCCCGCATGTTCTTCATGCTTTCCGAGGAGGCAAACGCGGACCGCCGGTTGATCCATATCGGATAGGTACAGTCCACGTACCACCCGAAAAACGGCCATTTCCGGATATCCGATTTCGGGGTGAAAAACGAACCGAAAATGGCGGCATGAACGATAATGTCCAAATATCCCTGGTGATTGGCGACGATCAGTCCGTCGACACTTTCCGGCGAAGCGGATTCCGAACACAACCGGATCTTCACTCCCATGATTTTCGACAGTCCCAGCCCCCAGATGCGGATGATTTTGCGCATCGCGTTCCTGGATTTGACATCCGGCAGAAAAGTTCTCGCGAACACTCCCCACGGGATCACGATCAAAATCCAGGCGATTATCAATACGAGGCGGTATGTCCGGCGCCATGCGACTAGAAGAACGGATGCCGCACGAAACATGTTGCAATAACTCCTTATCCCTAATTATCATTCTGATTTTTTGTCAACGCCGGCGGCTTCCTTTTCCGTATCGCCGCCACTTCCCGATTCCCGATTGTCCCTGGAAACGCCGTACCCCAAGTAAACATTGACCTGTTCTCCGGGGAACAATCCGGCTTCATCCGGCAACTCCCACACCATCTTGATGATTCGCTCGTCCACGTCTTCGGAAACGGTCCCGGTCATGACCTTCTTCGGGACGACCTCCGGAATCAGCTGCGGATTTGCAAGCGGTATGAATTTCCCGTTGACGCCCTTACGCCACGCAACCCCTTCCTTGATTGTCTCCAGATGACGCAACGCGTATTCCGGAATTTCCACGGCCACCTGCTGTTTGCGCGATCCGAAAATCACCGGGGCGTCCGGATTGCCGTTCAGACTGTAGTTATGCAGATTGACATATTCACCCTCGCGGCGATTAACCCTAAGCACGACGCCGTCGAACGGGGCCCTGACAATCGCATTCTCGAGTTTCGTGTCGATGCTCTCGATTTCAGCATCCAGCACCGCGATTTCGGCCTTGGCGCCGGCAATCTCGAACTTCGAGACACCGGCCTTCAACTTTTGCAACTTCCTCTCCGCCAAAAGCGTCTTGTGCGTCTGCGTCATCCACAACTCGTAGACATCCTCGTCGCTGGCTTTGCTGACAATCGATTTTTCAGCCAAAACCTTGGAACGCTCCATCTGGATTTCCATCCGCTTCAAATCCTCCTTCGCCGTCAACAATTCCGCCTCGGCGACGGCGACCTCCTCCGGACGCGGATTTTCCAGCAGCAGCTCGAGTCTTGCCTGCGCAACTTTTTTCTGGGCAGCCAATACAAGCTTCTCGTTTTCCAGGTCATCGGTCTTCAGCTTGTACAGGACCTCGCCCTTGCGGAAGAACTTGTTCTCAACCGCATTCATACGAACGATGATGCCCTCTGTTTCCGGTGTCATCTCCCTGAATGATCCGAGCGGTTCGACAATGCCAAAGCACGTAATCTTGTCGTGCCTGTCCCAGCTGTTTATCCCGAGAATCGGTTCGCGGTCCACAAAAACAACCTGCTGGCTGTAGACAACGCCGACACCGATGGCGCAGACCAGCGCGGCGATCAGGAAAATAACCGAAATGCGGTTCGAACGCCAAATCCGTCTTCCATGAGTCGCAATCCAGTCGATTGCCTGTCTGAATTTCAACATTTTTCTCTTTCCTCTGGTTTCAATTCCAAACGGGGCATTTCATAAATGTCATCCGCGTACTTGGTTATTCTGGAATCGTGGGTGACCACCAGCACCAACCGCCGCGCGGAAACCGCCGCCGTCTTGAGCAACTGCATCACAATCTCGCCATGAAAGGCGTCGACGGAGGCGGTCGGTTCGTCGCACAGCAGTATTTCCGGGTTTTTCACAAGCGCCCTGGCCAACGACACCCGTTGCATCTGTCCTGCGGACAGCGCGTCGATTTTGCGGTTCGCATAGGACCCTATTCCCAGTTTTTCCACCAACGGAATGGCAATCTTCGTCGCATTGGCGAAACTGACTCCCAACGGCATCAAGGCCATGCAAATGTTGTCCAGCGCGGTTATGCCCTTGAGCAGGTTGAAACGCTGGAAGGCGATTCCGATTCTCTCGCATCGGAACTTCATGCTGTCGGATTCGTTCATCGTCGTCAGGTCGACGCCATTCAGAATGACCTTGCCGGAATCCGGTTTCAGGAGCGTAGCGATGATGTTCAGGAAGGTGCTTTTGCCACAGCCGGATGGACCGGTGATGTAGTTGAGCATTCCATAGGAAAAGGAGTGCGACAAATCGCGAAAAACGGGGATTTCCTGTTCGCCTTGCCAGAAGGATTTTGTCAAATTCCTGATTTCTAGTTCCATGGTCAAACCTCAGGTGTTGAACGCTTCGGCGGGATCGATTTCTCCGAACTTGCGAATGGAAATCAGGCAGGACACCAGCGTGGTAACGGCCAGCAGCAACGCATTGACCGGAAGAATCTCCGGCATGGTGTAGAAAAATATGCTGGGAAACAACGGCATTATTTTCGTCATTGCCGCCGCGAACACTACGCCGATGGCCAGACCGAAAAACATGCATACGAGGATTTCCAAGTACAGCATCAACGACAAATCCATGTTGGAGAAGCCCAGGACCTTGAGCGTTCCGAGTTCCGCACGGTTGTCGGCGATGAACGACGAGAGGTTCTGGATGATCACCGCTATGGAAAACAGGAGCACGACCATGCTCATGATGCCGAAGGACTGTCCGACCGCCACATGGCTCAAATACCAGAATATCGTGGAAAGACAGAACTCCTTCTGGGGCATTGCGGTAAGTTCCGGAAATTGCTCGTTGATGCTTGCGCACAACTGATTGGCGTCCGCGTCCTTGTCCGGCCAAACGAGTATGTAGCGGGTGGTCCGCATGCCCTGATACATGTAGGAAAGGTAGTCGCTGCGTTTCATGAATATGATGATTTCAGAGGCAATCGTCGAAAAAACGCTTACCGTTCCGCACACTTCGAACTGATAGTCGTTGATGGTCAGTTTCCCCTGCGGATTGTCCACCATCACCCGGTCATAATAATCGGAATTCACCAACACGCTCCGCGGACTGAAAAAACGCCCCCGGTCGAACTTCGCGTCGTTTGGCAGGCCGGCCAGCGTATCGTCGTCCACGCCGACGATACGCCCCCGGAAATAGCGGTTGCCGGGCAGAATCACCGTGGAGGACGTGGTGCAGTAGGGACGCGCCATCGCCACATGCGGAACGGAAAGCACCTGCGCCAGCGCCTCGTCCGGCAGCAATATGCCGATGTCCATCACCTTGGACGCGGACGGGCGGACCCAGATGGGGGCATGAGCGGAATAGGACACCCCGACGATGTGCATGCACAATCCGCAGAAAATGGATCCCATGACGGTGAGCAGCAAAAACGTTATGAAGAAAATCACCACGAACGCCACGCAGCGCCGTGGATTTCCCATGATGTCGCGTTTCGCCAGCTGCCACACCGAAACGAACGGGACCTTCCCGTTGTAAAATCCAATGGGTGTAGATGAGTTTCCTTCCATTTCCACATCGTCGCCTGATAAAAATCGCCGGTATCGATTGGCAACACCGACCACCGTGTCGCACAAGTGCCAAAAGTCCATGAGAGATACGCAATATGAATATATAATATGAGCGTTCCCTCGGTTTTTCAATCTCGTTGAGGTGGATCGGTGCAATGTATTTTTTGTAAAACCGGATTGGAGGCGGAAGGCGAAGCCTAGACACCATCCCTTCCGGGAGCGCAGCCGGAGCTGGTCGCTGTTTCGCGAATCCTCCCGGACGCAGGACAAACGCGAGTGCAAAAAGGAAGCATTCCCAGGACGGTTCCATGCGACCATGCCGATGAAGGCGTTCCGTCCCGGGGAAAAGCCCTTGTTCGCGGGAACGCCGGGTTTCGACGCGCATTGACTTTTGCGCCGGACTTCCACAGGCCGATCAGGTTCGCCGCCCTCCCGGATTCTCCAGGCGGCACCGCACCCCGGCAAGACCGTCCCCAGGATGGTGGGAGTCCCAATTTTTGCACCGGGATAGCTGCGCTCCACCGACGGCCCGCCGCTGTTCATGACGGCGTCCAGCCAGGAGGCGTTCATCCCCATGCAGACTGATTCCTTTCCGGCATGCGTCACATGGCCGTTCCACTTCCGGGCGGATCAGGCTGGACGGCCTCAGAAGGCCGTCCCTGCTGCCGAAACTCGTTTCGGCGTTGGCTCTGCAACTGGGCGGGGAAGTCAGTTTCAACGAGCTCGCCTGAATGGTCGGAACGGACAACAATACGGTGGAACGCTACGTGGACCTGCTCGTCAAGTGCTACGTCGTCTTCCCGTTGACCGCCTACAGCGGGAATTTGCGCAACGAAATCAAAAAGGGAATGAAAATCCACTTCCACGACCTCGGAATCCGCAATGCCGTCATCAACAACTTCAGCCCGATGTCATCCCGATCAGACGCCGGCGGGATGTGGGAGAACCACCTGATCATGGAACGGCTGAAACGCAACGCCGTCCTGCCGGCCGGCCCGCGCCCGTTCTTCTGGCGGACATGTGCGCCGGCGTGCAGCGAAGTGGACTACCTGGAGGAAACCGACGGGAAGCTGCAGGTATGGGAGATCAAATCGAATCCGCGCAGCAAGGCCGCGATCCCGCGGTCGTTTCGAAATGCCTATCCGGACAACTACGACGATTTCCTGCTGTCCTGAGTCCGCCAAACGTCGACCGACGTGAATTGCGTTTTATGCATCCGGTGTCAATAGATATTCCATCCGAATCGCGATAAGTTAGATTTGGCAAGTACACGTTGAAAGACAATCCACGGGAGACATCGACATGACCATCAACCTACTCTCTTTGATCGCGACAACCGCCCTTGTTGTCTTGTCCGGATGTTCCGCCAGGCGGGGGAATGCGGTTCCGTCATCGGGCGATGCCGCGGCGATCGAAAACCAGTCCCGGCCGGCAGCCGCCAGGGTGCTTCCGAAAAACACCGCCGGACATTTCTACGACTTCGGCAAGGAACGGGAGATCGGCAACTGGCGCATCGTATCCCGGGACGGCGAGCGTTACCGCGCCGAGACCGTCCTCTCCGGCTTCCGCGGGCACAAGGTCATCGCCGTTCCCGCCGAACCCATCCTGGGGTACCACTGGATCATTCCGCACGCACTCTTCATCAACGGCGAGAGGTTCGACCTCGGTTCCAGCGCCACCCCGAACTATTCCTGGCCGCACGCCTCCCGCTACGGTCTGCGGCATTTCTTCGACGGCGCCGACGTCAAACTGGCCTTCGAGTTCGACTCGGCCGAGAAATCCCCGCTGGACTTCGTCCACGTCGCCGTGCTGGACGACCTCGAGCCCGTCGCCCCGCCCGAAAAAGTTGATTTCACGTTCCATGGCAGGGTCGACGACATCGTCCTGCCGGATCCGGAGACCTCCGACGTCTCCGGAATGTCCACCGGCATCACGAGCGAAGGACGGGCCGGACGCTTCGGCTTCGTCAAGGGAGACGGACTCCTCGATTTCGCCATGCCCTATCTCGGTGTCGTGGACAAGATGTACATCTGCGGCCTGCCAGAATACCAGAAACCATTCCGCTGGACTTTCCGGATGCTCCCGCCCGGCATGCCGCTGCACGGCGACTTCCCCGTCGCGACCGCCGGAACCGCCGACGACAGGATCGAGGTCAACCGGCTCTCCGTGCTGTGGGAGGCCAAGAACGGTCCCGACACCTTCAGCTGCCGCTATTCCATCGCCAGTCCCGGCGTCATCGTGCACGACAGCCGTGGCAGTTTGCGCCTCTCCGACCTGGAATATGCCGGCAACTACCAGTATGTCCTGATCCCCGGCAAGGACGGCGCACGCATCCATACGCTGGAGTCCGTCGACGATCTCGACATGGCCGCCAACTACCTGCTCTTCTTCGGATCCACCGAGTTTCCCGACGTCCCGCTGATGGTGGTGCTGAAACGCCAGCCGAAGTCGCTTTCCGTCCTACGCGATTCGCGTACCGGCCGCCTGACGGAAATCGTCTTCGGGGGCGTACAGGACGCTATCGTGGCGACGCCCTTCGGCATCGAGTGCTTCCAGCCGATTTCCCCGCGCGACGAGAACTTCCTGTGCGAGGCGCTACGCCGGTGCCGGTTCTGGCACCGCGCCCTCCTCGCGATGCCGGTGTCGGTGAAGGAATACTACCGGATCGACCGCGACAGGCGCGAAGTCGCCATCACCGAGAAGTTCGAGTATTTCCGTTTCCAGGACGAATGGGGGACGGTACCACTGGAGACAGCCCCGCTTCCGCCCGTCCTCTTCCATTGCGGCACCGCGCGGCATCGCGGCGCGGCGCTGGGATTCCCGACCAAGTACGGCGAGCTCTCGGCGATTGCCGGCAACGAGGCGACCTACACCATTCCGCTCGCCGACTCGCTGCGCGGCTTCCCGCTGCGTGACGCCAACGACGACTCCATCGACCGGCTGCTGGCGGACGGACTGAAGGAATATCTGGACTTCGCCGGCCGTTTCGACGAGAACACCCAGTCCTATCCCTACGCCGGAGCCCTCCTGGAACCGTTCGCCATGGCGTCGACGATGATCAACTTCATGCCCCCGAAGGAGAAGGCCCAGCTCAGGGAGAAGCTCGCCCGGCGCCTGGAACTCGTCAACGACGTCAAGCGCAGCTACACCTACCCCGCCGTCGACTGGACCGAGATGATGCGCCTGATGCCGGACGACGCCGGCGTGACGGCCATCTACGCCAATCCCGACCTTCCCCGCAAGAAGCTCTGGAACTACTACGTCCGCACCGAGCGGTTCACGCAAAGGGATTACTTCATCTGCTACCTCAACCTCTGCCTGTTCACGGTCGAGAAGGTCCTGAATACCGGAACCCCGGAGGAGATATCACGCGTGGTGTTCCCGCTCATCGAAAATGACTGGGGCGCGGGGCTCACCTTCTACTACATGTATCTCGCCATGCTGGCAACGGGTTCCTCCCGCGACATCCAGGCGAACTGGGAGAACATAAAGAAGATGAACTCCTTCTTCGAGCTCTTCCACGACTGGGCCTGCATGTCCAGCGGCTACGCAGAGAACGGCCTGGGCTGGGTGGAGGGCGCGAACTACGGAGCATTCTCCGTCTTCCCCCAACTCGCCCACGCCGCAGGCGACACCAAAGCCGAGGAGTTCGCACTCTACCTGGGGGCGAAGCAGCTGGCGCTCCGCGCCTCGCAGCTGCGGGCCGGAACCGAGTTCTTCCACCGCTACATGCGCACCGAGCCGTTCCGCTACTGGAAGATGTACCGGAGCGAACCCAACCCCGCCTTCGACTTCCAGTACATCCCGAGGATGTGGCCGAACCACACAACGGACGACGCGCTCTACAACGGAACCACGGAGGGCCTCTATCCGGAATACTTCCTCGACATGAGTCGGATACTGCCCGGGGAGTTCAAGGAGGCCGTCGCATGCTACAAGGACGGTCTCGTCAACTACAACAAGAAGAAATCCTGGACGATGATCCAACAGGTTTCGAGCGTCCTCATCGCCGAGGCGCTGGACGAGAGCATCCCGGAGGAAACGGTTCTGAAGGACCTCGAGTTCGCCGAGAAGAACGGCATGCTCTTCCACGAATGGCGCGGCATCCACGTATTCAGCCGCCGGCTACCGAAGAATTACTTCGAGTCGCAGATCCGCGCCCTGCTGGCGGCGCGCCATCAGCCGGTGACGATGCGGCGCTGGCTGCACTGCGCCGTGACCGACGCCGTCTGGGACGGGAAGCGGAATACCGCGATGTTCGTCCTGGAAAAGACGGGGGACATGGACGGCGAACTCCTGCTGGACTTCAAGCGGCTTCCCTTGTCTGTCAAGATGGACGGCAATGACTGCGACGTGCCGAAGACCGGCGGATTGTTCGCGATTCCAGTGAAACGCTCGGCGACGGTGGAAGTGAGGTTCTGATTTCTGAAAATCACATGCAAGCGTCCACTTCAGGCGGGTGCCGACTGAATTACTCCATCCCCGCCTGCCGTCTCCTATTTTCCCAGTCGACGGGGATGTCGGCACTCATCGATGACTTCGACTGGCATGGCGGACGATCCACGGCGGGATCAAGGCAAGCGGGGCTTGATCCTGATCCTGGCCGACGGCAAAAACGGTTCACCATGGCCGTGGACGCCGTGGCCAATTCCCCATAAGTGGAAGTTCTTCCATTTTAAGGGAATAATTTCATCTGGCGCACCAGGAATTCACGCCTAAGATGCTATACTATTCCCAAAAACTGGAAGAAATGCCGGAAAACGGGAATTGCAAGCTGCGGTTCGAACGCTGACCTTTTCGTCGAGAATTCCGAAAATCCCCTTGCAAAATTTTGCAATTCTCCATATATTAAGGGCGTCGGCGTCGTTTCGGACGTTTAGCCCAGGGGCTCGTGACATCAGGGCAGTCGACACTTTTGTAGTTTCCATTTTGTCACGGCATATGCGCCTTCTTTCCCCCGCTCGATCGAGGATTCCGGTTTTTATTTCGCATCCGTGACGGGGAAGTTTTCTCTTGTGGCTTGACTTTATTCCTATCGCTTACATCACGCAAAGTGGAGCCGAAAGTGAAACCGTTGGGCAATTGCAGCCCCTCCGAGTTCAATAGCGGTTCCTTTTTTTATCACAATCTGATATCATGGTTTCTGATTCACATGGAGTCAATCACCGTAGCGTTCGTTGCTTGTCTTCGCTATCTCAACGACATTCTGCCCCGCTTCTTTCAGTTCGGTCTTGACAAAGTTTGTGAAGATGATATGTTATTGCCGAGGCCGTCAGGGTGCCCTGCCGAGGCAATACCCGCGGACGCGTTCGCATGGTCGGTAGGATTTGCGCTGTGGGAGTCGCCGGTGATACTGTTGGGCAATTGGAGCCCCTCAGCTTTCACAAGCGGCTCCGTCCATTTTACATTCCTGCCGTCCGGCGGCTTTTGCGTTATCTCCCTGGATTCGGCCCGTTGTCGTCCGCCATTGCAACGGGAAATCCATCGCTCCGGGTTTCAAGACAGAGCGGAGCTTTCATGCCGGGGGAATCCGTTTCGCTCCCCGTCCCGAGCATCCTGGCTCCGCGTTGTCCGGATTGTCCAATCACCGGGAGACGACGGCATCCTTTGATTTGCGGGCGTTCGTTCCGTATATTAAACCCTAGCTCCGGCGCGACGTCGCTCCGGGGCGCGTTTCATAGATGGAAGGACTTCGCACCATGAGAGAAAAACTGCATTTCGGGCGTTACGACTACGCCGGTTACTTCGCCTTCATCGTCTACGCCATGTGCTCGCTCGCCATTCCACTGGTCCTCGTCTCGATGGGCAAGTCGTTGAATTTCCCGCTGGACAAGGGCGGCATGGCCGCAGGCGGACTGCTGCATCTCTTCAGAAGCATCGCGCTGTTCGCTTCGCTGCTGCTCTGCGGCATGATCGGCGGACGCCTCGGCAAGCGCCGGACCATGGGCATTGCGATGCTTCTCATCGGGACCGGGGTGTTCCTCTGCTCGATGTCCCCGGTCTACTCGCTCCTGATCCCGTTCCTGCTCGTCGCGGGATTCGGAGAGGGCATCTGCGAGGGAATGGCGACTCCGTTCGTCCAGGACTTGCATGCGGACGCGCCGGAGCGGTACGTGAACATTGCGCACAGCATGTGGTCCGTGGGTATCTTCTTCTGCGTGATCATCGCGGGGACGCTACTCTCGATCGGCGTGAGCTGGAGGATCATCCTCGCCATCTGCGGTTTGCTCGGAATCCCATCGGCGCTGCTCTTCCTCTGGAAGGAGACCCCCGCGGGGAAATACCCAGAGTCCGGACACCGGGACAACCCCGCCGACATCTGGCGCTACAGCGTCGCCATCGCGAAGAACGGCAGGTTCTGGACCTTCTGCCGCGGGATGTCCCTGGGGGCCGGCGCCGAGTTCTGCCTGCCCTTCTGGGCCGCGGCCTATCTCGAGCTGACCTTCCACGCCAGCGCCATGGTGGCGGGTTCGGGAACCGCAGCGGTGGCCGCCGGAATGTTCGCCGGACGCGCCGGATTCGGATTCTTCGCCCGCAAGGCGTATTTGAAGCACATTCTCCTTGCATGCTCGATCGGCACGATTCCCTTCGTGCTGCTGCTCGCGACTTTGAAGCCGGAGCTGTTTCCGTCGCAGTGGGTCATGTTCGCGACGTTGCTTGCCATACTCTTCATCTGCGGCGTCGGAATCTCCCCCTTCTGGCCGACGCTCCAGGTGTACGGAGTAGAGCAGCTCCCCGAACTGGACTCCACGATGCTCTACATCTACTTCTCCGCGATGGGCGTCCCGGGATGCGGGTTCTTCACCTGGATCATGGGCGTGGTCGGTGACCGGTTCGGACTGCGCGGCGCGTACCTGATGATGCCGGTCACGCTGATCGCCTACGCGCTGATCATTTTCGCGGAAGGCTGGCTGTTTCCCAGAAAGGCCCCCTGCCCCGCCGAAACGACTTCTAGGTCATGAAGGAAGGTGCAGGCTTCACCCAATAGGAGATCCGAGATAGATATGAAGAGCGACATCGTCCGGGATTTCCTGTGTATGGAATCACGAGACCGCAACAAGTACCTTTCCCCACCGACTTGAGATCCATGGCACGCAGCATGTGCGAGAACTCGCCCAACGTGGCGCCGTCCTTCTTGCGGGCGATGAGATTGATCGTGCCCTCGACCAACCGTTTGGGACCAGGCTCATAGGCGGCGTTGACGCTGTTTCCAGGAACGTTGGAAAAATGTGTCGCCGGCGCCGACCGCGGCCGTCAGCCGTTCCGATATCATGATTGTATTTTTATCGCCTGCCGCGGCATAGCATTCCAATATGCACTCGGAGAAACTGGTGCGCACCTCCCGATTGGGGAAATCAAGATAATAGGCGATGTCGCCATTGATGACTTTTGCATGGCTGATAGTCAGATAGCCGGTCTGGAACATCAGCGGAGCTATCTTGACGTTGTCGATCGTGGACACGGAGAGCGCGGTGTCGCGCACCGGCGTGGTCGGCAATTCCGCGAAATTGTATTGCTTGCTCTTCGCCAGATCCATCAGGAAGCCGGAGAGTCCCGTCTTGATCCAGAAGTTGAGAAACTCTCCATGTTTAAAAAAGCTGGTCGCCGACACCGGATTGTAGACGGTTTCAGCCTTTGGATGAAAGCGATACCCGTTGTACCAGTACCTGATATCGTTGACCATTTTGTCCCCGGTCACGCCCTGTTCCTTGGCGTATTTCTCAATCAGTTCGCCGAAGTTCTCCTCAAGTTCCTCCTGGGTGAACCCAAGCATGGT
>JAKSOH010000002.1 GCA_024405675.1 Victivallaceae bacterium
TCCGGCATTGCGGTCCTGGCGAAATTGAAGAGATCCGCCCCACTTGCGAACGGGACGGCCGCCACGGCCATCTTCATCGATCCGTCGGCGGAATCCAGAACCACGATGTTGTCGTTTGGATTGTCCGTCACCTTGCCGAACACCTTGACTTTTATGAGGTCCAGGGGCATGTGCGCCTCCATCAGGACCGACGGCGAATCATGGTTCCCCGCGGTAATGACGACCTGGGCGCACGCCCCCGAGCGGTTCACCTCCCCCAGGAAGTTGTAGTATATTGACTGCACTCCGGAACCCGGCTGTCTCGTGTCGAAAACGTCCCCGGACACAATCAGCGCGTCCGGGCGTTCCTTTTCGATGATGCCGAGCAGTTCGTCGAGGAAACGCTGGCCGTCGCCGCTCCTGTCCTGGTCCAGCAGCCTGGCGCCGAGATGCCAATCCGATGTGTGTATTATTTTCATGATCCGCTCCTTTCCCTGATGATGTCCGACTTTGTAACTTCCGCCCGTTTTCACTACTAAGATAGTATTTCAAAACGTCAAATCATGTCGTTTTGGTTTTTCAACTAAAAAAGTCCGTGAATTTTCGAATTTTCCGCCGAAGTCGGGCGATTGATTCAACCGCCATGCAAATGTATGGTAGCGATGTCAGGGACATAGATGGAGCATTGGATTATGACTGATTCGAAATTGCACAAGGTGTTTTTCGCGAAATGCCGGAGCTACGCCGACGCCGAACTGGATGCGGCGGTATCCGAAATACTCGCGGATTTCGATTTCTCCGGCAAGAAGGTGATGATAAAGCCCAACTGGCTGTCATACAGATTCGACGGAGACCCGTCGAGCGTCAACCCCAGGCTGCTATGCGCAATTGCAAGGTATGCGCGCGCGCACGGCGCGTCGCGGATATCGGTCAGGGAAAATCCCGGAACGCAGCAGATCGACACGATATGCAATGCGATGGGAATATCGAACGAACTGGATGAACTCGGCGTGGACGTGGCGCCGTTCCGCCGTTACGAGGTGCGGGAATCGGCCACCGACAGCAATTTCCGGCGCATCGAACTCGCCTCGGAACACCGGGACTACGACGTGGTGCTGAATCTCGCCAGGGCGAAGACGCACTGCATGATGACGATCACGCTGGCGGTGAAGAACCTCTTCGGGATGGTGCGTAGCGTAGAGCGCATAGCCTGGCACATGGCCATCGGACGCGACTACCGGCGTTTCGCCGACATGCTGCTGGACATCTATCTTTCCGTAAGGCCGCAAATAAACATCGTGGACGCGGTGGTGTGCATGGAAGGCAACGGCCCGGGAAACGGAACCCAGAAGGAAGGCGGTTTTATCGTCGCCGGTGACGATGCGCTGGCGGTGGACTCGGTGCTGTGCGACCGGATATTCCGGATCCCGGAGGAACTGTCTCCGGTCATGCAGCAGGCCAGGCGGAGGAACCTGGTGCCGCGAACGGAATGCGTCGGCGAACTCCCTGATGCCGTCGATCTCGAACTGCCGCCGGTAAGCGAGGACGAAACGCCGTTCGACCGGCATCTGCCGCGGTTCGTGCAGGATTTCCTCCGTCGCAGATTGCTAAACTATCCGGTTATGGACAAGTCGAAATGCCTCGGATGCGGATTATGCGCGCGGATGTGTCCTCCGAAATCACTGAAGATGAAGGATGGACGTCCGAAGTTCGATCTGGACACCTGCATCAGATGCTACTGCTGCCAGGAGCACTGCCCGGCCGGGGCCATAACCGCGAAAAGGCCACTCTTGCTGAAGATCGGAGCGGTCCTTGAGAAGCTGTTCCACTAGCCGGGGAAACCTACTTTTTCTCCAGCAGGTAGATGCTGTCCCCCTTGACATTGGAAAGCACGTTGCCGACGACGCCCTTGATTTTCCAACCTTCGGGCAATTTGACTTCGACCCTGTCGGCCGGATTCCAGAAGAACAGCGCCCCGCCCTTCTCGCCGATCCACGTCGTCCCGAACGAAGTCTCCCTCACATACGGCATTCCCGTGTTGTCCAGCGCCGCGTTGAACTTCGGAACGAATCCGGCGTAGCGGCGGCCGCGCTCGACTTCCCCCGGCACCCGGTCGAAGCCGATTGCGCTGCTGCAGTACTCGAATATCGGGAAGCAGTTGTACATCCCCATGCGGAAGCTGTCCTGGTTGAGACAGCCGGGGACGTCGCCGTAGATGTTCTGACCGACCATGCTGAACTCGTTGCCGACGAAACTCGTGTACTTGTCGGCGCGGAGCCAGTATTCGTCGATCACAAGGGGGTTCATCCCCTCGATACTGACTTTGCATCCCAGGTCCTGGATGTAGCGGTAGAACTTGATCTGGCTCTTCACGCCGTCGGGACTTTCCTTGAGTCCGTAGTTGACCTGCATGGCGGCCGCGCCGTCCATGTCGCGGTAGAGCTGCGTCACGCCGTTCTTGACCGCATCGGAGACCACCTTCTTATACCACTCGAAGAATCCGGGATTGTTGACGTCGATGACGCAGTAGTTCCCGGGATATGTGTGGATGCCGCCCTTCTCGTTCCGGCACATCCATTCCGGATGGTTCCTGACGATCCAGTTGTTCTCGCCCTGCGTATAGCTGCCGGCGCTCCAGCAGAGCACGCCGAGTCCCTTGTCGCGTATGTGTTTGTACAGTTCGAGCCGCTTCGGTGAATTGATGGATTCTATCGGACTCTCGAAAAACGGAGGATAGATGCTGCGGAACCCGGCCTTCGCCGTGGCGTCGATGATGAACTCCTTCTCCGCGGCGGTCATCTGCCAGTTGTAGACGACGGCCGGATACCCGGTCCATTCCTCGAGTCCCGCCTGGCGGCGCAGGCTCGAACGCACGTACTGGTACATCGCCAGGTAGTCGTTGTGGCCGCGTTCCGGACCGGTGGAATACCAATGCCAGTAGAACGGCGTGGAGACCGGCGCATGGACCCGGCCGAGGTTGTGGTTGCGCATGTTGAAAATCGGCGTCTTCGCGTCGTTCCGCTTCAACCGGACGAAAGTGCTCATCGGCTCCGTGACGTTTCCGAGGTAGACTCCGTTCCCGCAGACCAGCATCTCGAACGGCTGGCCGCTGCCGAAGTACTTCCAGGTCCAGGTGTCGGACTTGGTCTTCCCCGTCATGTCGAAGTCGCTGTAACCGCGCGGCGGGGAATAGCAGGAGTTGCGGCGGGCGAAAAGCGGTTTTGGAGGCGTGAGGCATCCCTCGACCTCGATGGCGCTCAAAAGCAGGCCCGACTTGAAAAGTTCGACCCGTTCCGCGATGCCGCGGAACTCGCGGCCGTCCAGGTTGAACGTTCCGGCCTTGAAGTGCCATTTCATCTCGTTTCCGTCCGAAACATAGGTGATCACGGCCTCGTTTCCGGATGCGGACAGTCCGCGGACGCTCCACTTTATGTCCGCCTTCTGGCTGAAGTCGCGGTCGCCGGTGTATTCGTTGCTATTGGGATCGATCTCCGGCTGGCGGTTGGAGAATTTCAATATCGGCACCTTGAGATTGCTGACATACGGTTTGTCCAGCCCGGGCACGAAGAGATCGACCGATCCCGTCTTCCGATCCAGACGCATCCGGCATCCGTTGCCGAATTCGACGACGTCGCCCGAGATCCCGGACACCGCGGCATCGGTGACGGAAAACTCCGGCGGAAACACTTCGACCGTCGCCTCCTTTACCGGAACGCGTTCGGGCACCGGCTCCAGGGCGAGGAGATTGGCGCCCGTCCTGACTGCCGGAGAATCGTAGCAGTCGCCGCAGACCGCGGCGATGAACGCCTTGGAATACGCCCAGTTGGAGAAGCACTTGATGCGGTTCGCCGGAACCACGTCGATGTTCCAGTAGGTCACGCTGCCCTTTCCGATTCTCCTGCTGACGATGTACGGCGCCAGACGCGTCTTCGACACGCATATCCAGCTCTTGATCTTCGCATCGGCGACCGGACTGCAGATGCGGAACTTCTCGTATACGGGCAGCGACTTGGGAAAATCCGAAAAAAGCCTGCCTTCCGGCCTGGTCGCGAAATAATCGTCGTCGGGATTTTCCGGCTCCTCGTCCTCGAACGTCACCGGCAGCAGGGCGTCGAGCCTGGTTCCGGCCGGAACGCAAGCGGTAAAAAGCAGGTTGCCTCCTGATTCGACGTATGTCCTAAGCTGTTCGACCGCGCCCGGCGCGTTGAACACACTGGCGAGACCGTCCGACTTGATGTTGTTGAAGAGCACAAGGTCCGCCACTCCGGGCCCCTTCTTCGCCATCGTGGCGAAGGCCGGGGTGAATCCGTCGTACGGCTTGGGCTCCTTCGCGTCGGACATGTGCTGCTTGATCGAGGCGCCGCTGAATCCGGCCAGGTATTCGCCGGAGAAAATCGCGACCTGGATGCCGTTGTTGGACAGCGGCCACGCCATGTCGCGCGCCGCCCACGGACGGTCCCCGTTGAAAACCATGACCTTGTCCCGGACTTTTCCATTGCCGAACTTCGGCATCTTCTTCTTCAATCCGCCGATGCCCGGCGCCGCGGACACATCGATGGCCAGGAGCATCGCTCCGGCCAGACAGGACAACAGGAAACTTCGGCATGTCATGATACGTTCCTCCATATTGCAAAACGATTTCCATTGTACGCAACACCATTTCGCAAACAAGATAACATTTCCGCCGATTTTTGCAATTCCCCGATTCACTTTCCTTGACAACACTGCCGTTTCCGGTATCTTAATTTCCGTGGGTGTTTTGTTCTTCAAAAAACGAAAGGGTTCCGACATGTCCGGCATTTCCTCGTTCTTCTCGACTCTGCAGTCTTGTTCACTTGGTACCCTTGCGTTCTGGGATTGGGTGATTGTCGCGGCGGTAGTTCTGTTGGGAATATGGTTGACCTGGTTCTCGACGAGATACTGCAAGGGCGTCTCCGGATTCCTCGCGGCCAGCCGGCTGGCCGGTCCGTACATGCTGGCGATTGCGCCCGGCGTGGCCAGCGTGATAGGAATCGTCGCGCTGTTCGAACAGAACTACAACAACGGCGTGTCATCCGGATGGTGGCAGCAGCTAGTCATGCCGGTCAGTATGATGCTGACGCTCTTCGGATTCGTGCGCTACCGGCTACGCCAGACCAGGGCACTCACGCTGTCGCAATTCCTGGAGCAGCGCTACAGCAGGTCGTTCCGCGTATTCGCGGGAATCCTGTGCTGGATAAGCGGAGTGCTGAACTACGGCATATTCCCGATGATCTGCGTAAGATTTCTCGTTGTATTCTTCGGGTTTCCGGACTACTTCCAGATCCAGGGGCACACGTTCGAAACCTATCCGGTCATGCTGGCGATATATCTTCTGATTTCCTGCTACATGGCCTGCGCCGGTGGCCAGGTCTCGATTCTCATCACCGGCTTCTTCCAGAACCTCATCAGCTTCGTGGCGGTCACGGTATTCCTGTACTTCATGATGAACTTGTTCGGTTTCGACTGGCATTTCATCAAGATGGGATGGGCGGCCGCGCCGGACCAGGCGACTAATTCGCTGTTCAATCCGTTCAAGGTGGCGAACGCCGACGGATTCAACATCTGGTACATATTCATCACGCTGCTCTTCAACTGCTACACCAGGTGCTGCTGGCAGGGAGGAAGCGGATTTGCCGCAGCGCCGAAAACCCCGCATGCCGGCATGATGAGCGACGTTATTGCCCGGTGGCGCAGCTACGCCTTCTATCTGCTCGTCATGACGATGGGCATGGGCTGCTACGCCTTTTTCCACCTCGATTGCTTCCACGAGCAGGCGGCCCCGATTCTCGACAAGCTCGCGGCCATGGATCCGAAGCTGATTTCGCAAGCCCGGTTGCCGCTCTTCCTCTCGACCGTGTTGCCGGTCGGACTGCTCGGACTCTTCGCCGTGATGGCGCTGGCCGGAAGTTTCTGCGGAGACGCGTCAAGCATGCACAGCTGGGGAACCATCTTCATCCAGGACATCGTCATGCCGCTCCGGAAGAAACCGTTCGGCGAAAAATGGCACCTCCTGCTTCTCAAGCTCTCGATTGTCGCGGTCGCGTTGTTCGCCGGATTGTTCAGCTACTACTTCCCGTTGCGCGACTTCGTGCAGATGTACTTCATGATAACGGGCGCGGTCTACATGGGCGGAGCGGGAGCCGTGCTCATCGGCGGACTCTACTGGAAACGCGGTTCCACCCCGGCCGCCTGGACGGCCATGATCCTCGGCACGATTATCTGCCTCGGCGGCGTCATCATGCAGAGCTTCTGGCCGCAGATTGCACCGCATATGCAACAGCTGTTCCCCGGCTGCGAGTTCTTCAAGGCCGCGAAATTCCCGATTTCCGCCCCGATGATGACGCTGGCGACCATGGTCGTGGCAATCGGCAGCTACGTTCTGGTTTCGCTTCTCGGACCGCGTCACGAGGAGGACATGGACAAGCTGCTCTACCGCGGCAAATACCGCGTGGAGGGCGAGGAAATCCGCCACGAGAAGTTCTCTATGGTCAAACTGGTCGGAGTCACCAAGGAACACACCCGCATCGAACGCGTTTTGATGTGGGCCACGTTCGGTTTCATGCTGACCGAGTTCACGATTTTCGCCGTCATCACCATTCTGCAGCTTACCACCGACCTCATGACCAGCGATGTGTGGATGTGGGTGCAATACCTGAAGGTCGTGCCGATCTACCTGTTCTTCGGCACCGTGGCCACGGTGTGGATCACCATCGGCAGTTTGTGCGACGCGGTCCAGCTGGTAAAGGACTTGAAGAACTTCAAGGCGGACAACAAGGACGACGGTTACGTCCAGAAATAACATGTGAACAAACAAAAAAGGAGTCTAGACATGAAACTGAAACTTGCCGTGATTCTGCCGTTGCTGGCGATTGGCATACTGGCGCCGGCGACCGAGTTCCGCATCGAGCCGGAGAACTTCCAGGATCGTCCGGAGACGGGGGATCCCAAGGACGGATGGAGACTCTGGCGCGACGGCGCATTGCTGGGCAAGGCCGGCATGTTGTCCGTGGGCGGAGCCAAATTGGCGAGCGGCGAACCGAATGAGATACTTGGAGAATTCACCGTCAAGAAGGGAACGTACTACATCTGGGCGCGCGTAGTGAACTTCGGCGAGAAATGGCGTACGATGGATCTTTCGATCAACGGGACCAAGGTCGGAACAGTCGGAGACCGCAATCTCAAGAAGGACGAGAAGAAGGGCAGCCTCGGCTGGCAGAAGATCCGCAAGCCGGTCGAGCTCGACGGCGCGACGAAGTTCGTCCTGACGGCAGGCCCCAAGGGAATGCCGCGCATCGACAGCATCATCATCAGCGACGACAAGGACTTCAATCCGTCGAAGAAGACGTTCGAGGAACTTGCCGAGATAGAGGAAATCGAGGCGGACTGAAATACCGCGATGTCCTTCATGCCGCCGGCCCGGTCCGGCGGCTTTTTTATTTTCGGAGCATGTCGAGTCCGGAGAAGTCGTTGAAAAACCCCGGATACGACTTGGCCGCGCAACCGGCGTCGTCGATTACGACCGGCGCGTCGGCGGCAGTGGCGGCGACCGCCGCGGCCATGGCCACCCGGTGGTCCCCGAAGCTGCGGACGACATCCATGACATGGTAGCCCCCGGCGCCGCGGACCTCGAGCGATGTCGGAGTTTCCACGCAAGCAGTCCCAAGCGAACGCAGCAAGGCGGCCATCGCCGCGATGCGGTCCGACTCCTTGAGACGCAACCGTCCGGCGTTGACGAACCTGGTGGTTCCGCGGAACGCCCCCGCCACCGCCACCAGGACGGGGAAGAGATCCGGACTTTGGGAGATGTCGATCTCCCCTCCGATCCTTCCCCGCAGCAGTTCCACCGCGCGATCCGGCTGCGCCGAACCGGCGTCCAGCCCGTCGACTTCCACTTCCGAACCGAGGGCGTTCATGCCGAACCAGAAGGCGGCGCACGACCAGCATCCCTCCGGACGGCAATCGCACTTCGCGTATTTCTGATTTCCCGGGACATGATATCCGCAGGGCGAGGTCTCGACGAGTATGCCGGCTTTCGAAACCACCTGCATGGTGAGATCCACGTAGCCGCGCGACTCCAATGGCGACGATAGCGTGATGTCGCTGTCGCCGTCCAGCAGTGGCAACGCGAACAGCAATCCCGATATCAGCTGCGACGAGACGTTTCCGGAAGCGGAGTATTCCCCAGGTTCCAGCTTTCCGTCCAGTTCGAGCCGGTTGTCCTTCCACCCGCAGAATCGGACGCCGTGCGCCGCCAGCAGGTCGAGGAACTGCGTGACCGGACGTTCCGGAAGCCTGCCGCGTCCCGTGAACACCGTCCTTCCGCCAAGCGCCCCGACCACCGGCATCAGGAAACGCAGCGTGGAACCGCTTTCGCCGCAGTCCAGGCATCCCTTTCCATCGGCGAGCGCCTCAAGGCATCTCGCGGTCGCGTGGACATCGTCCGATTCCCCGGAATCCACGTTCCGGTATATCGTTCCGCCACCAAGGTAATCCGCGATGAGCAGCCGGTGGTAATGCGACTTGGATCGGGGAACGGACACCCGGCCGCGGCGCAGTCCGGGGGTTATGGTCACCGGTGTCAAAGATCCACCTCGACCGTACGGACGTCGCCGAATCCGCACGGCAACGCGAATACGACGCGTCCGCCGCGGCGTTTCTTGTCGCCGCGCATCACCGGAACCATGTCGTCCCACCCGATGCCGTCCGGCAGGGAAGTGCCGAGTCCGGACCGTGAAAACATTTCCGCAAGTTCATTCGGCCATGACTCCGGCGCGAGATCCAGCCGTACGGCAAGCCGCGCCTCCTCGACGCAGCCGATCGCCACCGCCTCGCCGTGGGAAACCGCGTAACCGGTCAATTTCTCCACGGCATGTCCGGCCGTGTGTCCGCAGTTGAGCAGCATGCGCAATCCGTTCCGTTCATACGGATCCTTCGACACGATGTCCGTCTTCACACGGAGATTGGCCAGGAGTTCGGATGCCGTCGGCAGACCGCCGGAAGCGGGGAGGTCCGCCTTGGAAATCACGCAGTGCTTGATCATCTCGGCCATTCCCGAGCGCAATTCGCGGCCGGGAAGCGTCGCCAGGAAATCCGTGTCCATCACCACCAGGACGGGGGAATGGAATGCCCCCGCCAGGTTCTTGCCCTCTTCGAGATCGCATCCGGTCTTGCCGCCGGTCGAGGCGTCGACCATCGCGAGCAGCGTGGTCGGAATGTTCACCCAGTCGATGCCGCGCATCCAGGTCGCGGCGGCGAATCCGACCAGGTCGCCGGTCACGCCGCCGCCGCAGGACGCCACCCGGTCGAGCCTGCCGATGCCGGCGCGGGCGAACGCGTGCCACATGGACTCAACCGCCTGTATGTTCTTGTTGCGTTCGCCGGGAACCAGTTCCATCAGCATGGAAGCGGAGATATCCGGATATGCCGCCGCCACGTTGCCGTCGAAGACGGTGCGTCCGGGAATCGTGAAAAGTCCGGCGATCCCGCTTCCCGCCACGACCAGCGAATCCCCGAGATCGATGGAACCCGAGACGCGGTGTTCGAACGACGCATAGTGGGCGGCCCGTTCGCGCGAACGGTCGCCGAGCGGACGGCCGCCGGGATTGAGTTCGAGCCGCCGCTTCAGTTCCGCGGCATCGGGGGAGTCCAGGCAGATCACGGCGCCGTTGTCTTCGCAAAAGGCGCGGTTCGACCCGTCGAGCAACGTCCCGCCGCCAAGGGCCACCACGTCGGCCGATCCGGCCGCCTTGCGCAGCGCCTCGCTTTCCCTCTTACGAAAATCCGGCTCGCCGAATTTTGCGAAGATATCGGGAATCGTCATTCCGGACGAACGTTCCACCAAGGCGTCGGTGTCCTCGAAGCTGGCGCCGATGGCCGCCGCCAGGCGCCGTCCGAGCGTGGACTTGCCGCTTCCTGGCGGTCCGTAGAGAAAGATCGTCCCCTTCACAACGGCCTCCTTTCGTTTTCGGCATAGATGCGGCGCTGTTCCTCGGCCTGCGCCACGAGCATCGGCATGCCGTTGCAAACCGGACATCCGGCCGCGGCGGCCCGGCGCATGACCGGCGTAACTTCAGGGACATACACGAGGTCGAACAAATGCTCCGTCCCGGTGAACCTGTGGAACGGAATCGGGTCGTCGGCCGGATCGTCGGAACCCAGGCCGACCGAAGTGGCCTGCACGATGACATCGGAATATTCGGAAAACTCCCGGTCCGATTGGGGTCCGAGCACCGCGTGGGAGAATCCGTATTTCCCTGCCAACGCGGCCGCCTTCTCCGGCGATCTCCCGAAGACGCGGACGTCCGCGCCGGCGACGGAAAGGGCATACGCCACCGCCCTGGCGGCGCCGCCGGTTCCGACCAGGGCGACGTGGCGGCCCCGGATGTCCTCGGATTGCAGGAAATCGAGCAATGCCACGATGAATCCGCGGGCGTCGGTATTGTATCCGCGCCAGCCGCCGGGCGTCCGGACCACGGTGTTGACCGCGCCGATGGCGGCGGCCGTTTCGTCAAGCGATGACAACAATGGAATGATCCGCTCCTTGTGCGGAACGGTGACCGCCATGCCGAGGACGTCCAGCGATTCCGCGCAGGACAGCGATTCCTCCGGCGTCTCGGCGGGAATCGGAACCATCACGGCATCGAGGGCCGCGGCCTGGAACGCCGAATTGTTGAGTTCCGGACTCGACGTATGCTCCAGCGGCCAGCCGGTCACGGCATATATTCTCGTCGAAGCGGTGAGCGTCCTGAAACCATACGTCGACACCAGTTCGTCCGGCGTGACGTGGCCGAGGCCGGCCATGCGCGGCATCGCGCCTTCGGGCGAAACGAAAGTCAGCATCGATCCGGTCCGGCACGCCAGTATGCGCGACGCCTTGCCGGCGAGCCCCATCGCGCAGATAATGGGGGGGGAGCTGGGAAATCCCGGGGTCTCGGTGAACAAGTGCGCGAGATCTCCGGCGCCGCGGCAGGCGAAGGCGATCTTCGGAATGTCATGCGACGCGCCGCGGAGTTTCGCGCAAACGGAAACCGCATCGCCCACCGGGCCGGAGAAGTCATGCAGACTGCGTATCACCGCGATTCCGCGACTGTAGGTCAGACGTTCGAGTTCCGGGACATGGAAATCGCTTTCGAAGTCGACGAACGCGAACCGCCCAGAGGACAGGAGGCATTTGAAGAGTTCCGTCCGGGATTCCTCGCTTTCCTCCCATCGTCCGCCGTCGGACTTCCGCCTTATCGTGAGAATCGTCCTGAGACCGACGCGTCCGGGGAAATCCGCGGCGAAGCGGCGTTCATTTCCATCCAGGCAGTCGACGCGCAGCTCGACCATGTCGATATGCTCGCGGCATTTCGCGACGCAGTCGAAATCGGCGGCCAGCGTGCTTTCGGAAAGCACCAGGCATATCCTTGGCACGGCCGATTCGGTCCGCATGATGGCGTCGGAAATCACGTACGCCGCGACCGCCTCGGCGGCCGGGGCGGCCCGGAAGGCGACGCACGGGTCGTGGCGGCCCTTCGTCCTGCTCTCGGCCGGAACGCGTTTTGCCAGATCGACGCTGCGCTGCGTCTTGAAGACCGACGGCGTCGGCTTGACCGCAAGCCTTATGACCAGCGGCATCCCTGTCGACATTCCGCCGAGTATCCCGCCATGCCGGTTGGTCGCGGTGACCACCCTTCCGTCGCGGATTTCGAAGGCGTCGTTGTTCTCCGAGCCGCGCAGGGCCGCGGCGGCGAACCCGTTGCCGAACTCCACGCCTTTGACCGCGGGTATGCCGAAGAGCCCCTCGGAAAGATCCGACTCGAGCCCGCCGAACATCGCACCGCCGAGTCCGGGCGGGAGATTGTCGATCGTCAGCTCGATTATCCCTCCGACGGAATCCCCGTCGGCCCGGGCCGCGGCGACGGTTTCGGCGAATCCGTCCTTCCTGCCGCCGATCTCCACGATTTTGGACGCCACCTTTATTCCGCGGTCCGCCAGCCACTGCAGGCAGATCCCGCCGGCGATGCACATCGGGGCGGTCATGCGGCCGGAGTTGGATCCGCCGCCGCTGGGTATCTTCCCGAACTTGACCCATTGGGTGAAATCGGCGTGCCCCGGACGCGGGACGTTTCCGCGGCCGGCATAGTCCTTCTTCCTCACATCCGTGTTGCGTATCAGCGCCTCGATGCGTTCGCCGGTGGTGAAGCCGTCGGAGTCGATGCCCGACACGAACTCCGGAATGTCCGGCTCGCGGCGCGCGGTCGACATGGCGTCGCGCCCGGGGGCGCGGCGTTCCATGAAACGTCCGAGTTCCGCGAGGTCCACATGGAACCCGCCTGGGAAATTGTCCATGCGCATTCCGATTCCGGGAGCGTGCGACGCGCCGTAGACGGTCAGCCGGAGCCGGTCGCCGATGGTGCTAGAGGAATCCGGATTCACGATGTTCTTAGTCCTCCGGAATCCGTCCGACGCGCGGGAATCGGCCGCCGCGGCGATGAAACCGCGCATTCCCTCGCGATCGCCTCTGGAAAGCATGTCGCGGAAATGCGAAATCCTGCAGATGAAGTCGTCGACCGACGCCAGCAGGCTTTCCCTGTTCTCGTTGAAGAGCGACTCCCACACCATTGGATTCATCGAGGCGATGCGGGTCATGTCCCCGTAGCTGCCGGCGGCATATCCCGAGACGTCCCCCGCGGACGGATCCTGCACGTAGGCGGCGGCGATGGCATGCGGGAGATGGCTGGTGAAGGCGATCATGTGGTCGTGGTGTTCCGGTGTCGTGACCACGACTTTGGAAAATCCCAGCGACCCGAAGAATTTCTCCAGCATCGGGACCACCCCGTCCGGAACGTTTCCGTCCGGCGTGAGTATCATCGAGCGGCCGTCGAACATGGATGCGTGCGAAAATGCGGATCCGGAACGTTCGGAACCGGCCATGGGATGTCCGCCGACATAAGTCCATCCGGTCTTCGCGATGGCGGAAATCCGGCGGCACAGCTCGGTCTTCACCCCGCAGGTGTCGACGACCACCGCCCCCCGCTTGAATTCGGCGGCATGCGCCTCGAACCAGTCCGCCACGACATCGGGCGGCAGGGCCACCAGCACCAGGTCGGACGCCGACAGGTCGAGCCGGTCGCCGACGTCGAACCCGCCGGTCTCGTATCCGGCGCGTCGCGACGCGCCGTACAGCGAGCCGCCGATCAGGCCCATGCCGACGACGGAGACGATGCGCGGCAGATCCATGGCTACCGGAGAACCGCGCACTTGCGCACGGCGTCGATCCGTTTCATCATGGCGGAGAAGTCCGCCGGGGTCAGGCTCTGCTTTCCATCGCATCTCGCGTGCTGCGGATCGTTGTGCACCTCGATGATGAGTCCGTCCGCGCCGATCGCCGCGGCCGCCACCGCGGAGTCGGGGACCAGTTCCGCCGAGCCGGTGGCGTGCGACGGGTCGACGATGACCGGAAGATGGCTGAGCTTGTGGAGGACCGTGACCACCCCGAGGTCGAGCGTGTTGCGCATCGCCGTCTCGAAGGTGCGGATTCCGCGTTCGCACAATATGACGTTGGGGTTTCCGCTCGACATGATGTATTCGGCGCTCATCAGCAGTTCCTGGAGCGTGGACGACATGCCGCGCTTGAGCAGGATCGGCTTCTTGGTATACGAGCCCACCTCGCGGAGCAGGTTGAAGTTCTGCATGTTCCTCGCGCCGATCTGTATGACGTCGACGTCGTTGAAAAGCTCGATGTCGCGGAACTCCATGAGTTCGGTCACCACCGGAAGTCCGGTTTCCCTCTTGGCCAGGAGCAGCAGCCGCACACCCTCGGCGCCGAGTCCCTGGAAGGAATACGGGCTGGTGCGCGGCTTGAACGCCCCGCCGCGGAGCATCGAGGCCCCGGAGGATTTCACCGCCCTGGCGACTTCGACAATCTGCTCTTCCGTCTCCACGCTGCAGGGGCCGGCGATGACTGAGAAATGGCCCCCGCCGATTCTGGCTCCGGAACAATCGACAATCGTCGGATCCGGATGGAACTTGCGGTTCGCCGCCTTGTATGGCTCCTGAATGCGCTGCACGCGCTCGACGATTCCGATCGATTCGATTTCCGTGACGTCCAAATGCGACACGTCTCCGATGCAGCCGATGATGGTCTGCCGCTCTCCGACGGACTCGTGCGGACGTATATTCCTCTCGGCCAGCAACGACTTGAGCCGCTCGACTTCCCGATTCGGCGCATCCTTCCTGATGATGATAATCATGGTGAAACTCCAATATGTTGTGCGGAGACGTTCCCCGACTTAGTTGCATGCGTTTAAACTATTGTTTCCCGCAGTGAATTTCAATCGTGCATGTGCGCCCGTACGTACGCAAGACATGGAAATCGCCTCCGGGCAAAGCTACATTACAGGGACGAAATGGAAACACATGCGAACGAAAATGGACATAGAGAAGCCGACAATCGGAGTCCCGAAGATTTCCAGAGATCCGGAGATTCACCAAAACTACATCGCGGCCGTCGAACTGGCAGGCGGAATCCCGATGGAATTGTCCGACGGGGAAGACATCGGGAACTGGATTGCCCAATGCGACGGATTCCTGTTCGTCGGCGGTCCGGATTTCATAGGTCACGACAACACCGGGCACTTTTCCCTGACTAAAGGAATGGACCGCTTCTATCGCGAGATCGGACGCATGGTCATCTTCGAAACGATGAAACCATTTCTCGGTATCTGCCTCGGCTGCCAGCTCATCAACCTGACTTGCGGCGGATCGTTGTACGGAGACATAGCGATGGAAATTCCCGGCGCGCTCGATCATGAAAAGCATGGAAAAGCCGACGGTTCCCATTATGTCAACGCAACAGGACATTTGACCGAATTGCTCGGCTCCGGAAGGTTCCAGGTAAACAGCGCGCATCATCAGTCGATAAAGGAGCTTGGTAAAAACGTCGTCGTGGAAGCGCAATCGGACGACGGAGTAATCGAATCGATAAGATTGGATATCCAGGGAAGATTTGCCATCGGAGTCCAGTGGCATCCTGAACGCTGTATGATACCGGACGTCGACCATTCGAAACTGTTCAGGGAACTGGTTGAATCAGCGGGAACTGTAAGATGAACCTGGTAGTGTGCGATTCCGGACTCGGCGGGCTAGACATCGCCGCAGAATTCTTCGGCAACGGGAAATCATCCGATTCGAAGTACAACGTCATATATGTCAACGCTTGGCCGGACGACAGGTTCGGCTACAACCAGATGCTTGGTGACGAGGAATCGCAGCTGCGCGTGTTGCGCAACGTGATGGAAGGCATCGCAAAATTCAACCCGGTCAACTGCGTCATCGCCTGCAACACACTTTGCATCCTGTGGAACAAGCTCGCCACGTCCTACGACCCGGGATTCCACATTACCGGGCTCGTGGAGATTGCCTCGGTCCTAATGGAAAAGGCGCTAGCCAGACATGCCGGCTCGCGACTCCTGATCCTCGGTACCGCGACGACCGTGGCGTCGGGAGCCTACGAGAACGAAATGTTACGTCGCGGATTCGCACGTGAAAGAATCCATGCGATACCATGCCCCGGTTTGGCCACGCTCATCGAGCGAGGCCCGGACACGCCGGAGGTAAAATCCTACATCGGACGCATCGCCGAACAGGCAGAGAACAAGCTCGGTGACACCGGTGGGAAACTGCTAGTGGCGCTTTGCTGCACCCACTTTCCATATGCGGTGTCCGCATGGAACGACGCATTCCGGAAAAAATTCAGCAATGTGGAAATACTGAATCCCAACCGCGAGATGAGAATCCCCGGATCTGCAGTCGGATTCGAGTACCGGAGCAGAATAACGATGCCAGACGCGACGAGAAACGCCATGCGAAGATTGTTTTCAAAGAGGGCTCCAGCCATAACGGCGGCGATTGAGAAATACGCTCCGGAACCGAATTTGTTCAGTGTTCCGGCAGACATAACGGAAAGGTACGGGAAATGATAGAAAAAATGCGCGAAATCGTGTTGGTAACAGGTTCGGGAGGAGATGCGCAGGGCTGGGGGGACATGCATGTGACGGAGGCGCTGCGCGACGCAGTGCTCGCCAACGGCCGCGCATGCTCCATATTGACGGCTGAAACCCCGAAAGAACTCAGACGGGGCCTAGCCAACCGGAATTGCGTGGTGTGGAGCGCGCTTTACTTCTTTTCTACGCATGCCGACATCATAGGTTCGGCTGCCGATGCGACATGGGTACCTGACCTGCTCGACGAGTGGGGTATACCATACATCGGTTCATCGGCGCGGACGATGAAGAACATGATTGGGAAATTCTCGACCCACGAGCTGCTGGAACGCGCCGGCGTGAACGTTCCGCGTCACGTGTTGTGTCCGCCAGGCAAAGCATGCGAGATCGGGTTTCTGCCAGCTTTCGTAAAGCCGAACGGCGAATCTAGATCAAAGGGCATCAGTGAAAAAAGCGTTGCGGAAAACATGGACGAGCTGAAAGAGCAGATCGATTTCATCAACAAGGAGTTCGACCAGGAGGCGCTGGTTGAGGAATTCCTTCCCGGTAGAGAATATACCGTCCTTGTCGTCGGCGATGGAGACACAAGGCAGATATTGCCAGGCATGGTCGACGCGCCGGAGGAAAGCTATGGCAAGCACCATATACTGCGTAGCGACATGCGCGGTGTCGGACTGACCAAGATAAGCATTCCACAAGATCACTTCGACGACTGCGTGGTGCTGGCGGCCAGGGCTGCCGATGCGCTGGAATGCCGCGACCACATCCGCATCGACATGCGCGAGGACGCAACCGGCAAACTGCGGATCATGGAGGTCAATGGCATTCCCGGACTGAAGCCGGGACGAAGCTGGAGCCCGCAGATATACGCACTATACCATGACTCGGCGAATCCCTATGCCGCACTGATTGGGGCCATCATCGGCTCGCATAAATAGGATTTATCGCGACTCGCGCAGCAAGCGCAGTCTCTCCGACTCCGGATAGCGTTCGATCGCATAACGCAGCATCGTACGCGGCATCTTGCCGCCGTGCGATTCCAGGAACCCGGTCAGCGCGTTGAGATTCCGCTTGCCGGCCTCGCGCAACATCCAGCCACAGGCCTTGTGCATGAGATCGTGTCCGTCGTCCATGAATTCCTTGACGAGGGAGAACGTCATATCAAGCTGCCCCTCCCTGATGAGCGCCAATGTGGAAACCACGGCAATGCGGTGTTCCCACATCGAATTACCATCAGCGAAGCGGCGAATGATCCCGGAATTGTAATCGAACTCGTACCTTCCGATTATATCCGGAGCGCTTGGATCGACTAGATCCCAGTTGTCTATTTTTCCAATGGAACTAGCATCGGCATATAGGGAAACAATGCGATCCCGCTTGGCGCGATCGGACGTTCGATATTCGTCTATCATGAACAATAACGCGCAGAACCTGGCCTCGTGCAACGGAGAAAAGAGCAACTTGCGAATCTCAGCGATGGCAAGCGGACCGCATTCCGAGACGATTTTCCGGCAACCCCCGCTGGATGCGCCACAAAGCACGTCGCGTTCCCTGTCCGGACCGGTCAATCGCAGGTAGGGACGTTTCCATTCGGCCAAATTTGGATTCGAGATGGCCGATAACCGGTCCAATACGTATTTGTGATTGCGAAGTCCTCCGGCCATCATTCCATGCCCGCCACCGACCACCGGTTTCCCGGCCGGTATTTTGTACCGGGGACATATTTGAGCGGCACATTTTCGACATAAGGACGCCAGACCTTGAGATTGGAATAGGCCACGCAGGACTCGAAAATGCCAAAGCCGATAAATCCGGGCTCGGACGGATCCGGTGTCTGCGGATCGGTAAAAAAAGTGACGAGACGACCATCGATCACGATGAATTGGCGCGCGCCACAACCGCCGGAGACAATGTGGTAGCTACGTCCTGGTTCCACCGGACAGGACGGAGCGATTACCGACGGTCGGTAACCAGGAAGTCGTTCTATGCCCGCCAGGTCGCCGTACCAGCCGCCGAGACAGCCAAGGTATCCCTCACCCCATATCTCCGGATGCTTCCTCTGTTCCTCGCCAAAGTATAGCCTGGTGTTCCAGAACCACACCATGTCATGGTAGCTCGGTGCAAGAATCTCGGCGTCGAATTCAAGCACCACGTCGCCTTGAATCGGGGTCTTGTAGAATATCTCGCCATATGTATCCTCGTCTGCTGAACCGCCGACAAGGCGGTTGTCCTCGACGCGCCAGCCCGGGGTCCTCCAGACGTGCGGCCAGTCGGCGAGGTCGAACCCATTGAATTCCATGAGCAGTTCCGACTTGTCGAACCGAATTCTCCTATCGATGATGACAATGTCTTGTGGCATAGTAAATTCCTTTTTGTTAGAACATATCAACAGATGCGGTTGGATTCCATAAAATCGCAAATCGTCTGACGGACGTCGAACGCCAGGTTGGCGTAGAATATATACGGGCGAAAGTCGCAACATATGCGCTGGCCGAAATTCACGAAATGATCGAAAAGACGATCACTCCAGCAGGAAGGCAAAAACGGGGAAAGCCACGACTGCTGCACGGAAAGCGCCTGCATCATCCTGATTCGAAACATGGTTCCGTCAGCTGGCTCGACATGTTCGCATTCCTCGTCGCGCAGTAGCAAAAACATCGCAAGCACCCGTCTCTTTCTGGGAAACGGATAGCATTCGGCAGCCGTTCCGGATTGCACGGCGCTCCAGGTTGGAAGAGGATGGGCGTACAACACCCCCGATTTCATCGTCAGAAGCAACATGTCGTCCGCGACTCCGCTTCCACCGGAAGACACGTAGCGTCGCAAGGTGGTGCTCTTGCCTATGCCGCTCACGCCAAACATGATGATGCAGCCGTCCTTGTAGTCCAACATTACTCCGTGGATGAGATTGGAATCGCCCGATCGTCCGTCGATGACGGCGCGCGTCTGCCCCAGAATCACAAGTCTCTGGCAGTCGATTCCGAAATCCACATCGCCCCATTTCCTGGCGCGATAAACATAGAATCGATTCATGTCGGAATAGTAACTGACAAATTTGGGATTGCAACGGCAGAGCAAGCGTGACGACGCATATGGTTCGTTACGAGTCAGTACGGCGTCTGCATGTCCTTCGATTGGTCCAGTCTTCAGTCCCAGCAAATCGGCGAGACGGCCGATTGTGGAATCGCCCTCGGCTTCTGCCGAACGCAAGCGACACGAGTCGCCGTTTCCATAATCCAGAAGCAAATCGCTGGACATCTTACCTGATCACGCCGCGCTGGCGCAATCCCTTCTCTATCACCAGCCGGCAAAACCGGCTGTGGTTCCAAAGCGGGCAGTAACGCATGCATAGTTCGCGGTAGCGGCAATCGCCGCATTCGTCTGGTTCAAGAGCCAGACGCTCGCACAAACTGCTGCGGAACCGCGCCAACCTGGCGGATTTCCAAATATCGGAAACCCTGTCGCACCCCATCCACCCCAGCAACGCATCATCGGTTTCATCGCAGCTGAAGAAACCGCCATCCGGGCGGACGGCTAGCGTGGTCCACGGCGTGCGGCAATGTTCGGCGGCATGCAGCGGTCCTTCGCCCATGATTTCCAGAAGAAGCTGCTTCTGCAATGAAGTCCGATGCATCTTGCCCAGCTCCGACATCACGGGAGCCAGTTCGGCAATCGAATCAACCAGCTGCTCCGAAGTCATGATCATGTCATCCGGCAGATCGACGTCCGCGTCCCGCACGGAGACAATACGATACGTCGACGCCGGAGTCGCCTCCAGCATGCGGCAAATGGCGATGAAATCGCGGTAGTTGTTTCTGGTCATAACCGTGTTGACGTACGTCTTCACGCCAGCTTTGTGAAGTGACTCGATCGCATTCATCGTACGCCGAAACGCACCGGGACCGCGAACCGAATCGTGATACTGCTCGAGTCCGTCGATTGACGTCTGGACATGGTTGCAACGTCCGGTGGCGGCAAGTCGCCGCGCTATTTCGTCATCGATCAACGTCGCATTGGTAAGAATCGAAAATCTCATTCTTGACGCGACCGCGCGGTCTATCAAGTCGAAGAACCTCGGATGGGAGAACGGCTCCCCGCCGCTAAAGGTGATTTCGAAGACGCCCAACTCGGCCAGTTCATCCAGCAGTTTCAGGAAGTCTTCGATTGGTCGGGCGGCTGTCAACCCGCGCAGGTCCTTTTGATAACAGAACGGACACTTGAGATTGCATCCCCAGGTGAAGTATATCTTGAATCTCAACGGCGCATTGATTGGAACCGGTCTACCTGACATTTCAAATCCTGTATTTCAATCTATCGAAGTCGTTTATGAAACGAACCTCTCCATTCGCTGAACCTATCGCCACCAACCGACCATCCACTACATATTGCATCATGCCTCCGACCGCCACCGGAGCGGGCAGTTTCCGTCGCCAGAACATCATGCCGATCAGCATATTCGCCGGAGCGGAGAAAAACAATCTGAACCGACGTCGAAACGAATGCCAGACGAACGACATACGCCCCCTGTTTCCTCCGCGGACCAATCTTTTCCTGCCATTCGCATCCACCGCGGCGACCACCAGTCCAACCATCTCGTCAAGGGGTGTCGTCCACAAATCAGGAGTGCGATTGTTGTCTCCCTGCGTCGAAACACCATCCGGAGAAACAGCGATGACACGATGCACTATATTGGAGCCGGCGCGACCGCGGCCGGCCATCGCCACCACGTCTCCGCGTCGCAAGCTGGATGCGGGAACGCCTTTCCATTCCAGCAAGTCGCCATCCCTGAACACGCGGCGCATGCTGTCGCCATGGTAGAACAATCTGCCTGAATCGGAATCGGCGAACGTTCCCATCACTCGACGACGAAACTGTGTTTCTTCATGCTCTCAACGAAAGCATCCACATCTGTGGCAACGCTCGGAGGAACGTTGCCGCCACAAGCATTGCGCAAAGCCTCGACCAGAGCTTCCCTGGTCTCGGCTCCCTCCGTCATCTTCTCCCAAAGGAACGCTCCGGTACGGTTCAGCCCCATGACCTCCCCGTTGGTCGGATTGAACAACACCGCGGTGTCGTCGAAATCCTTCCTGAAGACAATCAGCTTGTTCTGTTTCATGGCCATTGCGAAAACTACGGCTCCCTCGCCGCCTCGTCAATGGCCTTCAAGAACGGATACAAGGCATATTCAATCAGACGGCGACGTCCGGTCTTGATTTCACCCTGGGCCTGCATTCCAGGTACCATATGGAACTTCGTCGGGTCGATGTTGAGCTTGCCGGAGACGGTTATCCTCGCGCGGTAGTAACTTGACTGCGGGCGACCGGACTCGTCGACCGCCATTTCGCTACGATCGGCGTTTATAGTGTCGGCCGAAATATTTCTCACGCGTCCGTCGAGCGTGCCGAACTTCTGGAACGGATAGGCGTCAAGTTTAATCCTGACTTCATCTCCGACCTTGACCCTGCCGATGTCCTGCGGGAGCAGGCGGGCCTCGAACTCCAGGTTCTCGTCGATGGGAATCAAGGTCAGCAACGCCTCCGCCTCGCGCACCGCCGACCCTGGTGAAAACGCGGCCAGTTCGTGCACGACGGCACGGCACGGCGAACGCAAATAGACGTATTCGATCAGCTGTTCCGCCTTCTCAGACTCCTTGCTTGCCGTAGTCAGATTGCGCTCAACCGCGACCATTTCCTCGGAAAGGCTCTTGCGCCATTCCTGGATGAACGAATTTTTCTCGGCGATGACGCTTCCCTTGCGGTGGTTGAGCTCGAGCAGATTGTTCTTAAGCTGGTCCACTGTGGACTCCATCTCCATACGAGTTATACGCATTTCGATAAGTTCCTTGAGCGACGCCACCTTCTTTCCGTGAAGTTTGTCGTACATTTCCTCGAGTTTGCCGATCTCCGTCAATCGCTCGGACTGCTTCTGGTACGAATCGGAGGTGCTCTTGTACGAAGCGTCGATTTGCGACAAAGATTCGTCGAAGTAGCTCAAACGCTCCTTGTAGTATCCTTGGCGCTGCTTGTAGATCGCCAGCTGCCAGCGCTCGAACTGGGTGTCGCCGTCCGGATTGTATGGCTCGTAGTTGAACTCGCAGGACAGGCGATCGAACTGCGCGTTCAGCGCGGCGAGCTCATTCTTGAGCCGCTCGCTGTCGGCGCGGTTGGACGTCGGGTCGAACGTTATGAGCACCTGGTTGGCGTCCACGATGTCGCCGATCTTCACCTCAACGGTCTTGACGATGGTACGTTCCAGCGGTTTCATGACAATCGTCTGGGTGTTGGTGACAATCTTGCCACTGACGGGGACGATGACGTCCACCTTGGAGCATGACGCCCAAATAATGGCGATAAGTATCGCCGCGACCGGAGCCCACATGCAAAGCCGTATGCCGAGCGGCAAACGCTCGTTCTTCAACTCTATCGCGTCCGGCTGAAACTCAATAATCTCGGCCGGAACGAGTTCCTTGTCCTTGTTTCCCATGATCTACTTGTCCCCTCTCATCTGCTGCGTCCAGAATTCGTTGTAGATACCCGGCCGCGACAACAGTTCCTTATGCGTTCCGCTGTCGCTTATTTCGCCGGCGTTGATGACTATGATGTGATCCGAATGGCTGACAATGCTGAGTCGGTGCGAAACGATTATCACCGTTCGGCCGCGGGCTATGGCCTTCAGGTTCTGCTGGATCACGCTCTCGCTCTCCGGGTCAAGCGCGCTTGTGGCCTCGTCGAAAATCAGAATCGGCGGGTTGGTCAGCAGCGCCCTGGCAATCGCCAGACGCTGACGCTGGCCGCCGGAAAGGTTGGAGGCGTTTTCCTCGAGAACGGTATCATATCCGCGCGGCATCTTCGCCACGAACTCGTCTGCTCCGGCCAGCTTTGATGCGTATATGATTTCCTCGAGGGTCGCGTTCTGCTTCGTCAGGCAGATATTCTGGCGAACCGTACCGCTGAAGAAATAGTTATCCTGCAGGACGACGCCAATGCTGCGCCGCAAATGCGCCTTGTCGATCTCGCGCATGTCAATGCCGTCGATCTTGATGATGCCCTGGGTGACCGGATAAAGTCCCTGGAGCAACTTGGTGATGGTGGTCTTTCCGGATCCGGACCGTCCGACCAATCCGATTGTCTCTCCCTCCTTGATGCTGAGACTCAGACTCTTCAGCGCCATCGGCAGATCCGGACGATACTGGAAGCTGACGTTCTCGTAGTCGATGCGACCGCGAAGTTGGTTGCGCACGCCGCCGCCGGCCGGTTCGACCGGATTGTTCATAACGACGCCGAGCATGCGTACGGAAAGCGCGATCTGCTGGTACTCGTGGATAAGTCCGACCATCTTGACGAGCGGACCGGTCACGCGGTTGGCCAGCATCTGGAAGGCGATGAGTACACCGATACTTATGACATGGTCGAAGACAAGATGCGCGCCGATCCAGATGACGAATATCGACATCATCATCTCGAGAATCTGGCTTATGCTGCGAGCGGTCATGGATATTTTGCCGACACGAAAATATGACTTGATGGCATAGGCTGTGGAGTTGTCCCACTCGCGACACTCGACCGGTTCCAGGGCCAGAGCCTTGACAGTCCGGACACCGTGTATGGCCTCGACCAGCATGCTTTGCCGTTTTCCCTCCGCCCTGTACAGCTCGTCGAGACGACGCTGGAACGGCTTGATGAGCGACGCGATGACGCATGCCATGAGCGCCGAGAACCCGAGCACGACCAGCGTAAGGTGCACGCTATAGAAAAGAAGGAACGGAATGAACACGACGAGACTGAGCATGTCGAGTATGGTAAAGAAGAGGTTTCCGGAGAGAAATCCCCGGATTTTCTCCGTCTGTTGCATATGTTTCAAAAGCACGCCCGACGGAATACGCTCGAAGAAATCAATCGGCAGGCGCATCAGGTGCGTGAACGTCTTGGTCGCCGTCGATATATCGATCTTGTTGGTAGCGAAGAGCAGCAGGTAGCTGCGCACATACTCGAGTATTCCGTTGAAAAGTATGGCGATTATCACCACCACGCCGAGAACGTTCAAGGTGTTGTAGGACTGGTTCACGAGCACCTTGTCCACCACTATCTGAAAGAATAGCGGCGTCACCAGCGACAACAGCGTCAGCATGACAACCATCAAGGTGATCTGCGCGAACACTCCCTTGAGCTTGATGAACTCGGGAACGAACCAGAGCAAGGAGAACGGCTGTTCCTCGTCCGAGAGCTTGTAGGTTTTCTTGAGCAGTATGAACTCTCCGGTGTAGCTCTCGTTGAAGCGCGGCGCGTCGAGGAACATGAAATGCTCGCCGCCTGCGCTTTCCTTCTCCGGGTCGACCAACACGGCCTGAATCTCCCCGGTCTGCGTCCGGCGGAATCCGCAAAGGACGGCGTACTTGCCGTCGTTACGAATGGCAATGCACGGAAACACCGTCTGGCTGCGCAGCAGCTTGTCCCAGATCATCCGGACCTTGCGGATCTTGAACTGGTAGTCGCCGGCGATCTTGAAAAGGAGATTCTCCTTGACCTCCTCGTCATCGATGGCGTATTCGTGCATGACCGCGCGGAGATCCATCGGGACGTTGTGATGCCTGGCTATGCTGGAAAGGCAGAACAGCCTGGTATGACGCGAGGCGTCGACCTGCGCCAAATTGCGGAATATGATCAATTTTCCGCCGAAGCGCTCCTTGACCTGGGCACTGGGAACCGAAACCGACTTCTGCGGCCCCTGGATGGAGGGATCGAAGATACCGGCGGCCGCCGCGTTCTTGAGCTGGACGGAGTTGAGTACGACCACCCACGAGCCGCCGGTGACCATGTAGAGCACCGGGCCATTGTACGACCCGAGCGAATCCAAGCTGTCGCAAAGCTCCGGACGGAGCTCCTGCTGCGCGGACAGTTTCATAAGCGTTTCGGCCGGATTCGCCTCGAACTCCGCGCGAACCTCCGGGGTAATCAGAGCGGCGAAGTTCACGCTTCGCCGGAACTGCCCGAAAAGGGCCTGCAGACATGCAAGTCCGGTTGTGTTGACATTGTTTTGTTGTATATCCATCTTGTACCTTTCAGGATCCGACGCCGTTTTATCCGACATCAGCTAAAGTTCCACCTTCACCGCATCGCGCATGCGGAAAACCTTGGCCTTGGCCTCATCCACAGAGGCGGCCCGTGCCAGACACACACCTAGTCGACGATGGCCCTTCAGGAACGGTTTGCCAAACAACCTGACGTCGGTGCAAGGTTCAGACAAGGCCCCGGAGACGTCGAACTTAACGTTTTCCGAAGTTCCGTTGACGACAATCGCCTTGCTGGCGGACGGTCCCCGGAAGACGATTTCTGGAATTGGCAATCCCAGTATTGCGCGGGCATGCAAATCGAATTCGGAGAGATCCTGCGATATCATCGTAACCATGCCGGTGTCGTGCGGCCGCGGGCTGACTTCGCTGAAGATGACTTCGTCTCCCTTGATGAACAACTCGACACCGAAGATACCGCGGCCGCCGAGAGCTCCAGTGACCGCCCCGGCGATTTCCCTGGCGCGCGCCTTGGCCTTCTCCGTCATCGGCTGCGGCTGCCAGGATTCCTGGTAGTCGCCGTCAACCTGATGGTGTCCGATGGGTTCGCAGAAGCTGGTGCCGCCGGCATGCCTGACGGTCAGCTGGGTGATTTCGTAGTCGAAATCGACGAATGCCTCGACGATGACCTTGCCGGCTCCGGCGCGTCCGCCTTCCTGAGCAATCCTCCAGGAGTTGTCGATGTCCCCGGCACTGCGAATGACGCTCTGTCCATGTCCGGACGAACTCATGATCGGTTTTACGACGCAGGGTATTCCGATCTCGGCCACCGCCGCATCGAACTCTCCGCGCGTGGCGGCAAAACGATAACGGCTGGTCGGAAGTCCAAGCGTTTCGGCCGCGAGCCGGCGGATTCCCTCGCGGTTCATCGTGAGGAAAGCGGCGTTTGCAGTCGGAATAACGGTGTACCCCTCCTTCTCCAACTGGACCAGCGTCGGGGTGGCTATCGCCTCGACCTCGGGAACGATGAAATCTGGCTTCTCGGACTCAATTACCTTGCGCAAGGCATCGCCGTCGAGCATATTGATGCAATAGGAGCGATGGGCAACCTGCATTCCCGGCGCGTTCTCATAGCGGTCGACCGCTATAACCTCGACGCCAAGACGCTGCATGGCGATGACCACTTCCTTCCCAAGTTCTCCGGCCCCGCAGAACAAGACCTTCGTAGCTCCCCGGGTTAACGCGGTACCAATCATTTTCTCTTCTCCTGTTTTCATTAGCACAATGTTTCAACAAAAATACTTAGTATAACATAAGACCCGTCGCGCTTTTTTTCCAATTTAGTCTATCGCAGGAGTATTGAAACGCCATTTTCCAGTGTTACTTTAACGAAAAACACGACATATGCAACGGAGGACAACATGACGGAAGCGGAGATACAAAAGCGTCTAGAGGAAACCAAGGCGCAGCTACGCCATTCCAAGTTCGCGTTCAACAAAAAGCCGGAACGCAAGCGCGTCGAACCGGACTCCAGCCGCGCCGCGCTACGCAACGAATTCGTACGAGACGCGGATCGCATACTTTACTCGCACGCCTTCGCCCGCTACATGGACAAGACGCAGGTGTTCATCATGGTGAAGCAGGATCACATCTCGAAACGCGCGCTCCATGTGCAGATGGTATCCAGGATTGCGCGCACCATCGGCAGGAGCCTTGGACTGGACGAGGACTTGATCGAGGCCACGGCGCTCGGGCATGACATCGGACACACACCGTTCGGACACCTCGGCGAGCATGCGCTGTCGGATCTGCTCCAGGAACGCGGCTGCGGCTGCTTCACGCACAACGCGCAGTCGGTTCGAATGCTACAGCGCATAGAAGCCGGCGGACGCGGTCTGAACCTGACGTTGCCCGTCCTGGACGGCATTTTGTCGCATAACGGGGAGATCGAACTTTCCACTTACCGCCCCAGCCCGGAGAATCTCGACTGGGAAACCATGGAAAGGAACACAAGCAGATGTCTTGCTGAACCCGGATACGACGCCAAGATTTTCCCCGCCACGCTGGAGGGGTGCGTCGTACGCGTCTCGGACATGATATCCTACGTCGGCAAGGACGTGGAGGACGCGCTGGCGCTACGGGTAATAAAGCGCGAAGATATGCCGGACAACGTCAAGAAGACGCTGGGAGACAACAACAGCGACATCGTAAGGGCGCTATGCCGCGACATCATACTGAACAGTTACGACAAAGATCATCTGGCGTTCTCAAATGAAATATTCTCGGCATTCAGTGAACTCAAGCAATTCAACATGGAACGCATATACCTATGCCAGATGATGCTCACGCAGAAGGAGAAGTTCCAGAGATCGCTCGGCGCCCTGTTCGAGCTCTACCTCGACGATTTCAAAAAAAACAACAAAAGGTCAAGCGTTTTCATGGCGTTCCTAAACAACATGGACGCCGAATACGTAGAATCCACGCCCCCAGAAAGAATTGTCGCCGACTTCATCTCGGGCATGACGGACCAGTTCTACCTGAAGCAATTCGAGAGGCAGTTCATGCCGACTAGCTACGACTACGACGAGACGGAGATAATCCACGAGATAAGACGGGAACTCCCCGACATCGATTCGAGGTGGGAATCTAGAAATTGGTGATGTCGTCGGAAATGGCGAGTCCCTTGTCGTCAAGCCAGATTCCGTCTTTTGGCGAATCCAGACCGGTTCCAACCGGCAGGTTTTTGCCGAACTTGCCGTCGTCTCCGGCGGAAACGATTCTCACGAAATTCCCGTCGGAATTGACATAGATGTCGCCGTTCCAGGCATCCTTGACGTCCGCCCAGTCGGTGGTTCCGAGGTTCTCCCTGTGCCGCCACACGAATTCGCGGTCAAGCGCCGCATTGAATTCGTCGCCATAAAACTCGCAATTCCCCGCCCTGAGGTAACAAGGGGGAAGCAATGGTTCGGCAATGGTTCTTGTTTGAAGCCTGCGCCATTCACCATCGGTAGACGGGGGGCCAGACGGATATCCTGACTTGAAGGCGGTATCCAGCACGGCGACAAGCACCATGGTGTCGCTTCCCTTGGCCCGCGACTTCACATAGCTGTAGGCCCCGGAAACAATCGCCGCTAGCACGCCAAGGATGGCGACCACGCACATCAGTTCGATGAGATTGAACCTGTTCCTGTACCCATGCAAGTCCATAGATAACACACCCCGCGCTTTGATTTCCCTCCACCATGTAAATATAGTATTCAGCGGAAATCATTGCAATTGGCGGAGGGCGCATGGTACTGAAAGAGAAACGGGTGCTGATTACCGGCGCGGCCAAACGGATCGGAGCCGTCATCGCCAGGCGGTTTCATGAAACCGGAGCAAAGGTTGTAATACACTGCGACAGAAGTATCGACGAAGCCCGCGCATTGTCGGCACAACTACCGGGCAGCCGGGTGGTTGCGGCCGACCTATCCGATGCGGCGGCGGTTCAACGGCTAATAGAGGAAACCTATCCGATCGACCTGCTTGTGAACAACGCATCGCTCTTCAGATACTTCTGCAACGACGAAGAACCACTGCCCTACATGGCGGTGAACCTCGAAGCCCCGGTTGCGCTCATCCGGGCGATGGCGGCCAATCCTCGACCGGAAATGGCGGTAGTGAACGTACTCGACCAGTATGCAGCGGACGAAGAAGCCGTCGGCAACTACGCAGACAGCAGAAGACGACTTGCCGCGGCGACAATCACCCTGGCGGCGAAGTTCGCCGGAATCGGACTGCGGATCAACGCCGTCTCCCCCGGACCAATGCTGCCTCCGGTCGAGTTGCCCGAATCAAAAATGAAGAATGTCACATCCGGACTGCCGCTGAAAAAAGCAATATCCCCGGACAATCTCGCCGACATGATTATCGAGTTGTGCCGGAACGATTCCATAACCGGCGCAATCGTTCCTGTCGACGGAGGTCTGCATCTCGTCCAGGGGCATCGTCGTCAGAACGAGAATGCGGCCTTTTCCAGATAACCTGTCGCGCCGACTTCTTCCCACGCAATTTTCTCTACCTGAAGATATCATGTGTTTCATAGGCACGTAAGTCCTTGACAATCAACGGCATTATTTTGCCTTTCAAAGCAGCGCAGAAAAATTTCATCACAAAATCCCCACGAACGACGAAGAATCCCTCGGCATGACATTCTCCTTGAAACTGTGGCAAATACATTTGAAATCTCCATAAAAAACTCGCCCCCCCTTCTGCGTAGATTTTGAAAAAAACGCCGTTCATACTATGTTAAGTCGTTGGTAACACGTGTAGACAAACAGGCAGCGTGACGACATGTACGATTTCTCAAAGATATTCAATTTGCTGACCTGCATCGCCGGCGGAACCACCATCGCCTTTTTCCTATCGCTCTGCGGAACCAGAATCGCCATTTCCCTGTTGCCGAAACTTGGTTTCATAGATTGTCCGGGAGGGAGGCACATCCATGCGACGCCGACTCCCCGGGGGGGCGGTGTGGCCGTCGTGCTATCCTTTCTCGCGACATTCACCATATGGGAGTTCCTGTTCGGAGATTTTGGAAAGGGATACTGGCAGTTCACCTTGCCGGTGCTGCTGCTGGCGGCGGAAGGATTCATCGATGACAAATTCGATCTCCCTGCGCTCGTCAAGCTAGCAGTCCAGGTCGTGGTCGGCGCGACCTTTGCATTTCTAAGCGGGCAGAAACTGATGCTCGGAGGACATCTCGCGCCGATGTGGCTGGCGTATACGACAACGGTTATCTGGACCATCATCATCATCAACGCGTTCAATCTCATCGATGGCGTGGACGGTCTCGCATGCGGCATCGCGATCATATCGGCGGCCAGCCTCGGGACCTGGCATCTGGCAACACATGATGTTGCGAAAGCGGCCATAATGTTCATGCTCATAGGGTGCTGTCTTGGATTCCTACGCTACAATTTGCACCCTGCTCGGATATTCCTGGGCGACGTTGGCAGCAACTTCATCGGATTCATGTTCGCGTCGACAAGCCTTACCAATGTCGACCGCACGGTGACCTGGACCAGCTTGTTGATATCGCTTCTAGCCTGCGGAATGCCGATCATGGATGTGCTGCTGGCTATATGGAGAAGGACTGTGCGCAAGCTTCTCGAGCCGAGGAATGCAAGCGGAATCATGAGCGGTGACCAGGATCACATCCATCACCGCCTCTTGCGCAGGATGCATGACATATCGCACGCAACGTGGCTGCTCTATGCCATCGGTTGCGTATTCGCCGGGCTATCGCTGATGTTGGTGTTCTGGCACAGTGCGGCCCCCGGACTGCTGGCGGCCATAGTCATATCCTGTCTTGCGGTCATGCTGCGCGGACTTGCCGTCACCGAGGTGCTGGATTCATCGCGGCTCATACAGGCCGGACTGAAACGTCCGGCATGGAGAATGTTGTTCAACGCCGCGCATCCCTGCTTCGACGTATTCGCCGTAGTGGTCGCGGCATATGCGTCGGCATTTCTATTCGGAGTCAGGGCGAATATCAGCCTGATAGCGTGCATGGTGGTTCCCGTGGTCGTCGCATTGTTCGTTTCAGGAACCTACAAGGTGATGTGGTTGCGTAGCGGAATGGGAAACATACTCAATCTGCGGACTGCGATGATCGCCGGCGCGGTACTGTCGGGCATCTCGGTGTGGACATTCGTTCCAGAGGTGGCGCCGCAGCGACTGTTGTTCTTCGCGGCCTGGATGCTCATGTTCTTCATGTTGTCCAGTTTCGTCATAGTGAACGAACGATTGATGGTGAAGTACGCGGAGAGCTACTGGATATGCCACGAGGAATCCGTTGCCGCGTCGGACGCGCACAAAATCGTTGTCTACGGAGCCGGAATGCTGTCAAAGCTGTTCATCGACTACCACTACAGTGCAAGGATGGGGCACGTGAACAGAGGCACGATCATCGGAATCGTCGACGACGACGCCACGCTGACGGGAATGAAAGTCAACGGATTCGATGTGCTGGGAACCGGATCGGATCTTCCGGCAATACACGAGCAGATCGGATTCAGCCAGCTGATCGTGGCGTTTCCCCATGCTCAGAAACTTGACCTGATACGCGACTTCTGCGTGACGAACGGCGTTGTGATGACAGTGTTCGAAATCGGCATCCACGATGACGAAACGACCACGCGAAACCACTAGACGTCGACTTCATCCACCATTCGCCTTGCCAACGCCATTTCCGCGGTGTATATTTTAGTAAAACTAAAATTTCTAGAAAAACGGGAGGGTATGTGATGCGTGTTCTCGTCACCGGCGGAGCCGGTTTCATAGGAAGCCATCTGGTAGAGCATTTCCAGGGCAAGGCGGACGTCAGGGTGCTGGACAGTCTGCGCAGCGGATACAAAAAGAACATCGAGAAGTTCGACGTCGAGTTCATTGAGGCGGACATTCGCGACGAGGACGCTGTCGACAAGGCGATGCGGGACGTCGACTACGTCTTCCATCTGGCGGCGATGATCAGCGTCCCGGAATCCATGACCAAGATCAAGGAGTGCATCGACATCAATGGGACGGGTATGATAAACGTGCTCGAGGCAGCGGCTCGCAACCATGTGCGCAAGCTCTGCTTCTCCACGTCGGCCGCCATATACGGAGACAATCCGATCGTTCCCAAGGTCGAAACCATGTTTCCAGAACCGAAGAGTCCTTACGCCGTCACGAAGCTAGACGGCGAATACTACTGCAAGATGTTTACGGCCGAACGCGGCCTGCCCTGTGCCTGTCTGCGCTACTTCAACGTGTTCGGTCCCAGACAGGATCCGAAGAGTGCCTACGCCGCGGCCGTGCCGATTTTCATAAGCAAGGCGCTCGCCAACGAGCCACTGACGATCTTCGGTGACGGCGAGCAGACCAGGGACTTCGTATTCGTGAAAGACGTGGTCGGTGCAAACGCCTATTTCGCGATGAACGACGCCACTGGGGTCCACAATGTGGCCTGCGGCGGCAAGATAACCATAAACGACCTCGCGAAGGAAATCATCCGGCTCACCGAATCCAAGTCGGAAATCGTCCATTTGCCGGAACGCGCCGGCGACGTCAAGCATTCGATGGCCTGCGTCGACAAGCTGGACAAAGCGGGATACAAGCGTCAATTCACCTTCTCGGAAGGCCTTGACATCACGATAAAAGCCTACAAGGAAGCCATCGGGCACTAGTGCCCGTACGACTGAAAACAAAAGGAAATTCTAAAATGAACTGCAACTGGAAACCCGGAACGCTGGCGGTACAGGCCGGGTACGAACCTGGGAACGGAGATCCGAGAGTGGTGCCGATCGCCCAAAGCACGACATATAAGTATGACGACGTACAAACGGTCGCAGACCTCTTCGACCTGAAGCGCGACGGATATTTCTACACCCGGCTCGCCAACCCGACGGTGGCGGCGTTCGAACGCAAGATAGCCGCGTTGGAAAAAGGCGTTGCCGCGGTAGCGACGTGCGCCGGACAGACGGCCAACGCGATGGCCATAATGAACATCGCGAAAGCCGGCGACCACATAGTCGCGGCAGCGGCGCTCTACGGCGGAACGGTTACGCTCTTCACCCATACGCTCAAGAAAATCGGAATCGAAATCACGCTCATCGACACGGAGTCCGACGAAGCGGCCATTCGCGCGGCGATCAAGCCGAACACCAAGGCGATTTTCCTTGAGGCGCTGGCGAATCCGGCGCTCATCATTCCGGACTTCGAACTATACGTAAAGGTGGCGCATGAAAACGGCATTCCGGTCATCGTCGACAACACATTCCCGACTCCGATACTTTGCACGCCGTTCGACTTCGGCGTCGACATCGTGACGCATTCCACCACCAAGTACATCGACGGACATGCGACCAGCATTGGAGGAATCGTCGTGGAAAAGGGTGGATTCGACTGGAGCAGCGGCCGCTTTCCGGAATTCACCGAGCCGGACGACAGCTACCACGGTCTCGTCTACACCAGGGATTTCGCCGCCTGTCCGTTCTCCGTCAAGTTGCGCGTGCAGCTGGTGCGCGACTACGGCGTTCCCCAGATGCCGTTCAACGCCTTCATGTCGATGGTCGGTTGCGAAACGTTGCACGTCAGGATGCAAAGGCATACGGAGAATGCGCTCAAGCTCGCCGAATACCTGCGCAACCACCCGAAAGTGGCTTGGGTAAGGTATCCAGGATTGGACGGCGATCCATCGAACGCCATGATGAAGAAGTACATGCGCGGCGCCTCCGGTGTCATCGTCTGCGGGGTAAAAGGCGGCCGGGCCGCCGGCGAAAAGGTGATGAACTCCCTCAAGCTTGCGGCGATTGTCGTCCACGTGGCCGATGTCCGCACCGGCGTACTGCATCCGGCCAGCATGACCCACCGCCAGTTGTCAGATGACGAACTCAAGGCCGCCGGGATATCTCCGGATCTCATTCGCATCAGCGTCGGCATCGAGGACATAGAGGACATCATCGCCGACTGGGAACAGGCGCTGGCGAAGATATAAACAAGGAAACATAGTCATGTCCGAGGCTTATCTGTTCAACGGGATGGATTCCTACGACACCCCGGCCGACGTCGAGACGACGTTCTGGTCGCGGCTATTCGGAGGAACCAGGCTGTACTTCTATTCCGGATGCTTCCGGACCTTCGTGCTCGCAGGAAAGGACGCGCAGAAAGGCAAGCTGAGCAAGGAACAGCAGATAAGACACTCCAGCGAAAACATCAAGCTCATAGAGCGCATCGGCGGAAAGCTGCATTTGCGCGGTCTGGACAAGTTGCGCGCCAACGCCGGAAAACCGATGGTAATAGCGGGCAACCACATGAGCTTGCTCGAGACCGCCCTGGTGCACGCCATATTGCGCGAGTACGTGGATTTTTCGTTCGTCATCAAGGCCTCGTTGCTCAAGACGCCTTATATGAAAGATATTCTCTCCAGTTTCGAATCCATCCCTGTCACTAGACAAAACCCTAGAGAAGATCTGAAAACGGTATTGGGCAGGGGCAAGGAGATTCTCCGAAGTGGCAGGGCGCTCATCATATTCCCCCAGTCGACTCGCAGCGAGACGTTCGACCCGGAATCCTGCGGCACGCTCGCCGTCAAGCTGGCGAAGTCCGCAGGCGTTCCCATGATGCCGATGGCGCTAAAAACCGATCTCATTTCCAACGGTCGCGGCAAGCTCAAGGATCTTGGGCCGATTCATCCGGAGAAAGAGGTCTGGTTTGAATTCGGTGATCCCATGGATATAACCGGCAACGGACGTGAACAGCACCAGGCGTTCTGCGATTTCGTGTCGACGAGACTTGTCGAATGGCGGCGGATGGAGACCAAATGAAGGGCCTGCTCAAAAAGCTGCTGATAGTCGCGACAGTGGTGGCCGCATCCGTAGCAGCGCAGGCTTTCCCCAGCATGGGATTGGAACAGCTGCGCCGATTCAAGGCGGAACGCTGGACAGTGATCGGTAAGAACATCTTCGTCAAGGGCGGCATCCACCTTCCGTACGGTGAATACGAATTGTACGCCGACCAGGCGGTAATCAACACGGAAAGCGGCGATCTGGAGGCGGTGGGCAACATCAGGTTCTACCGCTGGCAGAAGACCACCGCCAAGTTGGATTTGAACAAGCTGGCCGAGCTCGGAGGAAGAAACGACCTCTTGCTCGAAATGGATTCCAGCAGCACCAACGAATGGGGACAGAAGATATTCAACGTCAAGGGGCGTTACCTGACCGACACCATATCGGCGCAGCGGGTAGCTGGAAACATCACCACCGGCTACTTCCGGATGGACGACTTCACGATGCGTTCCAATACCGTCGTCTGCCGCGCCAAGTCGGCGGAACGGCTCCCGAGCGGAAAGATCATACTCAAGGACGGCGAGATAAGCAGCTGCAACTACCTGGCCGATGACAACGCCCACTACTCCGTGGCCGGTGCGACCATAACGCTCACGCCGCACAAGAGCGACCTGCCTGGAGTCAGCGGAATCGACGACGAACGTGGCGACTACGCGGTGTTCATGGCCAACGGCTGCGTGAAGATTTACGGCGTGCCGCTGCTGTGGCTACCGCTGTTCTACAAACCGCGCGACGAGAACCCGGGACTCGTAAGCGTGATGGTAGGGAAACGCAACAGCTGGGAGTATTTCGTGTCGCTGTCGCGTCTCTTCAAGTTCGAAGGATACCCCGGCGTACGGTTGAAGCTCAGGGGCGATTACTACAACATGAGAGGTTTCGGATACGGCGGCCATGGTAGCATCGCCTTGGAAAACAGCCGGACGGACTTCTTCGCTTACGCGATATCGGACATGAGACCCAATCTGGGAATCGACTATCGGCAATACCGGTTCCGCATTCCGCATGACCGCTACGATTTCAGAATCAGCAACATCACCCACCTGACGCCGCGGCTAGACTTCCGCGCGGCATTCGAGTACGCCAGCGATCCCTATGTCACCCATGACTTCTTCAACTACCGCTATTCGAACAACCGCGAGCCGGCGACGTTCATAGCGCTCGAACAGCAGTTCGACCACTTCAGCGCATCGATTTACTACCGGCCGCGCGTCAACAACTTCTACAATACGGTCGAGAAGGTTCCGGAGGTCAGGCTGGACATCCACCGGCAGGAGCTCTTCCACACCAACATCTACTATCAGGGCACAACCACGGCCGCCTACAACCAGATGCGCTGGCTCAAATTCGACCTGACGCACAAGGAGTACTACCATCGCAAGCACAAGCCATACGACCCGATACTCGACTCGAAGGATCTCGAACTGAGCAACTACCAGGCCTTCAAGATGGACACCACGCATTTCCTGTATTATCCGATACGCACCAAGTGGTTCACCTTGACGCCGAGGGCTGGACTCAAGTTTCTCGTCTACAGCCATAGCAGCAAGAACGACGTCAGCAACTCGGACGTAAACGCGATATTGGCGGCGTCGCAATACACGAACACCGAACCGATACTGCTGAACCAGTATGACAACCAGGGCGGAGCGCAGCTCAGGCTGATCGGAGAACTCGGATTCGAACTCTCGACCAAGATACACAACACCTGGCAGGGAGTGCGCAACAAGTTCATGGGAATCGACGGTCTGAGACACATAATCAAACCGTACATCAACTACACGTATCTGGACGTGCTTACCGGCTGCGGCATCGACAATTTATACTACTTCGACGACGTCGACCGCATCGAACGACAGCACTTCATTCGGTTCGGCTTGGAGAACCGCCTGCAGACCAGGGACGGCGGCAGCATCCGCGAGATACTGAGCATGGAGAACTTCATCGACGTGCACTTCGAACGAGGTCCCGGTGTACAGGCCGGCAAGGGAACGGACGGATATCTCATAGACATCGACCGGATGTCCAGGCTCGGCGACTTCTGCACATTGCTCACGGTGAGACCGCTGAAGAACCTTTCTATCTCAACGGCGTTCTCCATCAACTTCACCAACCAGAACGGTTCGGTTCCGGACACAATACGCAACGGACGCAACGTCGGCAAGAAGGGTCTGCAGGCGTCATGGCTAAACAAGTGGTCTATTTCGATTGCCTACGAGCCAATTGACGACGTAAAGATAAACTTCGCCTACACCTATCACCGTCCGTATGCCGCACGTACCGCATATTCAATGGGGTCGACGCTTACGAACCTCGAAGCCGGCAGCTTCTTCAACAAGGTGTACACCGATTACACAGAGACGTTGTCTTTCAGCGTCAACACATTCCTGACGCCCGACCGCCGCACCTTCGGATCGGTGGGAATGACCTATGACATCCAGAAGGGAAACATCGACGACATCACGATCGCGGTGACGCGGCAGTTCCACTGTCTGGAAGTGGCGGCGATGCTCGAGTTCTCAAGAGAAAACGACCGGGACGGCGCATACTGGGACACCTCGTTCTCCATACAAGCGCAGCTCCTCGGACTCGAGAACCCGTTTGGAAGGCAATACAACGACATGCTGGACTATGCCAACGAGACGCTCAGGGCGCCCAACCACAGGCTATTCTAGCGTCGAAACGGAGGATATGAAATGTATATCGTAACCGGAGCGGCTGGACTCATCGGAAGCGCGGTGGTTTGGTTGCTCAACAAGCGCGGCGTCACCGACATAATCGCGGTCGACCATCTTGGAAACGGAGACAAGTGGAAGAACCTGGTCCCGCTGGCTTTTGACTCCTACTTCGAAAAGGATGTATTCCGGCAGGAGCTTCGAAAAGGTTTCTTCGACAAATTCGAGATTGCCGGGGTGTTCCACCTCGGCGCCTGCAGCGCCACGACGGAAACAGACGCCGGATATCTCATGGCCAACAACTACATGTATACCCGGGCACTTGCCGAGTGGTGCGTCGAACGCGGTGTGAAGATGATGTACGCTTCCAGTTGCGCCACCTACGGAGACGGAACCAACGGATATTCCGACGACGAGTCGTCTTTGGAGAAGTTGCGTCCGCTCAACATGTACGGATATAGCAAGCAGTTGTTCGACCTGCATGCGAAACGCCATGGTCTTTTGGATTCGATATTCGGATGCAAGTTCTCCAACATCTACGGACCGAACGAGTGGCACAAGGGTAACATGCGCTCGGTGGCGTTGCGCGCCTACGAGCAGATAAGTTCAACCGGAAAGCTGGAACTCTTCAAATCCTACAAGGATGAGTACAAGAACGGCGAACAAAAGCGCGACTTCCTGTACGTCAAGGATGCCGCCGCGATGATCATGCATCTTTTCGATTCGAACGCGCACGGCATCTACAACATTGGAAGCGGCAAAGCGGAAACCTGGAATTCGCTAGCCCGGGCGATGTTCAAGGCATTAGGGAAACCGGTCAAAATAAAGTACGTGGACATGCCGGAGCCGTTGCGCGAGCGCTACCAGTACTACACCTGCGCCGACATGGCGAAATTCAGATCCACCGGATACGACAGGCCGGTCATGTCGCTCGATGACGCCGTGGCGGACTACTGCCACAACCACCTGCTCGGACAAAGGCATCTCGGCGACTGATGTCCCGCGGCTCGATTTCCGGACTCAGCCTGGAATCCGCGGTACGCGGAGCGCTGGAAGTGGAGTCGAGACGTTGCACGCTCGACGAATACCTTGATGGCGTCGACGAATCGTACCGGCGCATTGTCACGCACTTGCTGCTTTCGTATTTCAGAAGAAAGAAACTTGTAGATGCAACAATCGCGGACTTGCTGACAAAACGCACGCCACCTGAGGTCGTGGCATTGTTGCGCATCGCGCTCGCCAGGGTATTGTTCCAGGACAAAATCGCACCGGAATCTTCGGTCAACATCGCCGTGGAGGTTGCGAAGAAACAACATTGCGACCGGCTGGTCAACGCAGTGCTGCGAAACGCCATGCGACGGGATCTCGCAGTTTCCGACAAGCCGAAGGACGTGTTGCCGGACATGGTGCTCAAATGCTGGAAGAGAAGATTCGACGAAAAGACGCTTGCCGATATCTGCGAGTGCTTCCTTTCCGGGGCCGGACTGACATTCCGATTCGAACACAGCGGCGAGCCTCCGTCCGAACTCGAAGCCACGCCCGTCGATGCATACGGAGGATTCCGATTCTTCGAAACAAAGAAGGCGGCGAACTGTATCGGCTCGCACGACGTCTATATCCAGGATCCGGCAGCAAGCCTGGCCGTGTCGCTGATTGATTTCGGCGATGTCTGTTCCGCGCTTGATCTCTGCGCCGCTCCGGGAGGAAAATCACTGATGATTTCCGAACGGCTGAATCCTTGTGCCACGCTGGTTGCGGCCGACGTCTCTGACAAACGCCAGAAGCTGACCAGGGAGAACTTCGAAAAACGCCATCTTCCGCACAAGGTGATAACGGCTGAAGCCGGAGAAATCTCCGGTTGTTTTGACCTCGTGCTGGCCGATGTGCCATGTAGCAACACCGGAGTGTTCAGAAGGCGTCCGGACGCATTGTGGAGATTCAGCGAAAGATCGCTCGCCGACGTGATGAAAATCCAGCGCAAGATATTGGATGATGCGTCCAGACTGGTCGCTCCGGGCGGGCAATTGGTATATTCGACTTGTAGCATAGAACCGGATGAAAACACGACGATGGTGGAACGATTTCTGGAAACACACCCGGATTTCGAACTCGCCAGACAGGAACTGCTGATTCCTGCTATGGATCACGATGGCGCCGGAGCGGCGCTCTTGAAAAGGAATGGAGGAAAGCGAAAGTGAAACATTTCCACTTCATCGGCATCGGAGGAATTGGAATGAGCGGTCTCGCCGCCATGTGCCGGGAACAAGGACACCGGGTCACCGGAAGCGACCGCGACTACATGAAACCTGCAAACGCCAGAATTCTCGATCCGCTGCGAAAATCCGGAGTAGAAATTTTTCCACAGGATGGTTCGTTCATAAAATCGGGGGAACCGGACTACCTGGTGTTCTCGAGCGCTGTTGAAGAAGGGAATCCGGACCTTGTCGCCGGAATCGGCATAAAAAAGCTCCATCGTTCGGAACTCCTTGGAATGATGCTGGACGCCTTCAGTGGGACGTCCATCGCCGTCACCGGCAGCTGTGGCAAAAGCACGGTAAGCGCCTATGTTGCGGAAGCGTTGGCAAACCTTGGAGAAGATCCAGGAGTGCTGGTAGGAGCGGTGATGAAACGATTCGCCGACGCTGGCCATGTCGGCAACTACCATGGCGGCAACGGACGGATTCTGGTTTTCGAGGCTGATGAAAGCGACAAGAGCCTCCTCAACTACGGCGCCGACTATGCGGTGGTGCTCAATCTTGGCCATGACCACTATGATACGGAAGAATTGATCAGAGTGTTTTCCCAATTCGCCAATTCAGCCAGAAAGGGTGCGATACTGGCGAAGGAAGTCCACGAGATGCTGAAAGGCAAACTGAAACCGGAACTACCTGTGACAGTGTTCGGAACGGATTCAGGGCCGCTCGCCACGCCACGCAGAACCATTTCCAACGGCAAGATAACTGCGAACTTCAATGGACGAAACGCAGTGCTCCCGCAAAGCGGAAAGCACACCGCGCTCAACGCCCTGGCCGTAGTTGCATGCATGACAACGTTGGGATTTCCAATGGAAGACGCCGTGAAATCGATAGAAAGATACGACGGATTGTGGAGACGTTCGGATTTCGCAGGATTCACTCAAGACGGCGCAGCGGTATACGATGACTATGCGCACAATCCGGAAAAAATTCGCGCCTGTCTGGAATCGATGCGCGAAGTGTGTTCCGGACGATTGCTAGCCGTGTTCCAGCCGCATGGCTATGGTCCATTCGGGTTCATGAAGGACGCGTTGTTCGATTATCTCGAACGCGATTTAAGGCACGACGACCGGCTGATGCTGATGGAACCATATTACGCCGGGGGGACCAGTTCGCACCGGCCGACGGCGAAAGAAATCTTCAACGAATGGACGGCGAAATCCACCGATCCAGGGCGGTTCGAACTGCCGGACAACAGGGATTCTCTCATGGGACGGTTGCTCTCAGAAGCGAAAAAGGGCGACGTCATCGTCATCATGGGAGCGAGGGACAACTCGCTCAGCGACTTTGCGAAAAGTCTGGTCGGTTTGACAAAGCCACAGTACGATGGTAAGTTATAAGACGTAACATGACGTTGCGGGGTGGAGCAGTGGTAGCTCATCAGGCTCATAACCTGAAGGCCGGTGGTTCGATTCCACCCCCCGCTACCAGACTTCCAGAGATTTGCGGATTCGCAAATCTCTTTTTTTATACTTTGAATCGATCAACCGAGAACTGACAAGATCATCTTCACAATCCGGTCGACATCGGCCAGACGACCGACTCCCGATGCACCGCATGCGACGTCGCCATTCTCTGGTCCGCAGAAATTCACACCGCGCGACTTAAGAGTGGCAACGTTGGCCACGCACGCCGGATGGGACCACATGGCTGGATTCATCGCGGGGGCGATCACCGTCGGCCCTGAAAAGGTGGCTGCGAACGTAGTCAACGCATCATCCGCGATTCCCGAAGCGTATTTCGCAATGAAGTCAGCCGTGGCCGGAGCCACCAGGAATGCATCCGCCTCGTCGGCGACGGCGACATGTTCAGGACGCCAATCGCCGTTCTCCGTCCACAAGCTGTCGATGACCGGCCGGCGCGACAACGTCGCGAAAGTGAGCGTCGTGACAAAACGTTTTGCGTTTTCCGTCATCATCACCTGGACTCCGACATCGGACTTTACAAGCAGACGGCAGATTTCGGCCGCCTTGTAAGCGGCGATGCCGCCGGTTATTCCAAGCACCACAAGTTTCATAGCAAATCCCCCGTGACCAGAGCGGAACGCAATGCGAACGAACGGAACAACGCCGCGAGATCGGCGGTGGCGCGGTCGATGTCGTCGTTGACCACCAGATAATCGTATTCCCGGAAACCGGAGAGCTCCCTGCGGGCCGCGCCGATGCGCAATGCCAGTTGTTCGGCGGTCTCGGTGTTCCTTCCCCGCAGCCTTTGTTCCAGCGATTCGAACGACGGCGGGACACTCATCACGAACACCGAACTTGCGGCAAGCTCGGGATCGGCCGCGGCCGACTTCCTTATTTGCCGGGCTCCCTGGATGTCTATGTCTAGAATGACGCTCCGGCCGGAACGCAGCCGGTCGACGACCTCCCGCTTCGGGGTTCCGTAGCGATTGGCGAAGATGACCGCCTCTTCGAGAAATCCACCGGAACGGCTGAGTCCGTCGAATTCATCGAAAGAGAGAAATGTGTAGTCGCGACCGTTCACTTCGCCATTGCGAGGAGCGCGTGTGGTACATGACACGGAGAACTCAAAATCGGGAAACTCCGGCATCACCCGGTGAAGCAACGTGGATTTTCCCACTCCGCTTGGTCCGGACAGAACCACGAGACTGCCTTTGCTTTTCATTTTCCCATGCACTCCTTGCGCCATCCGGGATAATTCCATTTCTCAGGAAAGTTCCTACATTGCTCCGGTTTCACCGGATCGATGGCGCAAGACGCCACGCCTCCATCGAATTCCAGAAATATGCACGGAGCGTCTTCGTCGCCATCGAGCACCAGCTGCCGCCGATCGGAAGAAAGCCTGGCCATGGTGTTTGCGAACCGTTCGGCGCCGATTCCGAGAAAAGAACCGATGCGCTCAACATCCTCTGCGGTCAATGCGACCTCTCCGCTTCGCTTGCAGCAGTTGCCGCAACGGTTGCAGGAAAACCCCGCGTCCATGCCGAAAACTATCTAATAAAGTCGTCGAAAATCAGGTCGTCACCGCAGATGTCGATGAACAAGAATCCAAGCGCGAGATCCACCCATTCCACCGGATGGATATAGAGGTTTCCGTCAACAACGAGTCCGAGCGACCCGCCGATGGCCCAATAGTCGCGCTTGCCCTCGAAGAAGTCGTAGGTCCTGGAACGAAAATCCGGAACACCGAGCCTATCCTCCTGATATTTCTTGATGAGCGGAGTGCCCCAGTTCATCGAGTAGCTTTCCTCGCCGACGAAGATGAAGCTCCAGTACCAGTACTCCTCGAAACCGAGACCATACTGGCGCTTGAAATCCTTGGCGGCCTTGGCGCTCATGCCGATGCCGACGCCGACGTCGCAGGCTCTGGTGCACATAAGCCTGGCCTCGACCACTGGCCCGACGCCGAGCGTCACGCTGAAGATATCGAGAAGGTCGAGTATGCGGTTGGGAATGTAGAGAGCCAGGGCGTCTACGATATTCGACGTATTGACGCTGCCTTCCTCCTCCGGGGAATCAGCCGCGACAGCTCCGGTGAAGGCCATGCATGCCACGAGAATAGCAAGTAACGTCTTTTTCATGTTGTCTTTGCCTTGTTGTTAAATGGTGAATATTGCCTTTGGAAGCTTGATTTCGCTCTTATTCTCCGGCTTTCCGACATATACCTGACGGGGACGGACGATCTTGGTATCGCGTCCTATCATCTCCTTCCAATGGGCAATCCATCCGGGGAGCCTGGCCAGCGCGAACATCGCGGTGAACATGTTTTCCGGTATGCCCATAGCCCGGTACAGGATTCCGGAATAGAAATCCACGTTGGGATACAAATGGCGCTCGATGAAATAACTGTCGCCGAGAGCAATCTCCTCCAGACGTTTGGCCACATCCAGAAGCGGATCGTCGATTTTCCTGAAAGCCAGATACTTCTCGCATTCGCGGCGGATGATGACCGCCCGGGGATCGTAGGTCTTGTAGGCGCGATGTCCGAATCCCATCAAACGGAAATTGTTATCCTTGGACTTGGCCATCCTGACGAACTTCTCAATGTCGCCGTCCTCGTGAATCGCCCGGAGCATCTCGATGACCGCCTGGTTCGCCCCACCGTGCAGTGGTCCGGACAAGGCCGAGATTCCAGCGGAAATGGTGGAGTACAGATTGACCTGGGCGCTACCAATCACCCTGACCGCCGTCGTCGAGCAGTTCTGCTCATGGTCAGCGTGCAGAATGAAAAGGATGTTGAGCAACCTCACCGTCTCCGGGCAGATTTCGTAGGGCCGGACCGGGGAATTGAACATCATGTTCAGGAAATTTGCGCAGTACGAAAGGTCCTGACGCGGATAGACCAGCGGTTCGCCGATCGATTTCTTGTAGACGAATGCAACCATCGTGCGGATGCAGGATATGATCCTGGTGGCCGCCGAATCGATATCCTCTACTACCGAGACCAGGTCGACGTTCGGGTAGAACGAGGCCATGGCGTTGATCATCGTTGAGAGAATGTTCATCGGATGGGCGTTGCGAGGGAACAAATCGAAGAAATGCCGCATGTCCTCGTGCATGAGCGAATTGAAGTTAAGCAGCTGCGAGAAATTGCGGCGCTCGTCATAGGTCGGCAGTTCGCCGTGGATCAACAAATAGGCGACGTCGATGAACCTGGCCTTTGCCACAAGCTTCTCAATCGGGATGCCGCGGTAGCGCAATATGCCCTTCTCGCCGTCAATGTATGTTATCTTGCTAAAGCATGACGCCGTGTTACCGAGACTGGGGTCAATGGTGACCAATCCGGTGCTAGCCCTGAGCTTTCCAATGTCTATGGCCTGCTCACCCTCGGTGCCACACACCAGGGGCAGGTCGACGGACTTGCGCCCGATGGTCAATCGAGCCGTCTTGTCAACTACCTTTGTCGCCATATTCATAAACTCCGTATCGATTTTCAGAATCAGTATCCGGTTAACGCGGACCGACAACAATATTACCTTGATAACTTACCGCAAACGACCGTTGTTTTCAATCAGTGCGTTTGCCAAGCAATTCAAGGTACGCATTCTCCAATATATCCGACATGATCCGCCAATCGAAAACACGCGGAGTCTGACGGCGGCCGTTGTCAGCGAAACGCATTCTCCTGGCATCGTCATCGAACAGCCCGCGCGTCCGCTCCACGACGCCATTGACATCTCCGACATCGAGGACATATCCGGATTCTCCGTCGGACACGATCTCAGGTGCCCCATCGACCCGCCATGAAATCACCGGAAGGCCGGCGAAAAGAGCCTGCACGACGGCACGCGGCAGGCCCTCGCGCAACGAAAGATGCCAAAGCAAATCCCCCTGGACAAGATAGGCCGGAACGTCGCGCGGACTGACAAGTCCGGCAAGATGGATGCGGTTCGAAAATCCCCCTCTTTCCGCCGTCTCAAGGATTTTCTCGCGAAGTTCGCCATCGCCGACAATCAGGCAATGCACGTCGTCGCTCGTTGATGCTATACGTGAAAAAGCCTCCAGAACATATTCATACCCCTTGAGCGGTTGCAATCTCGCCACGCAAACGACAACCTTCGCTTCGTCCGGAATGCCTAGTTTCCGCCGCAAGCCGGTGTCGCGTCTTGCGGCTGCCAGCGACTCGATGTCCATGCCGCTGTACACGACGCGGTAAAGACCGATATTCGCTATCCTGTTATCGATGCACTGATCCACCATGGCCTGAGCCACCGCGAATATGCGATCGCTGCACATCGCCGCAATCTTCTCGGCAAACACATAGAGCGAATTGCGCCAGGCGCTGCAGTATGGGGAAAACGGCTGCCCGTGCACGGTGTGTACCACCACCGGGACTCCGGCCAGCCTGGCGGCCAGACGGCCCAGGATGCCGGCCTTTGAACTATGGGTATGGACGACATCGAAGTTTCCGGAACAGAACAACCGGTACAATTGAAAGAAGGCGACGACGTCGTTAACCGGCGAAAGCTCGCGAACCAGGGACGGAATCGTCCTGACTTCGCACATATCTTGTTCCGAACTTCCGAGGAGTTGCCCCTCCCTGCCGGCACAGGGACCGGTGACGAGAAGGCAGCGATGCCCCTTCTCCCGATGCCCCCTTATCGTCAGAAGCGTATTCTCCTGGGCCCCGCCGACAATCATGCGTGTTATCACATGACAGATGTTAAGCGACGGCGGCAGTGGTTTGGCTCCGGAATTCGTGAATTCGACAGCCCCCACCGGCTCGCCATCATAGTAGAGCCGCCCGCCGGCCATGGAGTAGCGACCGTGGCAGAAAGCGTCCGCAACCTGCGGAAAGACGACATGGTCGCCGGATATCTTCAAAAATTCGACATTGTCCTTCGCCAGACGGCGTAAGGCATCATCGCACTTGGAACCGACGCGCGACGAGAAGATGCCGGACAACTCAGGCACGGAATGGCCGGACAGCTCTACCGGAACCTCGCCCGATATGCCGAGCACCGGACCGCCGTCCACATCGTCCTTGCCGTCGCCATGGTACGGCTGGACCAGAATGACGCTGCTACGCAGACTGGCGCAGCCGGACACGATGGCGCGTTCAACCGGTCCCAGATGAAGGCCGGCGAATACACGACGGCCGGTTCCATCGACCTTGGTTAGGTCCCCTGGATGGACGTTGAGACACGGAATGCTCTCGGCGATATTGGTCAGAGGCACGAATCCGGCAAGCATGGCGACCCTGGCGCCACGGCGTCTGAGCTCAGCCAGCAAAAGCTTGCTCCATTTGTCGCGCAAATACCGGCGATGTTCGGTGTCCAGCCGAATTGAATCCTCGCCGTGTTCCTGATAAAAACGGCGAATGTCGAGCAAAACGCACTCGACTTCATATTTCGAAGCGATTTCCTCGGCATTAGATTCCGGGCGGTCGGTTATTATCACCACGGCATGGTACGAGCAGTCGGCATGCGAGCGCTCGTACTCAAGAAGAGCGCGTGCATTGCTGCCCGTACCGCTCAGCAGCACGGCGACCGGAACCGGATCGCCATTGGATTTAAACAAGGGACGAGGTTTCATTTATCCTTTTTCTCCCGAAGTTCGAACTTGTCACAATCTCCATCACTGCCGGCAAGGCAGCAAATACACAAAACACATTGGGGACGAAATACCGCGAAACCGGCAAAAGAGTCTCTCATCCTCGTACAGGAGTCCGGAACTCTTCTTGTTATCCTCAAGACGGTGTCTATATGATGCACAGTCCGCCCCGTACACCTTCTTACAGAACGGTATGTTGAAACTGGAATGCGATACAACTAGCGTGCGTTCCTTGCAATGCGGACAGACGTCGAACTCATCCGGCTTCATCGTATTTTCCTCCTGTTACCTCCAGCAATGTTATTTCAGGCGGACAGAACATCCTTAGATCGAGACGATGACCGCCGATTCCCCTGGTGACATATATGTCATGCTTTCCGATGGATGCGAATCCTCCATAACCCCATGATGCGATACCTGGGGCCATTATACGCCGACTCCACGGAATCCTGACCTGTCCACCGTGGGTATGTCCGCAGACAGTCAACCCGATATTTCCGGTGCAAAGGCATTTGTATACGGCCTCGCCGCGATGCGTAAGGAATATGATGGGAAGAGTCCTGTCCACGTTGGAGAAAGCCCGGGCGACATCGATTTCCCCAAGTTCGCATTCCGGCACGCCGACTATCTGAACGTCTTGATCGTGGATGCGAATCAGGCGACTGGTGTTGTCCAACGACACGGCCCCTGCGGATTCCGCCGCATCGGCAAGGTAACGCCATCCGTACGTCAGGTCATGATTGCCGGAAACGATAAAAACGCCGCATCTCGACTTCAACTTGGAGACGAAAGTCCCGAACTCGCCGGCCGCCTGCGGAGAACTGAACGAATCGATTCCGACGCGGACATAGTCGCCCGCAAGCAATATAATATCCGGTTCAAGGGAATTGGTCGTTTGGACAATGCGGTCACCCCACCTGGCGTCGCCATTCATTGGGAAGAGATGCAAATCGCTTAGTACGACAATCCGCAGGTTTTCCGGCGAACGCCACATGGGCATGTCATATCTGACGCGCTCGACGACGAGACGGCGCGGTTCAACGAAGAATCCGTACACGGCCGCCACTAGGACAATCAGTGCGACAATCGCAACGACAAGGACCAAGGCGCGCCGCATCACTGCTTGCGCTGGGCAGCGCGCCGGGCGGTGGCGAGTTGCGGAACAAAAGTCACGCGTCCGTCGGAAAGCACCGCGCGCACCGACGGAACACCGTCAAACGCACCGCGTAGCAGTTCCTCGGACAACGGATCCTCGAGATTGCGCTCGATGGATCTGCGAAGCGGACGCGCCCCCAGTTCCAGATCATCGCCATTGCCGATAATGAAATCGACCACCTCGTCATCAAGTTCGAGTTCCATTCCACGAGCGGTCAGACGGTCGAAGAGCTGCGCCAGCTCGACTCCGACGATCTTTTTCAGGTCGGAACGGGTCAAAGAGTTGAAGACGACCACCTCGTCGACGCGGTTGAGGAACTCGGCCTTGAGCGCCTTCCTGACCGACGACAAGAGCTGCTCGCGACGTTTCTCGGCATCCATGGCGGCTGTTACTGGTCATGATGACGATGGTGTTGCGGAAATCAACCTTGCGGCCGAGCGTATCCGTGACATGCCCCTCCTCCAGTATCTGAAGAAGCATATGCATGACGTCCGGATGGGCCTTTTCAATCTCGTCGAACAGCACAACGGAATAGGGACGACGACGGACCTTTTCTGTGAGTTCGCCGCCCTCGCCGTAGCCGACGTATCCTGGTGGCGAGCCGACCAGGCGGGTGACATTGAATTTCTCCATGTACTCCGACATGTCTATCTGAATGAGAGCATCGCGGTCATTGAACATGAACGATGCGAGCTCCTTGGCGAGAAGGGTCTTGCCGACTCCGGTCGGCCCGAGAAATATGAACGAACCGATGGGCCGGTTGGGATTCTTTATGGCGGCGCGGCCACGGCGCAACGCCCGGCTGACGGCGGAGATGGCGTCCGACTGGCCGATTACCCTGGAAGAAAGTTCCTTTTCCATGTCGAGCAACCGCTTGCTTTCGGCGTTGCCGATGCGCTGCAGCGGGATACCGGTCAACTTGGAGACCACGGCGGCCATGGTGTTGTCGTCAACCACAGGGCGGTGCGTCTCGTTCTCCTGACGCCAGGCCTTGCGCTTCTCCTCGAGTCGTTTCTTGAGTTCAGCCTCGCGATCGCGCCAGACGGCGGAAGTCTCGAATTCCTGTTGGGAGGCGGTCCGCTCCTTCTCCTGCCTGGCGTTGCGAATAGCATCCTCCAGTTCGGAGAAATCCGGCGGCACGACCATGTTGTCGATGCGCACCCTGGCACCGGCCTCGTCCATGACGTCGATAGCCTTGTCGGGCAGGAAACGGCCGGTTATGTAGCGGTCGGACAACCGCACCGCGGTCTCGAGCGCCGAATCGGTGTAGCTCACGTGGTGATGCTTCTCGTAGGTCTCTCGCAACCCCATGAGTATCTTCACGGAATCTTCGACGCTGGGAGGATTGACCATCACGGACTGGAAACGCCGTTCGAGGGCGGCATCCTTCTCTATGCTCTTCCTGTACTCGTTGAGCGTGGTGGCACCGATGCACTGGATCTCGCCGCGGGAAAGAGCCGGCTTGATGATGTTGGCGGCATCCATGGCCCCTTCGCCATCGCCGGCACCGACAATCATGTGAAGTTCGTCAATGAAGAGTATGACCTGCCCGGAGTTGCGGGCCTCGTCGAGAACAGCCTTGATGCGTTCCTCGAACTGGCCGCGATACTTGGTGCCGGCCACCATGAGAGCAAGGTCTATGGCGAATATGCGCTTGTCGGCGAGAATCTCGGGAACATTGTGCGAAGCGATGGCAAGGGCCAATCCCTCAAGGACGGCGGTCTTACCAACGCCGGCCTCGCCAATGAGCACCGGATTGTTCTTGGTCCGACGGCAGAGAATCTGGATAACCCTATCGATTTCGTCGCTCCGTCCAATGACAGGGTCGAGCTTTCCCTCCGCCGCGAGCGCTGTGAGATCGCGTCCAAACGAGGAAAGCGCGTTCAAGGCGGAACGCCCGGGCTCGGCGCCGGATTCGGGGGGGCGGAAGAAGTCATCGTTGAAATCCGGGATATCGAATCCGTCATAGGGGCTGTCAGTCTCTGATGAATCGGAGGAGTCCTGGGGATTTTCGTTACCTGGCACGTAGTCTGGATCGAGATCACGAACAATGTCCTCACGGAGCGAATCGGCATCAATGCCGAGATTGCTGAGTATCCGCGACGCGTTTCCGCCGCAGCGCAATATGGCGAGCAGGAGATGTTCGGTTCCAACGAACCGGTAATTCATGCCATTGGCCTCCTGACGAGCCTGCTCAATGATTTTAGCCGAAGTAACGGACAGCGGTCGGCGTCCCTTGATGCCGGTACCGCCGTTGTCGCCCATGCTTTTCTCAACTTCCAAACGCAACCGGGCGAAATTGAGTCCGCGCGACTTGAGCTTTGCGACGGCGACGCCGTCGTTGAGAGCGAGCAATCCGAGAAGAAGATGCGGAGCGTCAATCTCGTCATGATTCAAACGCTCGGCCTCGCGGTCGGCAAGAAAGAGGACGCGGCGCGCATTTGGCGTCCAGTCATCCATGGACATATGTTCGGACATATTTCAAACTCCTCCAAGAAACGCGCCGCCAGGAGACACCATGGCGGCGCGCCAACTATAAATCCACACTATCGGCGATTCTATGGTCTATAGAGTTTCACTGTGTATGCGCCGGCCATGCCGACGTCGCGGGAATGTTCCAAATGCAGATAGTAATCGCCGTCGGCATCCGCGACAAGCCCGGTTGTATTTTTCGATCCATCCGCGTGCAACAAGCTTATCGCCAATGTGCTGGAGGTATCGCAATCCCACGACACAACAAACGAAGTACCCTGTTTTACGTCTTTGGCCAAATACCAGTCATTCTGGTCATTCATGACGCGTCCGGACTCGCTATACAACCAACCTTCCGCATAATCACCGAGAACTTGAGCCGTCTCCATGGTGTCATCCTTGTTTTCCTCGGCCCATGTATTGAACTGCGAGAATATAAATTCTTTACCTCCGACGTTGTAGATGTCTATCCCCTCCGTCGGATCGCCGTCGCTATTCCACCCCATCTTCGAGTAGGAAACCCTGGACACGGACAAGTAGGCATCCTTGGAAAGATTCACGATGCCGGTACCGGTAAACTTGTCAAGTCCCAAGATTGTATCGAAGCACGTAAATTCCGGAAGCGCTTTCACATTGATGTAATTATCATCGGGATCCGGAATCAGCTTGCCGAGACGGATGACCATTTCCGATCCGTATATTTCCGCCGATTCATCGGAGAGCTTGTAGACAATCTTCGACGGACTTGATATCTTGGACGTGTAAACGATGGCTCCGTCCGTCCCATCGCCTCCGCCGCCAGTCTCGGAAACAAACGTCAGCTTAGGTCCTCCATCCAAACTGATGTAGACATCGCCCTGACTCGAGCTACTATCAAGGTAATACTTACCGGTGTTGCCATCCACATCATCGCGATGATCGTAAGCCAGCGCGATTACATCGTCTTTGTCATTCGTTCCGAAGTTTATCGTGCCGGTTCCGTCAGCAGTGCCGAGCCAGACGTGTGAACGAGCTCCCACGGTAATCTTGTCTGCTCCAGTCGTTCCAGCATACTTGCGCACAATTCCATATCCGGAAATATTGACCTTGTTGGTATGGCTTATGCTATCGACGACATTGGACACGCCCCGACCGCCGAACTTACAATCATCACCTTTTATGACGAATCCTTTCGTGATGTTCACAGTGGAATCGTCACTATAATAGGTGCCTATCCCATCAAGAACATACGTGTTGTCGATTTCCGCCACTTTGTTGCAACAGATAACGTTCACCACCTTGTATCCGGATATTTTTCCCTGGATGGAACAATAGTAATGAGACGATTCTCCGGTCATCGGTCCGAAGTCGGCGGAACGGAGAGTCAGCGTACCGTAATTTGTGAATGCTACATCTTTTGCGACAACCTTGCCATGGTCGGTCGGCATGGTGATTTTACCGCCCTGTATTTTGCTTGTCGTATCCGCCATCAAACTCGCACACAAATCCATGTCCTGGACCCACTCGATTGACCCTCCGACATCGATTCCTGTAGCCTTGAGCGAACCATACGACGACAAGGTGTCGACTCCCGATATGCCATTTTTCTCATCCAGCGTTCTTTGTCCGGCAACGATGTCGCCGTCAATATAGGTCCGCTGATAACCAGATCCGGGATCCAACACCAATCCTTCAATCTCCATCGAACCATATCCGAAGATTCCGCCTTCCACCTCGTTGACATCCAGCAACTTGAGCTTTCCGGTGGCCTTAGATACAATTGAGGCGACAACTTCGGCATTTTGTGCGCCTTTGGACCGTTTGGTCGTGGTCTTTGCCATTTCCGTGGAATTAGTTTCAATACGGCCTATGGTACCGCCGTGTGCATTGATGGACACATTCTCATATCCGTAGATGTCTCCAACGACTCCATTGACCAAATTTAATACCCCGCCCTTTGAATAGGAGATACTTTCCGATACTGTTATCGTTCCATTTGACTCGGATGACGTTTCCGTGGACTTGGCGCTGTCCATCCATTCCCCTTCTACCAGCACCCTGCGATCTATGTCACCGACGGTGGCGTTACTGATATTGACCGTATTGTATCCATGAAACTCGACTTCCATGATTTGGGAATTTTCAATTTTCAATGAGCCGCTCGCCGTGGTTGAACTGGACTTGGAATATTTGTCGGTCACCGTGCTCGGATTTTGAGCTCCTTTTCTCTTTGTTTCCGTTCTATTTTCGGATATGGAAACCGAAGAGTCGCCGGCATACATCAAGCCATGGACAGAACCGCTGTTCCAAACATTGCAAAACGTCACTGCATCGTATCCGCAAGCCGTCATTCCGGCCAAGTCGTTCTCCGATCCATCGACAACCAGTTTCCCTGCGACTTTGGAATTGGAGTTAAACTTGTACACGCGCGAAATCGTCTCCACGTCATCCTTGATGTTGGACTTGACATCAAGCTGCTCGTTGGAAGTCGCAGCGTAACCATCGAACACAACACCGTAATTGTGATCGTTTTTCACTACCACGGACTCCAAATACACCGTCGAGAAACCGGACACTCGAGTTCCATCCGTAAAAGTACCATCATTCACCCGAAGGGCGCCTGCAAGTTTCGTAGAAGTCGTGACACCAATCTTCGCGGTGTAGCTGCTGTTCTTGTCATCCTTGTAAACATACGATGTCAATGCTGAGTTTCCTGGAACAAATTCCGTCCCTCCGACAATATCGGCTATGCGCATTCCTGCAATCCTATCGGCCTGCTCCTTCGAAGCAGCCGTTACTGTTTTGGAGCTGACTGAGGCATTGATTATGCCTCCTGCATGTTCAGGAGCGTCATCTCCTATTAACGCATGACGCAACGTCACGTCGGAATAGCCGTTTATCTCCCTTATCTCATAGTGCGCGCCTTCGCCGCTTCCATACACATCCTCACTACCAAGCTCCAACTTCCCGGTGTTGTTCTGCGAAGTCTTCAAGGTATAGCTTCCGCTTTCCGCCACAGGAACAAAACTGCCTCTTATTGTCGTCGTTGAATTGGTATAGGTCTCGGTTGTAGAAACAATATCGGACGATATTGTTCCGAACCAGTAGTCGCCGACTCCGGAAACGGACAGTTTGGACATGCCTCGAACGTTGATGTTCGACTCATCTGTCGGATCCCTGTATATCTCGCAATCGATGATGTCAAGGGTGCCGGCGGCCGACTTCACCTCCGACAACTTGTACGTCTCGGATGAAACCGTCCGGCCCCGGACTGAAGTATCCACAACGTGGGTAAACGTCTCCTTGACCGTCGACTTAACACTATCAAACGAGGCATCGCGCCCGATACTGCCATCAACGAGCATGATTTTTGAATATCCGGAAACGGCCCCTCGCATATCCGAGTAGTTGGCAGTCAGGCTCCCAGAAACTTTGTTTGAACGATCATGGGTCAGCGTGGTAGAAGTCACTCCAGTTGCAGAAACAGACGTGGCTATTTTGCCGAATGTTCCGTCGTCCACGCGGTATATGTCATAGAGACGTTCTTCGGCGGGAGCCGCCATAAGCTCCAACGCCAAAGTCTCGTTCTGAGCCACTACCTTGCTCGTTGTATTAATGTTGCCTACGTTTTCCACAGTGGATCCATCAAGTTTAACGGTCGCGTAGCCGTTTAGATTCTTCACATAGAATCCGCTGCCGTCAATCGTTCCGACGCCGGACGACTTGATCACATTGTTCAACGTGCATTTGTTGGTCACAGCATGGGTATCAGAGTTGGTAGAGGCAATCACAGAGACAGACGACGTTTCGTTTGTCGCATCCACCACGTTGGCGCGCAATCCCATGACTTCGGACGATATGTCAAGTTTGGAGAAACCGGTTATGGAAAATGATTTTTCAGCGTCCGAACAGCCGAAACCGCTATTTTCCCGGAGAACGAAGAGGCCCTTGGACTCCCTTGAACTCTTCTTCGTGACCGTCGAAGCGGATGAAACAGCCGACTCGACGACGGTATTTGTCTCGGTATCGGAAACGTTCCGCCCATCGACAGCCTGACCTCCGATTGTAGATTCGAACAAAGAGACTGTCGCAAATCCAACGACGTCACCGATCACCATGCTGCCCTGAAGATCCAGCAATTTTCCGCCGGCTTTCTGGGACACGGTCGAGGAATTCGTAATTTTGCTGGAAACATCGTTTTTGCGCACGCTGGAAGAACTCGTCGTCTCAACGATATCGATGGCGGAGATTGCTCCGACTGTCGCATCGTACAAGTTCACTGCCTTGAATCCGGAAAGCGTCCCGACATTGGCGCCTCCCTCAAGGACTGCAGTTCCGCCAACAACGGACTTTCTGGTAACGGAATTGGACACCTTATGATTTTCCTGGGAAAGCGGCTGCCCGGTTACAAATTCCTCAATGTACGTACCCCGGAGAACGGCCTCCGCCTCGGAGGACGCAGCCGTGGTTTCAGCGAGATCGACCTGATAATCCGCCTTGAACGAAACGGTCTTGCTGCTGTTCCCTCCGCCTATTGCGCTGAATGAACCTCCCTCGACCACTACGTTGGCATATTCGCAAGCCGAACCGACGGTGGAATTGCTGGCGATCAGGCTTGACGCGCCGGAAGACATCGATTCGGTGTAGCTGAGCGTAGTCGAATTATAACCTTGCTTCAATTTGGAGCTGAAGTTGCCGGATCCGCCATATATGTCTCCTGGGATCGACGATTCGGTGCCGTCCGTTATCAGCGACTCGTTCAGCGAGATACTGGCGAAAGACGAAACCGCAGTGGACGTCAGGCCATTTATCGCGACAGCCGATACAGAGGAACCGGCGAAGAGATCGTGAATAGTCGGCCGGTAACTGCCGTTGACCTTGTATTCGTTCGCCTTGACCGCGGACACCGCGATCGTCGAGCTGTCGAGAACAAGTTCGCCGACCGCCTTTTGCTTGGACGATGCCGTCTCCGTTATCGTGCCGGCGCTTTCCTCTTTCCTTGTCACTGCGATGGACGAGTTGCCGCCTTGAACTTCGACCTTGCTATCGCTATCAGAGAGACAAACGGTGGCGAAACCGGAAATCTGCACGTCTCCGGCCGTCCCTGCGGCGGTGGAATCGCCGTCGTTAGAGAAATATCCTTTGTTGCTCACTGAAAGCCTGCGGACATCGGTCTTGGCGCTATTCTTTGCAACTGAACTATCTATAGTTCCGTACAAAGGAGCTGAACGGTAGATATTGATGTTCTTTTCATCGACATTCTTCTTGATGTCGATAGAAGCGCCATTGCCATCAACGAGAATCACCGTGCGATGCGGATCTTCGAACGTCGCATCGCCAATACTATCTACCCGGCCAAAGGCATTGACTCCCCAGACCAGGGGTACACCATCGTAGGTCTTGGGAAGTTTGCTTCCAACCCATGACGGATTGACATAAATCTTTTCCGACCGGCCTTCGTCGACGTTAATCTCCGTCCCTCCCTCGGAGGTCGCGTAATGCGCTTCGTCGAAGGTGGCGAAAGCATTGATTCCATAGTACAACGATGCTCCGGTGGCAACATCATCGTAAAGGTAGTCGCCAACCTGCATTCCAACGAAGGACTTGCTATAGAAGGTGTATTCGTGTTTCTGGGCCACGTACCAGTCGTATCCGTCGGTCGCGTTCCCAAGCACCTTGCAGAACAAATCAAGATCTCCGACCGTGATGGTTCCCATCTGGTTGTTGAGATTGCCCTGCACGACATAGTGGAATCCATATCCGCCAGGCTCGCCTAACTCGCTAATGACGGCCGCGGAGGTCAGGTCGATGGTGCCGTTGTTAGTCACGTTCACGCACGAGCCGAAATCATAGCCGCCGTAAGCAAGGAAACCGGAGTTGTCGATGACGGCGATGTCCATAAACTCAACCGTCGCCGTCTTGCCTGCAACATTAGTCATCGTACCACTACCGATGATTGCATCAGCCTTCAGCGAGCCGGAGTTGATCATCGTGCCGAAATCGCTCACGGAGATGACATCCATGACGGCGGAGTTGTCAATCAAACCGAATGCCGAGACGGAGCCGCAGGCAACAGTTCCCGCATTGGACATGGTACCGGTTCCTGTGATGGCAGCGACGCAGGTCACCAAGCCACTTTCCGCGTTATTGAAATCCGTCGAGGACAAAACAGCGGGAGACATGCTGGAATCTATGGTTCCGGCATTGTTCAAAGTTTCAACGGCAATGTCTCCGCTGGAAAACACACTACCTATGCCATTGGTCAAAGTAGCGAAGTTCTCCACGGAACCGGTAACGCGAGCCGTCGAAGCATCAACGACCAGCGTCGCATCTTCTCCATAGCCACTGACTTCACCGACGCTCGACACACCGCTAGAACCATCGGCGAACACGACCTCACTCGCCTGGATGGATGCGATATCGTTCTGACCGAAGAGGAACACCTTATGCTCGCTGGTGTATCCGGATTTCGCGGAAACAACATGTTCAAACGCGACGTTTTGCTTGAGCACTGTGGATTCGGAAGCATCGTTTTCTCCGCCCACGATGTAGAGAACGTTACCACTGTAGATATATTCTCCGTTCTCCTGCGCCTGTTCCAAATCGGCGTAAGCGGCGACTCCGCTTTCGCCAATCAGCATGCCAAATGAACCGCCCTCAATGTCAATGAAAACTTCTTCGCCCGTCGACTTCCCCTTCCAGTCGTAGCTAAAGTAACTATCGACCTTCCGGCCCTTGGCATTGGTCTTGTCGAAAGTAACGAAAGAATCCTCGCCGATCTTCCCGGTGCCTCTTTCATCGGGAATGGAGACGACCGTCCCGTCCGGCAATCCATACCATCCTGCGGAGAAAAACGCAAAATTCTTCTCTAGCATCAGAGTGTGGTTGTCCTCGGAGAAGGTCACGTCATATGCGCCTCTGGCGGCCGGTGATGTCTCCAAGGAGATTCTGCCGGCCTCGTACATCTCCCTGAGATTCATCCCTTCGATAGTAATCACGGAAAATTGTGTATCGCCAGTGTCAAATTTGAAATTTTGGTCCTTGATGGTGATGGAAATATCATCGCCAAGGCTTTCTTTGACGTACACGTATGTAAAGATGCCGTCGGATTCGTCAACGTAGAACCTGTTAAATCCGGATATTTCGGACACTTGCGACATTCCGCCGGAAAAAGTAAGCGAAGTTGAAGTCTCGCCGGAAACAGTTTCGACGACAGAGTTGGTGATAGTGATTGAATCCGTCGCATTGAGAGAATCTGCCGAGCCACCGTCAAACAAGATAGTGGCTGCAGTGACATTGACCACGGTTGATCCTGTCAGCGAGGCCATCTCGGTCGCGTATATGTCCTTGCCCACCGAAGACGAATCCATGCTAACCGACATAGCACTCACCGTGCCGGCGACCGACGATGAGACAAGATTGACTTTGCCACTGATCTTGATGTCTTCCATACTGGAATTGGTTGCCCCCAGGGCGGCTGCCGTTAACGCACCCCCTATCGTCGAATCGGTCATGGCGACGTCGGCGGAAGTGGCGTTGATTGAAGACGCCTTCGAGGATTCGAAACTTGCCGTGTCGCCGGAAACGACGACTTCGCCGACCGTCGAAGTCTTGACGATGACGTTCAAGGCCGTAACGTTTCCGGTTGTAGATCCGGTAACATCAATCGCTCCAGCCCCGTCAACCAGTCCGACTGATGCGCCATTGAGCAAACTTGCAGAACCGGCGAAACTGAGTTCGCCAATCTTGGAATCGCCGTCCACGACGACGTGTCCGGTGGTATTCGTCGCGGTGATGCCGTCTATGACGTTTCCGCCGAGGACATCAAGATGGTCGGCTTCGAATGTCGTTGTAGCCGTTTCACCGGAAATGGTTGTGTTGTACAACACGGCGTTGCTATTAAACGTCTGGGCATCATGCGTTGTACCGCCGGTGACGTAGAGCCTGCCGCCTTCCTGGGTGTAGAGATCGTTAAACTTGTCCATGGAGTTGACGATGCAACATTCGCCGATTACGCCTTCAAAAGTTCCTCCAGCTGTTTCAACGGTGACCGCCTCGCCCGCAGTCTTGCCATAGACAATCTGCTCGGCCATATCACCAGTCTCTTCCGGATCCGGCTCAGGTTCTGGATCAGGCGTGATGACGACATGCGGCCCCCAGTCGAAGTTGAAATAGATGTCCCCGGAATGGACGTTGGCCTTTTCTGCCTTCGCATCGTCATAGGTGGCGAAGGCATTCACTCCGATGGTACCGGTTTCACCGGATGCGAACGTAACCTCGGTCCCGTCATCGAGATCCTTCCATGCGTAGTTGAAGAATGCGAAGCTGTCCGCCTTTTCGAAGAATACGTGATTGCCCTCCACGGTCAACACATATCCAGAGTGCGTATCGTCCGTCAGCGTGTATCTGCCGTTGAGATGCGCATAGTCCTGGGCGCGCAACACGTCGCGGCTGGTCTCGTCGGATTCGAATGCGAAGCCCTCATTATCGACGATGAGCGTCTCCGTGCTGCCGATTCCCTCGGTCATCCAAAGCGTCGCTCCATCGCCGACGGTCAGAGTCGTGGTATCGAATCCTGCGAAGGTCTGTATGGTGTTGTGCCCGTTCATCGTCAGCGTGACACCGCTTTCCGCCGTCGAAGCGGCGCTGACGCGTCCGAAGATGATGCCGGCCTTGACATCGTTCAACTCGAGGCTGGCGCTGCCGCCGACCACGGCGCCGGACAACAGCTTGATGCCCCGGGTGCGGGCCGCGGTGCCGTCACAACGCGCCCCGGTCGTGGAACCGGTCACCACAGCATGGACATCGCCGACGACCGTACCGTACGCCACGACCAGTTCCTCGCCGATTACCATGTTGGCGACATCGACGTCCAGATTTGACGACGTCTTGGCCTGGTCTATCTCAAGCGCGCATCTCACGGAACCACCGTCCATCTTCACGGAGACGGTTCCGACATTGTTTCCTGCTATGAGCAGAGTGTTTCCCGGAGTCTGTTCCGGCCACGGGCCGATTGAGCTGTTCTTGAAATCGAACGTCACGTTGCGCTCGCCGGATATGGAGAAATTGGTGGCGACCTGAAGTTGGGAAATGTCGGAATTCACTATCGTCATGGTTCCGTTGTCGAACGACATATTTCCGGCGCCATCGAGGGAAAGTTTTTCAATCGTGCTTCCGGTGACACCGACTATCAACGAACCGACCGAAACCGTTCCGGTGGCTCCGCCGTAGACCTTTTCGTAGTTCGAATTGACAACGCTGATGTCCAGTGTGTCGGCGGCGAACTGGTGCCCTTGCTGCATGCCGCCGCCAAACACGGTGTTCCCATCGCTGTTGGAGACGTGCACCGATGCGGTTCCGGAAAGAAAGACGTGGCCGCAACCGCCGGCGTATATGTTGCTTACGTGAGCGCAGTCGACATCTATGTTAATCGAAGTCCTCCTGGCATCGGCCGTTCCGAACTCGCCGTACGCACCGCCGACGATGGTGACAATGGATGTGTTGTGTTCGGACGATTCATCCAGACCGCCTCGCACGGCGATATGGGTGCTGTCCAAATCCGTCATCGTTCCATATATGTGTCCCGCACCATACACTTCCCCCAGCGAGCAGTCTTCGAGAACAACGAATTTATGGCCGCAGGCGAAGAAACCTGGATATCCTTGACCCGGGTTGGTGCTGAACACCTTGACGTTCTGCAGATAGGTATTGGTGGTCATGTATGTGCGCGACGTCGAGACTCCGGTAACGGTACCGCCGACGACTCCGACGGCGTTGCCGCTGTAATCACCCTTGACGATGAGCCCGGCCTGGGCTTCGGCCAAAGTCTTGTATGCGACACCATCGCCTATCGTCGCCTTGAAAGTGTTGCCGCCGATGATGATGTCCTTCTCGCCGCTCTGGTCCTTCCAGTCCAAGCTGCAATAGGTGTCCAGGATGTTCTGGGAATCGGCACCGGAATCCACCATCGCCTGGTACGAGCCAAAGGCATCCCTGCCAATGGTTCCAACCTTATCTCCCGGAAGATTTACTTCGGTTCCGACCTCGTATTCACTCCAGCCGATCGAGAAGTAGGCCGACGTCGGCTCGAATCCGTAGTAGACGTTGTCGCCGATGAAGTAAAAATCATAGCCTTTGCTTGCATCATGGCCGACGACGGTGATATCGTCCTCTTTGATTCCGCTGGCGCTCAGCACAAGGCGGAACTGCTGCCCCGGATCCAGGGTGAAGTTGGTCACGTCGACGGTGATGCTGTCGGCAACGCCAGTCAAGCTGCCGCCGACAGAAAGACAAGCCCCCTCATATGCCTTGACGAGGACATCGATACGGCCTGCCTTGCCCTTTGTTATTGTACCAACCTGGCTCTTGGCATTGCCGGAAGCCACGATTGAAATGTAGCGGTCGGCGTCTTTGCTACCGCCGTTTATGGTTCCGGCGACACCGCCGGAAAGAGTGATGAGCATGTTTCCTGTCAGCAGCCCGCCGCTGGCGCCGTCCGCGGTTATCGTTCCGACGTTCGCGCGATCCATGACATTCACGCGCATGTCGCCGACAAGACTCCCGCTGTAGTAACTCGCTTGCACAGAGCTAACCGACGCATCGTCGCGAACGACGAACGTCACATCGGAATGCGCCCCGGCCCACACGACGCGTCCTTCCGTGGACACGGTGTGTCCGCCACTGCTGGTCAGCGAACCATTCGCGACGGCGCCGAAGACCTTGACCTTGGCATCGTCCCAGGCCTCCATGGAGAACGTCGCGTCCTTGAAAGTCGTACGGTGTCCTATTACGGCCAGGACATCGCTTCCCTTCGCGATGATGACCCGCCCGCCGATTGCAGACTCAAGGGTCTGGCCATTGCCGAACACGGAAATCTCCGGATAATCGACACCCGCCCATGTGGAAGTATATCCATATAGGATGGCGTGCTTTCCGGAAAATTCCTCGACCGTGGTCCGGCCGCCGTAAAGGGAGCCGCCGGTGAAGACAATCATGTTGTCATCGTAATCCGTTGTGTTCAGACCGTTCTTGGCCGCATTCTTGGTCTTGCAGTAGACGACGTTGTCGATGACGACATCGCGCGGATCTTCGCCAGGAATGCTGAGCGTGACGGTCGAACCGGCCGCCGCTCCCTCCCAGGAAATATCGTAGTAGGTGTCGGCACAGGTCTGGACAATGTGCCCGGAGGCCTTGGCCTCGGCATACGTTCCGAAGGCATTGTATCCAATGGTTCCTGCAGTCGCCCCCTCCGGGGTCTTGACCAGCGTGCCGGCCTCCAGGCCCTTCCAGCCAATGGAATAATAGGCGGTGGAGATTTCCGCTCCGTAGTAAATCTCGTTTCCGACGACGGACAGCGTCCCCTCTGTAATCGGAGTTCCGGTGACCGTCACCGTTACCTTGCTGGTATCTATGTTGGCCGGCCCGGCAAACACCAGCCTCGCGCCTTCGCCCGGGGCCAGCTTGAAACCGGTGACGTCAACGGTTATCGTTCCTTCGAAATCGAAATCGCTGAGAACCTTCAGCGACGCGCCTTCGCCGGCCTTTATCGTGATGCTCTGGCCGCGGGTCATTCCAGTGATGCCAGAGATGGACTTGACGGTCGACATGCCGGAACCCGAAACGACGATGTCCGCCTTGACCGAATCCTTGCCGGCCTTTTTTGCGCTGCTTCCATCCAACGTCGTCCCTGCGAGATTCGCGTTGATGAGGGAAATCTCGATGTCAGCCTTGGTCGCGGATCCTGTGTACGGTCCGCTGAGCCAAATCTTGCCTACCGTGATATCCCCCCCGTCGCTGCCGTCGACGGTCAGTGTCAGCTTGGTGTTGGTCTCGCCGCTTATCGTATTGGCGCTGCCGATATAGACATTGTTGACCGTGGCCCCGTCCGTAAGCAGCACCGATATCTTGGAATTGGTGATTGGATTCGCCTCGGAGATGCCGTTTGCACCGAACATCAGGTCGTGCACATACGCGTTGTTGATTTCCACCGAAGCGGTGCCGCTGATGCTGCTTCCGGTACGTCCGCCGTATCCGACGCAGAAGTACTGCACGTCGGCTCCACCGGTGATCAGACCGCGTGTGTTCTTGGTGATGTTGCCGCCGAGGGTTTCAAAAGCTCTGCCAGAACGAATCGTGGCGCCGGAAATGACGTAGTTCACGCCGAGGGCCACGCTGCCTGCAGGACCTTGCGGCGCGACCCAGGTTCCGCCGCAAATCACCATGCGGTTCTCGCTGCCGCGGTTCTTGAGGGCGTTCGACGCGGAAGTCAAGTCGCTGAAGGCAATCCCGGAATCCACCGTTGCCTTGTATTCGCCGCCGTAGGGAACGTTTATGGTGACGCTTTCACCAGACTTCCACCCGAAATTGTAATAGGTGTCCGCGGATTCGGCGGCACCGGATTTTTCCGCAGCCTTCGCCCTGGCCTCTTCGAGCGTGCGAAAGGCATCCGTGCCGATGCGTCCATTGCTTCCGGTTGGGAGCTTGACGGTTGTCCCATCCTCCAAATCGTGCCAGCCGGCGGAGAAATACACCTTGGGGATATCGCGGACGATGTACAGGGATTTGTCCTTCACTGCAATGCTCTCTCCTTCGCGAAGAGTGCCGATGACATTGTATTTATTCTTGATGTCGGCATCGGCATAGGGGGTCTTCAGAACGAGACGCTCGGTTTCCTCCTCGCCCCACGTGATTCCGGTTCCGACGTCGATGGTTATGCCTGCAGAGCCTTCCCGCAGCTTCTGGTGTCCGTATTCGTTTCCGGCCAGTATAGTCAATCCCGCGCCGTCCTGGGCGTTTATCGTAATGCTCCATTCGGTTAGCGTGGCATATGCGTTGCCGCCTGCTATATCCACGTTCGACACATAGCTCATCTTGTCGCCGGAGACACAGAAGTTGATGCTGTGCGTGCCCGCCAACGTTGCGCCGGTACCCTTGCCGTACACGGTTCCAACGGAGGCGTTTTCAAGCGTTATGTTGAAAACCCCATAGAAGGTACCCGACTGGTTGGAACTGGTATAGATTTTCCCGACGTAGCTGTCCATGCCGCGGACGGTGAGATTGACATCGGACGCCTTGTCGCTGCCACCGCTGCCGTAGCTCGGCGCAACCAGCAAAGTCGAAACACTTCCGCCGTCAACGGTGATGTTGGTGACGCAGTTGTCGGCACTCGACGAATATCCACCGGCTATGAGACTGCCCACGCGACCGGAATCGACCACCGATACGTTCAGGTTTCCACCGGTGAGATGAGCCATGCTCTGGTTGGCGCTGTACAGACCGGAGACATACGCTCCGGTTCCAACAGTGACATTCGTCACTATATCGCTACTCACGCTATTGTTGCCGGCAAACACAAACCCGCTGTCGAACGTGTAGGTCGCATTCGTGATATACGTGGCTATGGCATTTAGACCGATTCTTGACGCACCGCCGAAACAACTTCCCCCGAGGATATGTACCACGTTCCCGCTGTAGTCGCCGAGATTCGTCTGCGCCTTGGCCAGGGTGTTGTAGGCGCCATCGCCGATGTTGGTCGTCCAGGTTCCGCAGGGCGTGGTGACGGTCACTTCTCCGGTGGTGGCGGTCGTCCAGTCCAGGTTGTAGTAGGTGTCGACGGACTTGGCGATGTCTCCCGCGGTGCTGGCCTCGTCGTAGGTGGCGAACGCGTTGACTCCCATCGTTCCGGTTTCCGGGCCGTTCGGCGTGTCCACCAGGCCTTCCTTGCCCTCCCATCCGGCCGAGAAGAACATGGCGTCCGTACGCCGAAGGATTATCTTCCCGCCTTCCCTTATCAATTCGACATCGTCCGCAAGGGTTCCGTTTATCGTGATGTCAAAGAGGTTGATGTCAACGTTGCCGAGGTTGAGTATCGTCGAGGACTCCGCGGTCGGCTTGTAGTTGTCCACGTCGATGGTGAAGTGGAAGTAGTTCTGGTTGTCGTAGATTCCGCTTCCAAAGGCCAGCGTGGCGCCGTTCTTGGCGTCGACCGTCACGGTGATGTTCTTCGTGTAGGAGTCTATGGTGAACGTGCCGATCCGGTTGCTTCCGGAAAGCGCGTCGATGGTGATGTATTTCTGTCCGCCCTGATTACCGCCTGCTTTGTTGCATTCCAAGTTCGTGATCGTCGCACTGGACAAGTTGACGTCGAGCGTTCCATAGAACCGTGGCGGCGCATATTTTCCCGACGCTGGAACCGATCACGTCTATCGTGCATTCATGTCCCATCACGGATCCGGCCGGGCCCATGTATATCGCGCCGACGGAGCTGCCGTTCTGGATCGTCATGTTGACCTTGGTGTGCGAATCGTCGTCGTTCCACGTTATGACGCCGGTTTCCTCGTTGTAGGTATACGGGAGATTGGCCGCGTCTATTTCTCCGTTGCCGCGCAAATCGGCCACGTAGGAATCGTCCACTACGATCGTAGTTTCCTTGCGGTTCGCGTAATTATCCTGGAGCGTATTGAACCTGTCGATCGACGACTTGCCCGTTATCACGTATTTCGCCGTTCTGTCTCCCGTGACCAGCGAGTTGTTGCCACTGCCGGAATAGTTGTATGTGACGCCATGGTACACCAAAGTCTGGCCGTCTCCATCCGTGTCGCAACGTCGGGTGTTACCGGTAGGCGAGTAGCTCTCTCCAAGGTCGACGAAGGCCGTCGCCGTTCCCGCCGCGGTGCGCGCTTTTCCCAGCGTGTCGAACACCTGGGTTCCGACCGCAAGCGAAATCGTGCAGCCGTCTATCACCACTTCCGCGGTTTCCTTGGTCGTGTCGAGCCCCTGCAGATAGAACTTGTCGCAGATGGTCACGTTCTCCACGCCACCCGCCGCCTCGGCAGCGTCGGCCAGGTTGAAGAACGCGTCAGTTCCAAGCGTATACGTCGCGTCTCCGTATGTAACTTCAGTTCCGGCTTCGAGACCGATCCACGCCAGCGAGAAAAGCACGTCAGCCATTTTGTCACCTTTCCGTGTCAAATCGACACAATTAGCACAATGATAGATAATACTTCACTGATAAGCTAACCCATAATTCATGGCAAGTCAAGTTGCGACTCCCATACGGACAGGAAGAAATCGCCCAAGCAGGGAAACGGCAAATTTGAAAAGGCCGTCCGCGGCTTGCGCCGGGGACGGCCTGATGCTTTTACGCGACTGACGGAACTATTTTCCGGAGACGACTCCGTGCTCCTTGAAGGTACGGGTCGGGGCGAACTCGCCGAGCTTGTGGCCGACCATGTTCTCGGTCACGGACAACTGGGCGA
>JAKSOH010000020.1 GCA_024405675.1 Victivallaceae bacterium
CAACAGGGAAGTTCGAGAGGACAAGGCCGGATGTAGACGTCGGCACCATCGGTCACGGCGACCACGGCAAGACGACGCTGACTGCCGCAATCACCATGGTCCTGAACAAGATGTTCGGCGGAGATGTCCGTCGCTATGACGAAATCGACAATGCGCCGGAAGAGAAGGCTCGTGGAATCACGATCAATACCTCGCACGTCGAATATCAGACGGCCAATCGCCACTATGCTCACGTCGACTGCCCCGGACACGCCGACTACGTCAAGAACATGATTACCGGTGCCGCCCAGATGGACGGAGCCATTTTGGTCATCGCCGCGACTGACGGCCCGATGGCGCAGACCTACGAGCACGTTCTGCTCGCCCGTCAGGTCGGCGTTCCTGCCATCGTCGTTTTCATGAACAAGGTCGACCAGGTTGACGATCCCGATATGCTCGAGCTTGTCGAGGAGGAAATCCGCGATCTTCTCAACAAGTATGACTTCCCCGGTGCCGACACCCCGATTATCAAGGGTTCCGCCCTGAAGGCCATCGAGGCCGACGGAAATCCGGACGACCCGGCCTGCCAGTGCATCAAGGACCTCATGGCTGCCGTCGATAGCTTCGTCCCCGAACCCAAGCGCGACGTCGATTTGCCGTTCTTGATGCCGATTGAAGACGTGTTCTCGATTGAAGGCCGTGGCACCGTTGTGACAGGCCGTGTCGAGCGCGGAGTCGTCAAGACCGGCGAGGATGTTGAGATCGTCGGTATCAAGCCGACCACCAAGACGACCGTCACCGGAGTCGAGATGTTCCGCAAGACCCTTGACGAGGGCGTTGCCGGAGACAACATCGGTTGCCTGCTCCGTGGCACCAAGAAGGAAGACGTCGTCCGTGGCCAGGTCCTGGCAAAGCCGGGCAGCGTCACCCCGCATTCCAAGTTCAAGGGTGAGATTTACGTCCTGAGCAAGGAAGAGGGTGGGCGTCACACACCGTTCTTCAACAACTATCGTCCGCAGTTCTACTTCAGGACTACCGACGTGACCGGATCCATCACCTTGGCCGAAGGCACCGAGATGGTCATGCCTGGTGACAACACCAGCATCACCGTTGAGCTGATTGCTCCCGTCGCCATGGAGAAGGGTCTCCGTTTCGCCATTCGCGAAGGCGGACGTACCGTCGCTTCCGGCAGGGTCTCCGAGATTATCGAATAGCGGGGAATCCCGTTCGGATTCGGACATGTCCCGGACCGTCCGCAAAAGGCGGCCCGGGATGTGCTTAGTAGAAAGGAATCATAGACATGGCACGCGAACTGGTTATTCTCGAGTGCACCGAGTGCAAGCGCCGCAACTACACCACGAAGAAAGAGAAGCGCAATACTCCCGGTCGTCTCGAGAAAATGAAATACTGCAAGTTCGAGCACAAGCATACTCTCCACAGGGAGACCAAGTAGTCCGCTCGGATTGCATGTCAATCCCCTGTTCGTGAATCGCGAGTCAGGAAAGTAGCTCAGTTGGCTAGAGCGGCGGTCTCCAAAACCGCAGGTCGTGAGTTCGAGCCTCACCTTTCCTGCCAGGTTTTCGTCGGGTGGATGCAATTTTCAGGTGATGTAAATGGGAAAAGCGGAAAGCGGGACATCCGTGATGTCTAAGGTGCGCGGTTTCGTCTCCGGAACGGTGACGGAGCTAGCGAAATGCACCTGGCCGAGCAAGAAGGAATTGCTCGAGTCCACGATTCTGGTCGTGGTGGCGATGTTGGTGCTCGCCTGCTTCGTAGCCGGAGTCGACGAACTCGCCAGGTACGCGATTCGAATCGTCACCGTTGGTGTAAATTAAGGTTAACAAGAGGGACATGATGAGCGATATGGCATCGTCTGACATTGCCGCCACGACTGAGCCGGTGGAAGCGCCGGTGGAGGTCGACAACCGCGGGAAGTGGTACGTCATGCGGGCCCTCTCGTCGAGGGAGAATAAGGTCCGCGATGATCTTCGCGCCGAGATACTGAAGAACGACAAGGCCGGGGTGTACGAGGTTTACGTTCCGACAAAGATGGTGATGGAAGTCCGCCAACGTGATCGCAAGTCCAGAGAGAAGAAGTTGTTCCCTGGCTACATATTCGTGCGGATGGATCTCTAGACGGATGAGCGTGACGAGGATGGTAACCGCCGCATCAACAATGCGGCGTGGTTCATGGTCAAGGGCGTCCGTGGCATACTCGGCTTCGTCGGTAACACCAAGCGCCCTGTGCCGCTTAGCGACAAGGAGGTCGCCGGCATCATCATGCGATCGAAGAGCGAAGAAAGCTCAAAGCCGGTGCCGGAGATGAAATTCGCAATTGGCGACCGTGTGCTCATATTCGACGGACCATTCGCAGATCACGAAGGAAAGGTCATGGAGGTCGATGCCGAGCGTGGCCTTGTGAAGGTGCAGGTCTCAATCTTCGGACGCGAGACACCAGTAGATTTAGGGTCTTGGCAGGTGGAGAAGGCCGACTAGGCGTTCCCCGGGACTAAAAAGACGGTGACGGCCGACGTGGCGGGAATCCTGCCGGTCCGGACCACGAAGGCGTCAAGTAGAAAAGGAAGGCTATCATGGCAAAGAAGGTTACAGGCATGATAAAGCTGCAGATTCCTGCAGGTGCCGCGAACCCGGCTCCGCCCATCGGACCCGCGCTCGGCGCCGCCGGCTGCAACATCATGGAGTTCTGTAAGCAGTTCAATGCCGCCACTCAGGCTCAGAGCGGAACGGTCATTCCTGTCGTGATCACGGTCTATCAAGATCGTTCGTTCACGTTCATCTGCAAATCCCCACCGGCGTCCGTATTGGTCAAGAAGGCCGCCGGGCTCGCTTCGGGGGCGAAGACCCCCGGAACGGAGAAAGCGGGGAAAATCACCCGTGCCCAGGTTCGGGAGATTGCCAAGATGAAGAAGGAAGACTTGAACGCAAGAGACGAGGAGGCGGCGATGCGCATCATCGAGGGCACTGCCCGCAGCATGGGAATCGAGGTGGCCGATGCGTAGAAGCAAGACTTACAAGGAACAGGTGAAGGTCATCGGAAATATCTCCGAGCGCCGTTCGCTGGACGAGGGGTTGTCGTTGCTCAAGGCAATGCCCGCGCTCAAGTTCGACCAGACGGTCGAAGTCGCGCTGAAACTCGGCGTCGATACGCGCAAGTCGGATCAGACGGTCCGCGGTGCGGTCACTCTCCCGCGGGGAACCGGCAAGGTGGTCCGCGTGGCGGTGGTGGCGGAAGGCGCCCAGGCCGATGAGGCCCGCGAGGCCGGAGCCGATATCGTCGGATACGAGGATCTCGTGGCTACCATCAAGGAAGGCAAGTTGGATTTCGACATTTTGATTTCCACGCCAGCCGCGATGAAACTGGTCCGTCCATTGGGACGTCAACTTGGACCGCGCGGCCTTATGCCGAACCCGAAAACGGGAACGGTGACCGATGCCATCGGAGAAGCCGTCAAGGATGCCAAGAACGGACGCGCGGAATTCCGCGCCGATCGTGGCGCCTGTGTCCACGTGCCGGTAGGCAAGCTGTCGTTCGAGCCAGCTGCGCTCAAGGAGAACATCGAGGCGGTGTTCGACGCCATCAACAAGGCCAAGCCGGCCTCCGCGAAGGGTGTCTACGTCATCTCCTGCACGCTCTCGGCGACGATGACGCCGGGAATCAAGATCAACGTCAAGGAACTGTCGAAGGTGACCAAATGAGATCTGAACAGACTTTTCTGGTCCGCACCATAGGACAGCTTATTTCCGGCTCCGACTACTGCTATTTCGTCAGCTACTCCGGAATCTCGGTGAAGGACTTCTCCGAATTCCGTAATCGCCTGGCGAAGGAAGGTGCGGTTTGCCACGTGCTGAAGAACTCGCTGATCTGCAAGGCGGCCGCCGAACTCGGCATCGCCGGGATCGAGACCGCTGGACTCAAGGGCGGAACCGCCATGGTTTGCGGCAAGGGTGACTGCGGTGTTGTGGCCAAGATCGTCAAGGAGTTCGGCAAGGAAGTCGACAAGGTCAAGGCCAAAGGTGGCTATCTCGATGGCGAAGTTCTCGCCGCATCGGATGTTGAGAATCTGGCCGGACTGCCGTCCAAGCAGGTTCTCCAGGCGATGTTGCTCGGCGTTCTGCAAGGACCGGCCCGCGGCCTGGTCACCGTGCTCAACGCAAAGGCTTCCAGCATAGTCAACGTGGTGAATGCGTATAAGGAAAAACAAGAGAAACAACAGTAATAATAAAGGGAGACAAGTAAAATGGCAGACGAAAACAAGATCGAGGAGTTCGTTTCCTTCGTTGAGAACCTCACGGTTCTGGAGCTTTCCAAGCTCGTCAAGACGCTTGAAGAACGTCTTGGAGTCAGCGCGGCCGCGCCGGTCGCGGTTGCCGCCGCCGCTCCGGCCGCCGGTGCCGCCGCTCCGGCCGCCGAGGAGAAGAGCGAGTTCACCGTTGTCCTGAAGAGCTTCGGTGCCAACAAGATCGCCGTCATCAAGGAAGTCCGCGCCATCACCGGTGCGGCCCTGAAGGATGCCAAGGATCTGGTCGAGGGCGCTCCAAAGCCGGTCAAGGAGAACGTGGCCAAGGAAGAGGCCGAGAAGATCAAGGCCCAGCTCGAGGGAGCCGGTGCCGAAGTCGAACTCAAGTAGTCGCGATAGAATTTAAAACCGCGGACGGCGGAGGCGGTTGCCCCGTCGTCCGCGCGATGTCGTAGAAAATACGATGTCTTTGGAGAAGCAACCAGGAGAATAGAAATCAGCAATACGGTCGGCGCCGATATCGATTTTTGTCGGTGGCACGGCACGAAAGCGACAAAAAGGCTTTCATATTACGGGGGGATATCGATTTTTGTCCCCTCCAACTGATGGCAAAACCGACGTCCGGGATGGATTTCCCAGGGGGTCGGCTTCGTTGTCTCTAGAAATGCGGTTTTCCGCATGATTTTGGCAATTGAATTGAAATTTCTTTGGAAAATTTTCGAATAACGGGTCTTACTGTCAATTCTTTAAAGGAAGGAGACGACATGGGAGCAAGAAAAAATCTTGGAAAACTCGAGAACGTTCTCGATCTGCCGAATCTCATCGGCGTACAGATCGACTCGTTCGACCAGTTCCTGCAGCCCAACGTGGCGCCGGAAAAGCGACGCAAGCAGGGACTCCAGGAACTCTTCATGGAAACATTCCCTGTGAAGAGCCTCTGGAGTGACAACCACGCGCAGATCGATTTCCTGTCATATCGGCTCGGCGAGCCGCGGTTCACGCAGATTGAATGCCTGAAGGACGGCGTTCGCTATGAGGGAACCTGGCAGGACGTCGTGCACAACTACGTCGCCAACGACAAGAAACACACGCATGGTATGCAGTCCAACATCTACGGAGCCCCGCTCTACGTCAAGCTGAAGCTCAGCGTCGCGGGTCGCGGCGAGTTCGTCGACGAGGTGTTTCTGGGCATCATGCCGCTCATGACAGAGCGCGGAACGTTTATCATCAACGGCGCGGAACGCGTGATCGTCAGCCAGTTGCACCGCAGCCCGGGCGTCTGCTTCGAGCGGGTTCGCCACTTGTCCGGCAAGTATCTCTATAGTTTTAGAATCGCCCCGGAGCGCGGTTCGTGGCTCGAGGTCCAGTTCGAGCCGAGCAAGGACATCCTTTACGTCTATCTCGACAAGGATCGCACGCGCCGTCGCCGCAAGTTCCTCTTCACAACGTATCTGCGTACGCTTCCCGGCTGCGAGACCAACCGCGAAATCCTTGAGAAGTTCTACACGATTAGAAAGTTCAAGGTGGCCGATTTGCTCAAGAAGGATGATCTCAGCGGTCTCTATACTTTCGACGACATCGTCGACGAGTCCGGAAACATTATCGTAAAGGAGTTCCAGGAGATATCCGAGACCTCCGTCAAGGAACTTTCCGACAACGACATCAAGCAGGTAGAACTTTGCGACGTCGGCGACACCGACGCCTGCATTTTCGCGACGTTGCGTTGCGACGACACCCGCGACAAGGAAGACGCCATAAAGGTAATCAGCGACAAGCTGCGTCCGAACGAGCCGGTCAATCCGAAGACGATTGAGACCACGCTCTACAACTTCTTCTTCGCGGAGCGCCACTACGACCTCGGACTTGTCGGGCGCCACAAGCTCAACATGCGGCTCGGCCTCGACATTCCGGAGGACATGCGCCAACTGACACCGGAGGACATCCTGGCCTCCACCCGCGAACTTTTCCACATGCGCCAGATCAACGCTCCGACGGACGACATCGACCACCTTGGAGCGAGAAGGGTCCGATCGATTGGCGAACTGCTCAAGAACGAGTGCAGGCGTGGCATCCAGCGCATTGAGGCCTACATCCACGATCGTCTCAACGGCGAGGCGGTCCAGACGGCCACGACGCCCGCCAAGTTCATCAACGCAAAGATGTTCTTCAGTGTTGTCCACCAGTTCTTCGCGCGCAGCCAGCTGTCGCAGATAATGGACCAGACAAATCCGCTGAGCGAACTCACCAACAAGCGCCGTCTCTCCGCGCTCGGTCCAGGTGGACTCAGCCGTGACCGCGCGGGATTCGAGGTTCGCGACGTCCACGCCAGTCACTACGGACGCATCTGTCCGATCGAGACGCCGGAAGGACCGAACATCGGACTTATCAACTACATGTCCCTCTATGCGTTCGTGGACGAGTTCGGCTTCCTGGAGACGCCGTATCGCAAGGTGGTGAACGGCAAGGCCACCAAGGAAGTCGAGTACCTGACCGCGGATCAGGAGGAAAAATTCGTAATCGCCCAGGCGAACGCACTGCTCAACGAGAAACACGAGTTCGTCCGGCCGATGGTGATGTGCCGTCTCGCCGGCGAGCCGGCAGAGTACCCGCGTGAGATGGTCCAGTACATGGACGTTTCGCCGCAGCAGCTCGTCAGCGCCGCCGCCGGAATCATCCCGTTCCTCGAGCACGACGACGCCAACCGCGCCCTCATGGGTGCGAACATGCAGCGTCAGGCTGTTCCTCTGATGATGCCGGAGGCCCCGTACGTCGGCACCGGACTTGAGAGTCGCATCGCCCGCGACTGCGGAGCCGTGGTGGTGGCGCGTGAAGATGGAATCGTTGCCGATGTCAGCAGCGACCACATCGTCATCACGCCTGACGGCGAGTACAGCGACGATCCGAAGTATCGCTACGAGCTTTTCAAGTATCTCCGCAGCAACGAGAAGTGCTGCATCAACCAGAGGCCGGTCGTGCATCCCGGCGACAAGGTTAAGAAGGGACAGTACATCGCCGACGGCGCCTCCACTCAGGACGGCGAGCTGGCGTTGGGACGCAACGTGCTAGTCGCTTTCATGCCGTGGTGCGGATACAACTTCGAAGACGCCATCGTGGTCAACCAGCAGCTGATCAATTCCGACGCCTACACCAGCATACACATCGAGAAGTACAACGTGCAGTGCGAGGATTCGCGAAGGGGATCCGATGAGATAACCCGCGACATTCCGAACATGTCCAGCGACGCGCTGGCCAAGCTCGACGAGCGCGGTATCGTCTACGAGGGCGCCCTTGTCAAGGCCGGCGACGTTCTCGTCGGCAAGATCACACCAAAGACAGAAGAAGGGCTGTCCCCCGAGGAAATACTTTTGCTTACCGCGCTCGGCGAGAAGAGCCGCGACGTCAAGGATTCCAGTTTGCGCTTGCCGAATGGTGTGAGCGGCATCGTCATGGAGACTTACGTCAAGCTCGAGGCCCAGTATGCGCGGACCGCCTCGAAGACGGAGAAGAAGCAGCAGCGCAAGCAAGCCATGAGCGAGCACCGCGAAAAGGGCAACTCGTTGCGAGCCGACCTCGTCACCGATTTAAAGACCCTGCTCGTCGGCACCAAGATTCCGGCATCGGTCAGCATCAAGGGTATTGATGACGTCGAGCCGGTCATGGTAATTCACCCGAACCGCAAGATTACCCAGACGGCGGTCAAGACCATCGCCGAGCATTTCAACGACCTAGTCATGGACGAGTGCGTCGAGACCCGGGCGATACGCGATGTGATCGCCAAATACAAGCCGGAGTTCGAGGAGAACGACAAGCGTCTGGCGCGCCAACTGGCGACGTACGATGCCGCGGACGAGGGAGTCGAAAGCGCTACGATCAAGCAAGTCGACGTCTACGTTGCCAAGAAGCGCAAGCTCCAGGTCGGCGACAAGATGGCCGGACGCCATGGAAACAAGGGTATCGTGTCGCGCATCGTCGCCACCGAGGACATGCCGTTCCTGAGCGACGGGACCAGCGTCGACATCGTGCTCAATCCGCTCGGCGTTCCGAGCCGTATGAATCTCGGGCAGGTTCTCGAGACCAATCTCGGCTGGGCGGCCAAGATGCTCGGCATCAAGGTGGCGACACCAGTGTTCGACGGCGTCACCGAGGACGAGATCGTCAAGCTCATGACAAAGGCCAACGAGAAGTTCGCCGAGGAGAACGGCGGGCACAACTACCATTGGGGTTTCCGCCAGGAACCCGATGGAAGCTATGTCTATGACGGCAAGACAGTGGTCTATGACGGACGCACCGGCGAGCCGTTCGACCAGCGCGTCATGGTCGGTCAGATTTACATGCTCAAGCTGAACCATCTGGTCGCGGACAAGATTCACGCCAGGTCCAACGGTAGCTACTCGCTGACCACCCAGCAGCCGCTGGGCGGACGCCAGCAGAAAGGCGGCCAGCGTCTCGGCGAAATGGAAGTCTGGGCGCTCGAGGCCTACGGCGCGGCCAACTGTTTGCGTGAGATGGTCACGGTCAAGTCGGACGACCGCCTCGGTAGAATCAACATCTACCGCTCGATTGTCCGCGGAGAGGGAGTGCTCGAATCCGGACAGCCGGAATCGTTCAACGTGCTGCTCAGCGAAATGCGCGGACTTTGCATCGATGTCCGCCCGCTTCGCCGTAGTTCGGAAAAAGCCAACAAGTAGAACCGGGAGGTGTTACTTTGATTACTGACAACTACAATATCCGCGGCCAGAACGACAAGCCGCGCGTCGAGGATTTCGGCGCAATCGAAATCAAGATAGCCAGCCCGGAGGTTATCCGCGGCTGGTCACACGGCGAAGTCAAAAAGGGCGAGACGAACAACTACCGCTCCGGCAAGGCCGAGCCAGGCGGACTGCTCTGCGAACGCATCTTCGGACCGGTCCGCGACTGGGAGTGCAGTTGCGGCGCCCACAAGGGTAGCAAGAACAAGGGAATCATTTGCAGCACTTGTGGAGTCGAGGTCACTAAGTCTGATGTGCGCCGCGAACGCATGGGACACATCGAACTTGCCGTTCCGGTGTCGCACACCTGGTTCATCGGCTCGTCGTCGCCGTTCATCAGCATGTTGCTCAATCTTACCGCCACCAACCTGTCAAGCGTCATCTATTATGAGAATTACATCGTGATCGACGCTGGGGACACCCCCCTTCAGGTAGGCCAGATACTCAGCGATGAGAAGTACGAGGAATGTTGCGCCGACTTCGGCGACAGCTTTACCGCGGAAAAGGGCGCCAAAGCCATTCGCACGTTGCTCGAGCGCCTTGACCTGGAGAAGGAGCGGGCCGAACTCGAGAACCGGCTCAAGAACGAGACCAACCAGCAGAGACGCCGCAAGCTTATCAAGCATCTTCGCGTGGTCGAGGGATTCATCAACAAGGGCATCCGCCCCGAATACATGATTCTCACCGTCCTGCCGGTCATTCCGCCGGACATCCGCCCGTTGATGTGGCTGAAGAACCGCAGGTTTGCGAAGAACGACCTAATCGATCTCTATCTGCACGTCATCAGGACCAACAACCGTTTGAAGAACATGCTCAAGGAAAAGGAGGCTCCGCGCGAGGTGTTGCACAACGAGATGAGGTTGCTACAGGAGTCGGTCGACAACCTGATCGAGAACCATCATCACTACAGTCAACCCGAGAGCCGCGGCAACGGTCGTCTGCTCAAGAGCCTTTCCGATGTGCTCAAGGGAAAGCAAGGCCGTTTCCGCATGAACCTGCTCGGAAAGCGCGTCGACTATTCCGGACGAAGCGTCATCGTCGTCGGACCGGAACTCAAGATCTACCAGTGCGGCATCCCGAAGCGGATGGCCATGGTGCTTTTCGAGCCGTTCATCATCCAGCGTCTCATAAAGAAGGGATATGCTCCGGACATCAAGAGCGCAAAGAAGATGATCGAGCGCGGGGAACTCGTGATCTGGGACGTCCTCGCGGAGGTCACCAAGGGACACCCGGTGATGCTGAACCGCGCCCCGACGCTGCACCGTCTCAGCATCCAGGCGTTCGATCCGATTCTGATCGAGGGACTGGCCATTCGCCTGCATCCCCTTGTCTGCACCGCTTTCAACGCCGACTTCGACGGAGACCAGATGGCGGTCCACGTGCCGCTTTCCACCGAGGCCCAGCTCGAGGCCCAGCCGCTCATGTTCAGCCCGCACAACATATTCAGTCCGGCGAACGGCAAGCCGATTGTCTCGCCGACGCATGATATCGCACTCGGCTGCTACTATCTCACCATCGAGCCGCAGCACAAGGAGCGCGCGAAGATGTACCGCGACTACTTCGAGGCTATCTATGCGATGCAGAACGGCTACATAGGCATTCATGACGCCGTGAAGGTTCCGAATCCAGATTTTGGCAGGGACACCACGTACGGCGACAAGGAGAGCCGCTACATCCTCACCAGCCCCGGACGTTGCATCTTCAACGAAATCTGGGACAAGAGGCTTGGATTCTTCAACTCCGTGGCCAATAAGAAACAGCTCGGTGATATGATCAAGAGTTGCTATCTCATCGCCGGCAAGGAGGTGACGGTCAAGTTGCTTGACGACCTGAAGGATCTTGGATACAAGCACTCCACGCTTTCCGGACTTTCCATTTCCGCCACCGACGTCGTGACGCCGGAAATCAAGGGTGAACTCGTAAGAAAAGCGCGCGAAGACGTGGCCAAGGTGGTCCAGGACTACGACAACGGACTCATCACCATGGGCGAGCGCCATTCCAAGGTCATCGATATCTGGTCGGCGGTCAACAACAAGCTCTCGGACGAGGTTCAGAACAACTACGCGGCGATGCTCAAGCGCGGCGAAATCAATCCGGTCTACGCGATGCTCGACTCCGGAGCCCGAGGCAGCAAGGACCAGATCAGACAGCTCGCCGGTATGCGCGGACTGATGGCCAAGCCGAACGGCGAAGTTATCGAACGTCCGATCATCTCCAACTTCCGCGACGGACTTTCCGTCCTCGAGTACTTCATCAGTACCCACGGCGCCAGAAAGGGACTTTCAGACACCGCTCTTAAGACGGCCGACTCGGGATACATGACCCGTCGTCTGGTCGATGTCGCGCAGGACATCATCTGCCGCGAGGAGGACTGCGGTACCACCAAGGGCGTCTGGACCAGCGCAATCATTGACGGCAGTGTCAACTTGAAGCTGTACGATCGTATCGTCGGTCGCTTCAGCGCCCAGGACGTTCGCGACCCGGTATACTCCGATGGCCGGCTCATCATCGCCGCCGGCGAGGAGTTCACTCCGGAGAAGGCGGAGCTCATCGAGAAGCGCGCCATTCAGAAGGTGCTCATCCGCTCCGCGCTGACCTGCGAAACGGAACATGGCGTCTGCGTCAAGTGCTACGGGCGCAACCTCGCCAGCGACCGGCTGGCTCATGAGGGCGACGCGCTCGGTATCATCGCGGCGCAGTCCATCGGTGAGCCAGGTACGCAGCTGACCATGAGAACCTTCCACATAGGAGGCAGCGCGTCGACCGAAGCGGCGAAGAATAGCATCTCCGCCCGTAACTCCGGCGTCATCAAGTACGTCGAGGTCCGTACGGTCAAGAACAAGGAAGGCAAGGTGGTCGTTGTCAATAAGAACGGCCGCGCCATCATCTACGATCCCGTTCAGGCGGATCGCATCGAGAAGGAGAAACGCGAACAGGCCAAGATGGAGGCCGAGATTCTCGGCAGCGTGTTCAACCCGAATTTCGACTTCCGCACCGAGGCGATTTCCGAGGTGGAACTTGAGAGCTACGTTCTCGAGCCTGGCTACGTGCTGTCGCTCAAGGACGGCGACAAGGTTGCTGCCACCGAGCAGTTCGTCGCCTGGGATCCCAGCAGCATTCCGGTAATCGTCGAGGAGTCCGGCATCGTCAAGTTCGCCGACATCGCCGACGGAATCACCCTCGAGCGGGCCAAGAAGGGCAGCACCGGAGACTACGGGACGGTCATCGAGCACCGCGACGACCTCTCGCCGCAGATTGTCGTCGTCAACGCCGAAGGCAACATGATACAGAACTATCCGCTTCAGGCGGGTGCGGTCATCATGGTCCGCGACGGCCAGAAGGTCACCGTCGGAACGCAGGTCGCCCGAGTTCCGCGCCAGGGCGCCAAGAACAAGGACATCACTGGAGGTCTTCCGCGAATCGCCGAACTCTTCGACGCTCATTGTCCGAAGGAGGTCGCCGAAATCGCGCGAATCGACGGCGTGGTCAGCATCGAGTCGAGCAAGACCGGCAAGAGCAAGCGCCGCGTCCTCAAGATCACCGACCCGGTTTCCGGAAAGGCGGTGGATTATCCACACATCCAGGCCAACCGCCAGCTTGTCGTCTCGGACGGCGACCATGTGAAGAAGGGGCAGAAGCTCACCGAGGGCATGATTGTCCCGGCGACATTGCTCGAGGTCTGCGGCGCCAGCGAATTGCAGCGCCATTTGATCAACGAGATCCAGATGGTCTACTGCAGCCAGGGTGTCGAGATCAATGACAAGCACGTCGAGATCATCATCCGGCAGATGATGCAGAACGTCCGGGTCACTTCGGCCGGAGACACCTGCTTCGCACCGGATGAAACGGTCTCGCGAATCCGGTTCGAGAAGGTCAACGCGGAGGTGGTCGCCAGGGGTGGCGAACCGGCGCAGGCCAAGCCGATACTGCAGGGCATTACGGCGGCGGCGCTCGGATCAGACAGCTTCATCTCGGCGGTCAGCTTCCAGAAGACGGTCTACGGATTGGCGCAGGCCACGGTGCTGAGCGACGTGGACAAGCTACGCGGATTCAAGGAGAACGTCATCGTCGGACATATGATTCCGGCCGGAACCGGTGCGGCGCGCATGAAGAAGCTGCGTCTCAAGTACATCGGCACGGAGATCGAACCCGATCCGACGGAGGACGGAGCGTCCGCGGAAGAGGTCAGGGAGGCCGAGACCGAGTGGCGTCATGCCTCGAAGACGGAGGAAAATCCGGAGGAATAGATGAATGCGGAGGCGTCGCTTGCAAAGGCGACGCTTCCGGTGTATGTTATAACTCCGTGAATTTGTACGTGAATGCAAACATGTATTTCTGAAATAAGAAAGTAAAAAGAGGAAAATCAAGGAAAAATCTATGCCGACAATCAACCAGCTGGTACGTTTCGGGCGCGAGGCCAAGGCGACCAAGAGCAAGTCGAAGGCCCTAAGCGCCTGCCCGCAGCGGCGCGGCGTCTGCCTTCAGGTTACGACCCGCACGCCGAAGAAGCCGAATTCAGCCATCCGCAAGATCGCGCGTGTGCGTCTTTCCAACGGACAGGAAGTCACAGCCTACATTGGCGGTGAGGGACACAACCTTCAGGAGCACAGCGTGGTCCTGGTCAAGGGCGGTCGTGTCCGCGATCTCCCCGGCGTCCGCTATCACATCGTCCGCGGTTCGCTCGACACCCTCGGCGTCAAGGACCGCCGCCAGGGCCGTTCCAAGTACGGTGCCAAGCGCCCGAAGGAAGGCGCCGAAGAGAGCGGCAAGAAGAAGAAATAGGAGGGATGCATAAATGAGAAGACGCAAAGCAACCAAGCGCGAGCTGATCGCTGATGCCAAGTATAATAGCACTCTCGTCGCCCGTCTCATCAATACGATCATGACTCGTGGCCAGAAGTCCACTGCACAGAGCATCGTCTACGGCGCGTTTGAAATCATTCAGAGCAAGAAGCCGGAGCTTCCGGTGGTTGAGATTTTCAATCAGGCGCTTGAGAACGTCAAGCCGAAGCTCGAGGTCAAGAGCCGTCGCGTCGGCGGTGCGAACTACCAGGTGCCGGTGGACGTGGATCCGGAGCGTCAGATCGCCCTCGCCATGCGTTGGATTACCAGCTATGCCAGCGGCCGCAAGGGCAAGAGCATGACCGAGTCCCTGGCCGGCGAGTTGCTCGATGCGTTCGACAACACCGGAAGCGCGGTCAAGAAAAAGGAAGACACCTACAAGATGGCGCAGGCCAACAAGGCCTTCGCCCACTACCGCTGGTAGTATTCTAGAGGCATAGCGGCAGATCATGACAGAGAACGAGAAGATACAACAGTACAACGAGAGTCCGCGGCGCGACATCGCGTTGCGCGACACGCGTAATATAGGAATCATGGCGCACATCGACGCCGGCAAGACGACGCTGACGGAGCGCATATTGTTCTACAGCGGCGTCAACTACAAGATCGGCGACACCCACGAGGGAACGGCGACGATGGACTGGATGGCGCAGGAGCGCGAGCGCGGAATCACCATCACCAGCGCGGCCACGACCTGCTATTGGAAGAAGCACCGCATCAACATCATCGACACTCCCGGACACGTCGATTTCACCGCTGAGGTGGAGCGCAGCTTGCGCGTTCTCGACGGAGCCGTAGCGGTCTTTTGCTCGGTTGGAAAGGTGCAGCCCCAGAGCGAGACGGTCTGGCGCCAGGCCCAGAAATACCATGTGCCGATCGTGGCGGTGGTCAACAAGATGGACCGCACCGGCGCCGATTTCCAGGGCGTGGTCGACGAGATCAGGACGAAGCTGGGCGCCTGCCCGGTTCCAATCTACCTGCCGATTGGCAAGGAGTCTGATTTCCGCGGCGTCATCGACGTACTCGAGAACAAGGCCTATTACTTCGATGACGCCGACAACGGCGTGACGATCAAGGTCGAAGAGGTGCCGGAGGATCTCAAGGCGTACCGCGACGAGGCGTTCCACAACGCCGTGGAATGCGTCGCCGAGAACGACGACGAAATCATGGAGCTCTTCCTTGTCGACGAGATGCCGAGCATTCCGCAGCTCAAGAAGGCTCTTCGCAAGGCTACAGTCGCCGCCAAGGTCGTTCCCGTGGCCTGCTGCAGCGCATTCAAGAACCGCGGCGTTCAGCCGGTGCTTGACGCCGTCACGGACTATCTGCCAAGCCCGATCGACATCTGGGACATCAAGGGAACCGATCCGGACACCGGGAAGGAAATCACCCGTCACGCCGGCGACATGCAGCCGTTCGCCGCGCTCGTCTTCAAGATCATGAGCGATCCTTTCGTCGGAAAGCTCTACTATTTCCGCGTATACTCCGGCATTGCCACGCAGGGCATGACGGTGTACAACCCGAGGACGGGCAAGCGCGAACGCTTCGGCCGCCTGTTGCAGATGCACGCCAACCAGCGCAAGGAGATGGACGAGATATTCTCCGGCGATATCGCGGCGGCGGTCGGTTTGCGCAATGTCGGAACCGGCGATACGCTGTGCCTGGAATCGACGCCGATCGCGCTCGAATCGATGTCGTTCCCGGAGCCGGTCATCTCCATCGCAGTCGAGCCCAAGAGCTCCGGTGACCGCGACAAGCTCAGCAAGGGCCTCATCGCTCTTGCCGAGGAGGATCCGACTTTCCAGGTCCGCAGCGACGAGGAGACCGGACAGACCATCATTTCCGGAATGGGCGAACTGCACCTCGAAATCATCCTTGACCGTCTTATACGCGAGTTCAAGGTCGAGGCCAACACCGGAGCGCCGCAGGTGGCGTACCGCGAGGCGATTTGCGGCGAGGCCCAGGCGAACACGAAATTCGTTCGCCAGACCGGCGGCCATGGCCAGTACGGCCACTGCATCATCAACCTCATCCCGCTCGAACACGGCAAGGGCATCGAGATTGAGAACAAGGTTGTCGGCGGTAACATCCCGAAGGAATTCATCAAGCCGATTGAGAACGGCATCCGCGAGGCCGCGCAGGGCGGTGTGCTCGCAGGATATCCGGTGGTGGACTTCAAGGTCGAGATCATCGATGGATCCTACCACCCGGTCGACTCATCGGAAATGGCGTTCAAGATCGCCGGATCCATGGCGTTCAAGGAAGCCGCCAAGAAGGCCGGTCTCGAACTGCTCGAGCCGATTATGAAAGTGGAGCTCAATACACCGGACGAGAACATGGGCGATCTCATCGGCGACCTCACCGGGCGTCGCGGTGCCGTGGTGGAGATTACCGCCGGAACCGGCGGATTCACCAGGGTTGTCGCCAATGTCCCGCTCTCCGAGCTCTTCGGATATGCGACGGCCATCCGCTCGCTGTCCAAGGGACGCGCTACCTACTCGATGGAGCCCGCGCATTTTGAAAAGGTACCCAAGTCTGTACAGGAAAAGATAATGGAGAAGAAGTAACATGGCTACGAAGACAGTGCAGAAGTTCAGAATCCGCCTGCAGTCCTACGACGCCGTCATGCTGGATCAGGCCGTGGCCGAGATCCTGAACGCGGCTCGTACCTCTGGCTCGCAGGTCGTCGGACCGATTCCGCTTCCAACCCGCATCGAGCGCTGGACGGTCAACCGTTCTCCGCACACGGACAAGAAGTCGATGGAGCAGTTCGAGATCCGCACCCACAAGCGCGTTCTGGACATCATCAACCCGAGCAACAAGACGATAGACGAGCTCAAGAAGCTCAATCTCTCGGCTGGCGTCGGGATCAACATCAAGGCTGGGGCGTAGGTCGCCCCTAGGTACCGATGTCCCCGGAGCCGATCGGGGGCAAGTACCGAATGTCCAACACAAAAGGAGGACTGAATGAAAGGTTTGATCGGTAGGAAGGTGGGAATGACCCAGGTCTACAACGAGACCGGGGCAATCACGCCGGTGACGGTCATCGAAGCCGGCCCCTGCAGGGTCACTGCGGTGAAGACCGTCGAGAAGGACGGGTACACGGCCCTTCAGCTGGGTTTCGGATCCCGTAAGAGCAAGAACGTGACGAAGGCCTGCGCCGGGCATCTGGCCAAGGCCGGAATCGATGGCGACCGCCTGCCTGCGGTTCTTCGCGAGATCCGCGGGGCCGAAGGCGCGGAACCGGGGGCCACGGTCGGCGCGGACATTTTCGCGGCCGGCGAGTTCCTGGATGTGGTCGGAGTGACCAAGGGCCGCGGATTCCAGGGCGTCGTCAAGCGCCATGGATTCGGCGGAGGCCGCGGAAGCCACGGCGGCGCCTGGGAGCGTCGTCCGGGATCCATCGGTTGCTGCGAATGGCCAGGTCGAGTCGACAAGGGCAAGAGGATGCCGGGACACTACGGCGCCGATCGCCGCACTGTGCAGAACCTTGAAATCGTTCGCGTCGTTCCCGAGGAGAACCTGATTCTCGTCAAGGGCGGCGTGCCCGGTGCCAACGGCGGCATCCTGGTCCTCAGGAGTGCCCTCAAGAAGCCGGCGAAGAAGTAGGGAGGAAGAAAAATGGCTAAGACATTGGACATCCTCGACTGCACCGGCTCGAAGGTCGGCGAGTACGAGGTAAAGGACAGCGTCATCGAGTTGGAGAAGGGCGCCCAGGCGGTGCATGACTCTGTGGTGGCGTTTCTGGCCGGCCAGCGCGCCGGCACGGCATGCACGAAGAACCGTAGCGAAGTCCGCGGCGGCGGCGCCAAGCCGTTCCGTCAGAAGGGCCGCGGCGCGGCGCGCGCCGGATCCAGCCGCAACCCGGTTTGGACAGGAGGCGGCGTGGCGTTCGGACCGAAGCCGCGTAGCTTCGCGAAGAAAGTTAACAAGAAGGTCCTGGTGCTGGCTCTCAAGAGAGCGCTTTCGGAGCGGATCGAGGAAGGCTCGGTGATCGTGCTTGACAAGTTCGCGATAGCGGACCACAAGACGAAGAGCGCGATGGCGGTGCTGAAGGCGATCGGCGTGGCGTCGGACACGATTCTGCTCGGCGTTCCGGAGTTCGAGGAGGCGGCGGTCTGCGCGACCGGCAATATCCCGAATCTCGTGATGCGCACGGCGGCGACGATCAACGTCTACGAGTTGCTCCGCTTTGGAAAGCTCGTCTTCACCAAGGATGCGCTGGACGGTTTCATCGGCCGGCTGGAATAGGAGGGCACGAGAATGGGTAATGCATTCGATGTCATAATCGCGCCGGTCGTCACCGAGAAGTGCAGTGCGATGATGGGTGACGAGAAAAACCGGAAGTACACTTTCCGCGTTCGCAAGGACGCCGGAAAGATCGAGATCGCCAAGGCGGTCGAGGAATTGTTCAAGGTCAAGGTGAGCGCGGTCAACGTGATGAACCGCGCCGGCAAGCCGAAGCGCGCGGGACGCACGGTCCAGACCGGACGCCGCGCCGATTGGAAGCGCGCCGTGGTCACCCTGGCCGAAGGAACCATCGAGATAATGTAGGGAGGACAGACAGCAAATGGCTATTAAGAACTACAAGCCGACGACTCCCTCGCGCCGCCACATGGCGGTGGTAGACGCCGGCATCAGCGAAGTCGCGCCGCAGAAGAGCCTGACCCACGGCAAGAGCGCCACGGGCGGACGCAACAACTACGGCAGGATTACCACCAGGTTCCGCGGAGCCGGCAACAAGCGCCGTTTCCGCGAGGTCGATTTCCTCCGCAACAAGGACGGGATTCCGGCCACGATCGCGACGATAGAGTACGATCCCAATCGTTCGTGCAACATTGCGCTCGCGGTCTATGCGGACGGCATCAAGACCTACATCCCGGCGGTCGACGGCCTCAAGGTCGGAGACGTCGTTTCGAACGGACCAAAGTCCGAAATCAAGCCGGGCAACTGCATGCGCTTGCGCGATATCCCGGTGGGACTCGAGGTTTGCTGCATTGAGCTGGTTCCGGGTGCCGGAGCGAAGATTGCCCGTAGTGCGGGCCAAGTCGCGATTATCCGCGGCAAGGAAGAGAACTATGCGCAGATCAAGTTGCCGTCGGGCGAAGTGCGCATGATTCACATCGACTGCCGCGCCGTCATCGGCAAGGTGGGCAACCTGGATCATTCGGCGGCAAAGCTCGGCAAGGCCGGCAAGAAGCGCTACAAGGGATTCCGGCCGCATGTGCGCGGTGTCGCGATGAACCCGGTCGACCACCCGATGGGTGGCGGAGAAGGACGCAGCTCCGGCGGCGGACATCCGGTCTCGCCGTGGGGCAAGCTGGCCAAGGGCAAGCGCACCCGCAATCCGAAGAAGAACAGTAGGAATTTCATCGTTGAACGGAGGAAGAAATAATGCCGAGATCCATCAAGAAGGGACCGTTCGTCGACCAGAGTCTCGTCGACCACGTTGAGAAGACCGCCGGTGCGAAGACCCCGGTCAAGCCCTGGAGCCGTCGCTCCATGATCATCCCGGATTTCGTGGGCCGCACGTTCATGGTGGACCCCCCGCTGGCGCGCGGCTATCCCGTCGTGTATGACCCGCCGGACCGCGACTGGGGTCCGCCGCGCCACACGCTGCGCATTCCGTTCAAGACCTTCCCGAAGGAGAAGACCGGTCTCGCCCACGAATTCCCCGGCTGGGGCAAGGACGTGGAGGGCGACATGGCCGATCCCTACACGCAGAACCAGTTCGCCCGCGGCAAGCCCTTCTTCACGCATCCCTTCCCGCTGTCGAAGAACTATGTGCTGGCGACCGTCAGGGGCTCGGCCACGTCGCTGATGGGCCTCTATCTCGGGGACCGTTTCGACAACATCACGCTCATTGCCGAGACCGAGGACGGCCTCTACTGCGATGCGCGGCCGTTTGCGGCGCGCAAGCGCCCGCCGATCATCCCCGACCGCAGCGACCTCACGAAGAAGACCTGCTCGGTGCATATCGCCGACATCTACAAGGGCCCGGGCCTCAACGGCATCCCGCGCGGCACGGTCAAGAAGCTGCGTCTGTTCAGCTACCATTACAACTTCCACAAGACGGGCGGACATTCGTCCACGGGCTGGATCGAGTACAAGAAGGACTACCGCGAGCGCGTGGAGTCCTCGTGGGACGTGAGGCGGCCGCTCGGCACGGTTGATCTTGAGGACGACGGCTCCTGCTGCTTCGAGATGCCCGCGAACGTGCCCGTCTCTGTGCA
>JAKSOH010000021.1 GCA_024405675.1 Victivallaceae bacterium
GCAGCGCCGCAGCGCCGGCTCCGCGGCCTGGCCACCGGCACCGGCGACCGCAGCCGCGCCTTCCACCGCAGCCGTCGGCGGCACGGCCGCCGGCGCCGCGGCGCATGGCCCTCCTGACCTGGTCGAGAAGCCGCGCGGCAATGCGCTCGAGCCGGGCCGGCATATCCAGTCCGTCGTCCAGCACGAACCCGGGGAAGATCGTCTCAAGCAAGTCGCGGGTCAGGCTCACCACCTCCTCGCTGCGCGGAAGGTTGTCCAGCATCGTGTTGACGCCGATTCCATCCCCGTATGATGCGTCAAGACGTTCCGCTACGTCGGACAGCCATGGAAATTTTCCGTCTAACATGTCATCACTCCAAATTCTGCACTTGCTCGCGCATCCGCTCCAGTCCGCTCTTGAACGATATCAACAAAGGGGACACGGCGGCGCTTCCGGCCTTGTTGCCGAGCGTATTGATCTCGCGGAACATCTCTTGCAGGAGGAAATCCAAATTGCGTCCCGACGCCGCCCCCGACGTCAGGAAACCGTGAAGCTGCACGAAATGGCTGCGCAACCGCGTCGTCTCCTCGGAGACATCGTAGCGGTCGACGAAAATCAACGTCTCGCGAAGGACGGACGGATCGTCCGCCGGCACCGGCAGTCCGGACCGTTCGAGGCGTTCCAGAAGCCGCTGCTTCGCATTCTCTGGAACCTCCGATGCGAGCGGAACTATGGCGTCAAGCGTCTTCTCCAGTTCGGAGGCCGTCCCGAGCAAATCGCGGATCAGGGCGTCGCCTTCTGTCCGGCGCATTGACGAGAAACGCTCCCCCGCTTCGACCAGAAGGTCGAGAAACGCCTTCTTCAAACCGGGATCGTCGGCATCCACCTGGGAACCGCCGTACACGCCGGGAACGAGCATAAGCGTCTCGACCGAAACCTCTCCTCCCACGCCCGACCTTGTGCGCACCCTAGCCGCGGCCGAGACCAGCGACGCCAGCAACTTTTCATCTACGGCGGCGCCCGCGGAACCGGCGACAGGGCAAACCGAGGCCCTTACCTGAACCGAACCGCGGCTCACCAGAGTTCCGACATGGGAACGGACATCCGGTTCGAAACCGGAAAGCCGCGAATCCAATGACACGCGTATATCCAGCTGCTTGCGATTTACGGAAGAAATCTCCACGGACAGCATCCAACGGCCGTCATAGACCGCGGAAGCCTTGCCGAAACCAGTCATGCTAGGCATCTTGTCAATCCTCGTCAATCCTGAAGAAATCTTCATCCTCGGGCGCCGCCTCGAACGGCGCCACAGGAATCGGCCGCGTGAACTCCGCAGGTTCCTTCACCACGCGCAAAGTATGCTCGCGGACCTCCTCGCCTCCGAGAATTCCCGCGAAAATTATATTCCAACCGCTCAGGTCGGCCCTTGAATATCCGGAGAACACCACGTACTTGTCATCGAAATTCCAGACCAGCGAGAACTGGGAGAGAGCCGCGTTGGCCAGGCGTCTGGTCTCGATCTCCTCCTCGGCGAGCGACGCATCCCCGTTGTAGTTGACATCGAAGTCTGACTCGATGATGCGCGGATATCCGAACCTCACTCCCGCGTACTCCTTGTCGCTCAGGTCGGCCTGGAAGTTCTCCCTTGCATATGAGCGACACAAATCCAGCGCCACGCGCTGGGTAAGTCCGAGATGGTCGAAACGGCGTTTGATAAGGCGGTTCGGATACCAGTGAAACATGCGGCCGTCGGAAATGCCGTACACCATGTACACCCGGTCGGCGCCAGGAATACGCCAGGCGGCGCTGATTTCCCGTGTATAGGAATTGCATTGCTCCATCTTGCCGGGCGTCGTGCTGCCGATGCTGCTCCCGACAAGAAAATCAGGCTGATTGAAACGGACATAGCTAACCTGCTCCGCCGTAAGCTCGGGGCAATGTTCGAGCAAATATTCCCTCGCCCTGTCGGCCGCAATAGACTGCAACTCGGCATCCGAGCAACCGGCGACAGCAAACATCAAGCCCGCCACAAAAAAACCAAAAAGCATCGTCCTGGTCATCGGTGACTCCATGGACATAAATTACAAAATATCACTTCAACGCTAAGATACCCCAAATGTCGACAAACTTCAACGCGCCCGCGCATGTTTGCCAGAGCCCGGACGCAACGATATATTACACGTTGAATGAAAACGGCCAACAACCCTGGGGATTGAAAATGTCTGACACCCACTACGTCTGTGAAATAACGCAGGAGCAGAAGAAGTCCCTGGAAGCGGCGCTCAGGGAGAAAGGATGGGATTTCTCCTCGGCGCCGTACGCCGACTTCCGCGCCTCATGCCAGCGGGACCACGTCATGGTGATCGCCTACACATCAGGGAAAATGGTGATCCAGGGCCGCGGCACCTCCGATTTCGTACGGTTCTTCCTGGAGCCGGAAATCACGAAGAAGGCGCTGTTCGGCTACACGCAGGAGGAAGCCGCCGGAATCGAGGTCACTCCACACGGCGGAACGGACGAGAGCGGGAAAGGGGATTTCTTCGGACCGCTGATCATAGCCGCGGTATACGCCGACGCATCCACGGCGCCGCTTCTCAGGGCGGCCGGGGCCTGCGATTCCAAGACGGTGTCCGGCGAAAAACAGATCATAAGAATCGCCGAAGGCATCCGGCTCGCCATTCCCGGTCAGTACAGCGTGGTGACGCTCAATCCGCCCGCCTACAACCGGCTCTACAACCAGATCGGCAATCTCAATCGTCTGCTGGCCTGGGGACACGCCAGAGCGATGGAGAACATGCTCGAGCTGGTCCCCGACTGTCCACGCGTCCTGTCGGACAAGTTCGGCAACGAACGGCTCATCCGCGGAGCGCTGATGGAGCGCGGACGGAGAATACAGCTGGATCAGGAGGTCCGGGCGGAAAGCGACGTGGCGGTGGCCGCGGCTAGCATCCTTGCGCGCGAAATGTTCCTGAGGAAGATGAATGAGCTCTCGGCGACGCTCGGCGTCACATTGCCGCGCGGCGCCGGCCCCATGGTCAAACAGATCGGACGGCAGCTGCTCGAGAAGCACGGCCCGCAGGTATTCGAGAGCTGCGCGAAACTGCACTTCAAGACCTACCAGGAGCTAACCAATGGGCTGTGAGATAGAACGTAAATTCCTCGTCGCCGACGACAGCTGGAGACGCGACGCTGCGTCCACCATGCGCATCGTCCAGGGATACGCCCGGGTGCCGGACGGCGGCGAACTATCCACGGTCAGGGTGCGCATAATCGACGGAATCCGGGCGTACCTGACGATAAAGGGACGCCACGCCAATTTCGCAAGAAGCGAATTCGAGTACGAGATACCGCTCTCCGACGCCGCGGACATGCTGGCGGAGTTCTGCCCAGGGCGGATGATTGTCAAGAACCGGTCCATCGTCCCGGCGGGGGAACTCAAATGGGAAGTCGACGAATTCCTCGAGGGGAACTGCGGACTCGTGGTCGCGGAAATAGAAATCCCCTCCCCCGATTCCGACTTCGAACGTCCCCCGTGGCTCGGGAAAGAAGTGACGCAAGACAAGAGATACGGCAACGGCTATCTCAGCCGCAATCCGTTCACGACTTGGCACGCGGAGGACGAAGATGCGCAACGGCAATGACGGGACCGACTCGCTCTTCGCGTCGCAGGTGGCGCGACCGCTGGCGGACCGGATGCGTCCGGAGACGCTGGACGAGATAGTCGGCCAGGAGGAACTGCTCGGCCCGGACGCCCCGTTGCGCCGGATGATCGATTCCGGACGGCTGTCCAGCTTCATCCTCTGGGGGCCTCCCGGATGCGGAAAGACGACGCTGGCACGCATTCTCGCCGGAAGCAAGAACCTACACTTCGAGGCGCTTTCCGCGGTGTTCTCCGGAGTCGCCGACTTGCGGCGGGTGTTCGAGGAGGCGCGCAAGCGGCGCGACAGCGGCATCGGCACGCTGCTCTTCGTCGACGAAATACATCGGTTCAACCGCTCGCAGCAGGACGGGTTCCTGCCGTACGTGGAGAACGGAACGGTCGTGCTGGTGGGCGCGACCACGGAAAACCCCTCGTTCGAAATCAACGGGGCGTTGCTCTCAAGATGCAAGGTGTTCACGCTCAAACCGCTCAATGAAGCGGCGCTGGAGAAACTGCTGGCCAGGGCCGAGGACGAGCTAAAATGCAAGCTGCCGCTCACCGACGAGGCGAAATCCACGTTACTGGACCTGGCCGACGGCGACGGCCGCTATTTCATCAACCTCGTGGAATCGGTCCACGACCTCGCCAGGGACGGCGAGACGGTGGACCGGGAGATGCTGCTCAAGATCGTCCAGCAGCGCGCCCCGGCGTACGACAAGGACCGCGAGGGACACTACAACCTGATCAGCGCGCTGCACAAGTCGCTGCGCGGCTCGGACGTCGACGCGGCGATGTACTACGCGGCAAGGATGCTCCAGGGAGGGGAGGATCCCCTCTACATACTGCGGCGGCTGACCAGGTTCTCCATGGAGGACGTCGGCCTGGCCGACCCGCAGGCGCTGGTCACGGCGATCGCCGCGTGGGACGCCTACGAAAGGCTCGGCTCCCCGGAAGGCGACATCGCGATCTTCCAGCTCGTCGCGTTCCTGGCGACCGCGCCGAAGTCGAACTCCTGCGAAAAGGCGATAATATCCGCGTCCAAGGCGGCCAGGCAGTACGGTTCGCTGATGCCTCCCATGCACATACTTAACGCGCCGACGAAAATGATGAAGGAGATGGGGTACGGGGACGGCTACTGCTACGACCACGACACCCCCGAGGGATTCTCCGGGCAGAACTACTTCCCCGACAAGATGCCGCGGCTGAAATTCTACCGGCCGGTGGAACGCGGATTCGAACGCGAGATACTGCGCCGACTGGAATACTGGGAGCGGTTGCGCAGGGAGAAGAACAAGCCAAACGGCCAGTAGGGCGGAATTCCCGCGCGGAACGCATATGGAATTTGCCTCCTTTTGCGTATATAATATAGGATAGCATATTGCCCGGATGGCGGAATCGGCAGACGCAACAGACTTAAAATCTGTAGTTCGCAAGAGCGTGCGGGTTCAAGTCCCGCTCCGGGTACCAGACGAAAAAACGAACATCGGAAAGACATAATTTTCACAAAACCAGAAAGGGGCAGAGAAATGGACACCAACATGAGAAAACGGATAATCACCATCGCGATTATCGCGGCCGTCGCCATAGCAGCCGGCGTCTACGCCTTCATCGAGTACAAGAAGAACCAGGCGTACTGGCATCCGACCTTCTTCTCCGGCAACGGACGGATCGAGGCCACGGAAATATATATCTCCGCCAGGGTGGCTGAGCGGATTTCCGAAATCTACGTCAAAGAAGGCGACTTCGTCAAGAAGGGCGACAAGCTGGTCCAGATGAACGTCGACACGCTGAACGCCCAGTACAACCAGGCCGTAGCTAAGCGCAAGCAGGCCGAAACGACGATGCAGAGCAAGCAGGCCGAAGTCGCCCAGCAGGAAGCCTCGCTGGCGGCCGCCATCGCCGACAAGGAGAAGAAGGCGACCACGCTCGAGAACGACCGGAAGACCTACGAGCGCCAGAAGACCCTCTATGAGAAGAGGGCCCAGTCGCTCCAGACGGTGGAGGACAAGGAGAAGATCTACAAGCAGTCCATGGGCGAGCTGCTACAGGCCGAGGCCATGGTCAAGCAGTGCGAGGCGGCCATCGCCAAGGTCAAGGCCGAGGTGAACAAGGCCGAGGCCGAAATCCAGGCGGCGGAGGCCGAGATGCAGCGCATCCAGGCCGACATCAAGGACAGCACGCTGTACGCCCCGCTCGACGGACGCATCCAGTACCTCATCCAGCACACCGGCGAAACCGTCCAGGCCGGCGGCAGGATACTCAATCTCGTCGACCTCACCGACGTCTACATGACGTTTTTCCTGCCGGAGCATGTCGCCGGCAAGCTCGCGGTTGACAGCGACGCCCGGATTGTCCTCGACGCGGGCAAGAGTTTCAGCATCCCGGCAAAAATCACCTATGTCGCCAGCGTTGCCCAGTTCACCCCGAAGACGGTGGAAACCCAGGTCGAGCGCCAGAAGATGATGTTCAGGACCAAGGCCAGTATCGATCCCATGCTGCTTCGCCAATATATCCAGTACGTCAAGACCGGACTTCCCGGCGTGGCGTGGGTGAAGGTGGATCCGGAGGCCAGCTGGTCCGACTCCCCGATAAGCGATATCGCGGACGACGAGCAACCGCACATCGAGAAAATCGAACAGGCAAAACCGAAGACCGTGAAGTAAGATGGACATTCCCCGCAACGACATCGCGGTAAGCTTCCACGATCTGACGCTCAGCTACGGCAAGAAGCTGGCGCTCAAGGGGGTGTCCCTGGACATCAAAAGCCGCCAGCTGGTCGGACTCATCGGTCCGGACGGCGTCGGCAAGTCGACGCTGCTGTCCCTGATCACCGGCGCCCATGCGATGCAGGGCGGCGAACTCATGGTGCTCGGCGGGGACATGAGGTCCAAGGCACACCGCAACAAGGTCTGCCCCATGATCGCCTACATGCCGCAGGGCCTGGGCAAGAACCTCTACTTCACGCTGACCGTGGAGGAGAACCTGCAGTACTTCGCCAGGCTGTTCGGCCAGGACGCGGCGGAGCGCCGGGCCCGCATCGACAGATTGACCAAGAGCACCGGGCTGTACCGGTTCCTCGACCGTCCGGCCGGAAAGCTTTCCGGCGGCATGAAGCAGAAACTCGGACTTTGCTGTTCGCTGATCCACGACCCCGACCTGCTGGTCCTCGACGAACCGACGACCGGCGTGGACCCGCTGGCCAGGCGCCAGTTCTGGGATCTCGTCGACAGCATCCAGAAGGAACGCCCGAACCTCACCGTCATCGTGGCCACCGCCTACATGGACGAGGCCCAGCGCTTCGACTGGCTGATCGCCATGGACGACGGAAAGATACTGGGCACCGGAACTTCGAAGGAAATACTCGACAGGACCGGATGCGCCGACCTCGACTCGGCGTTCATCCAGCTGCTTCCGGAGGAGAAGAGGAGCGGCCACAAGACGCTGGTCGTGCCTCCGCTGGAAAAGGGCGACGGATCGACCGCCATCGAGGCCATCGGACTCACCAAGCGTTTCGGCGACTTCACCGCCGTCGACCACGTCAGCTTCAAGATACCGAAGGGCGAGATATTCGGATTCCTCGGATCCAACGGATGCGGCAAGTCCACGACGATGAAGATGCTCACCGGGCTGCTTCCGGTGACCGATGGCGAGGTCTACCTGTTCGGCAAGAAAATAGCCGGCGGCGACATCGAAACCAGGAAGAAACTGGGATACATGACCCAGATGTTCTCCCTCTACAACGAGCTCACCGTCAGGCAGAACCTCGAGCTATACGCCAGATTGTACGCCATTCCGGAGGATGACGTGGCGAACGCGGTCGACGCCATGATCGACCGGTTCGGGCTCCGGGAGCACGAGTTCGCGCTGCCGTCCGACCTTCCGCTCGGCATCAAGCAGAGGCTGTCCCTTGCGGCCGCGGTCATACACCGTCCGCAGATACTGATTCTCGACGAGCCGACCAGCGGCGTCGACCCGGTTGCGCGAGACGTGTTCTGGGAGATGATCATAGAACTCTCGCGCAACGACAAGGTGACCATATTCATCACCACCCACTTCATGAACGAGGCCGAACGCTGCGACAGAATATCCCTGATGCACGCCGGGAAGTCTCTGGCCTGTGACTCGCCGGCCCGGCTCGTCGAGGAACGCAAGGCCGACACGCTTGAGGAGGCGTTCATCAGCTATCTGATGGAAGCCGACGCCACCGCCACCGAGGCCAAGGAAGCGGCGGCGGTCCAGGAAACGGCCGTCAAGGAGGAAAAGCCGCGCAACGCCTTCGTGAAGTGGCTGGCGAAATACTTCGACCTGCGCCGCTGGTACAGCTGCTGCTGGCGTGAGACGCTGGAACTGAGCCGCGACCGGATATGCACGACGCTGGCCATGTTCGGCGCCGTCATCCTGCTGTTCGTCATCGCGTTCGGAATCAGCATGGACGTCGACGACATCAAATTCGCAGTGCTCGACCACGACCAGACCATAGCCAGCGTGAACTACGTGCACAACATCAGGGGCTCCAGATATTTCCTCGAGCAGCCCGACATCGTGGACCACGACGACATGGACGAAAGGATGCGGCGCGGCGACGTTGCGATGGTCGTGGAGATACCGCCCGACTTCAGCAAGAACCTGGAGCGCGGCGCCAAGACGGAGGTGATGTTCTGGGTGGACGGCGCGGACACCTCGCGAGCGGAAACCATCAACAACTACGCAGAGGCGATGCATGCGAAGTGGATGGCGAACTACGCCAACACGCATCCGGAATTCGGTTCGGCAGGGCAGTTCGACATACAGACCCGCTACCGCTACAACCCGGATGTGCTCAGCCTGCCGGCCATGGCCCCCGGCGCCATAGCGCTCCTGCTCATGATGATACCGGCAGTGCTGTCCGCGCTGTCCGTAGTCAGAGAGAAGGAGCAAGGTTCGATTACCAATCTTTACGTCACGCCGCTCACGCGCAGCGAGTTCATGCTGGGCAAGCAGACTCCGTACGTGGTGGTTTCGCTGATCAGCGCCACGTTACTGGTGCTGATTACGGCATTCCTGTTCAACGTGCCGGTCAAGGGCAACGTCCTGACGCTGGCGCTGGGGCTGCTGATCTACTGCATCCTCTCCACCGGATTCGGAATGCTGGCGTCGTCGGTGACGCGTAGCCAGATCGCCGTCATCTTCCTGACGATGATCGCCACGCTCGTCCCCGCCACGCAAATGTGCGGACTCATAAGCCCTGTCGAATCGCAGCAGGGGCTGGCGCGTCTCATCGGCTCCATCCATCCGACGACCTACATGCTGCTGGTAAGCAAGGGCTCGTTCAACAAGGCGCTCGGCTTCTTCGATTTGTGGCCCATGCTGCTGACCATGCTGATCGAAGTGCCGTTCCTGCTGGGAGCCAGCATACTGCTCCAGAAAAAACAGGAGTCGTAACACCATGCTTCAGAAAATCAGAAACATTTTCGAACTCGGCAAGAAGGAAATATGGAGCATCCTGCGCGACCCCATGATGGTGATACTCATCATCTACTCGTTCACGGCGCAGGTCTGCATCACGGCGTCGACCGACAAGGGGACGGTGCGCGACGCGGCCGTCGCCGTGGTCGACGAAGACCAATCCCCATTGTCGCACCGCATGATCGACGCCATACTCCCGCCGTACTTCACACGTCCGGAGTACATCGACCCCGCCATATTGGACGACAAGATGGACCACGGCAGGTATACGTTCGCCATAGTGATTCCGAGCAACTTCCAGCGCGACCTGCTGGCCGGCAGCAAGCCGGAGATCCAGATCAACGTCGATGCGACAAGAATGTCGCAGGCCTTCCTCGGGAACGGCTACATCGAGCAGATCATACGCAACGAGGCGGACACCTTCCTGCAGGAGGCGTCCAAGAAGGGAGCGCCGCAAGTCGAGGTCGTCATACGGAACAAGTACAACCAGAACCTCGTCGCCTCGTGGTTCTCGGCCATAAACGACATCATCAGCAACGTCACGATGCTGGCCATCATCATGACCGGCGCGGCCATCATCAGGGAACGCGAACGCAGCACGCTCGAGCATCTGCTGGTGATGCCGGTGACGTCGTTCGAGATCATGGTCTCGAAAATCTGGTCCATGGCGCTGATCGTGGCGATCGCCACGCTGTTTTCGCTGATCTTCGTAATCAGGTGGTTTCTCGGAATACCGATCGGCGGGTCGTTCGCGCTGCTTACGCTCGGCATATTGTGCCATCTCTTCGCCGTGACCAACATGGGCATACTCCTGGCCTGCTTCGCCAAGAGCATGCCGCAGCTCGGCTTGCTGATGATCCTGGTTCTCATGCCGATGCAGATGCTCTCCGGCGGCGACACGCCGTTCGAGAACATGCCGGTGGCAGTCCAGTACATCATGCAGGTGGCGCCGACCACGCACTTCGTGGCGTTCAGCCAGCTGATCATGTTCAAGGGAGCAGGATTCAGCATCGTCTGGGTGCCGCTGGCCAAGATGGTGGCAATCGGCGCCGCGATGTTCTTCGTGTCGCTCGCGAGGTTCCGCAAGAGCGTGGCGAGCTGACGCGGCGAACGATACGACCAAGGCGTCTTCCCTGAAATTCGGAGAAGGCGCCTTTTTTTCTACCGACAGATACGGTCAGCGGGAAACTTTATCGAAGATGTCAGGAACCGCCGCCGACAGATTGCCGACCGCCACGGTCAGGTTCTGCTTGTATTGTTCCGCGGTCGAGCCGCTGCCATAGACATCGGAAACCGACTTGAACGAATAGACCGGCACATTGCAGCGCAATGCCGAGTGGACGATGGCGGCACCTTCCATGTCGCGCAGCTTCGCTTTGACATCCTCCACGAGAAACCGATGGTCGACGGGCGAATCGTTGAACCGGTCGCCGGTGCCGAGCCTGGCGTTGGCATATCCGGGAACGACTGCAAGCGGAAGATCGCGCTCACGGCGTTCGTTGAGAACGCCGACTTTCGTCCCGTTGAGCTGTGCAAGGTCGAAATCGTATTCGACGGCGTTGTCGACGCAGTAGATGCTTCCGACAGCCATATCCGACAGCAAACCGCCGGCCACGCCGACGTTGACTATGCGCGCGGCGCCCAAGGTGGAAACAGCATATTGGGTCGCCGCCGACGCGTTGTCCCGGCCAATGCCGCAGACCACGACCGCCGTCGCCTTGCCGGAGATGGCACCGCGGACGACCCTGAAACCATACTCCCTGATTTCGGTAACGGACGACATGTGACGGATAACGGCATCGGCCTCGATGTCCATTGCAATAATGAAAACCACCTGCAACAAAGCCATTTTAGCTCCCTTTCGCTTTCTTCAATGTTCGATGCCATAATCTAGCCCGGCGACGTACGCGAGACAAACCACACAACTTGAAAAGGGCATGTCTGCACCGTAAATTTTACATATCGTTAACATTCATACGACAACAATGGAGAAAGTCATGAACAAGGACTACAGTTTCCGCAGTTTGGTCGACGAAATCGGCAAGGCGCCGAAGGATTTCACCAAGGCCGATATCATCCGTCTCATCAAGAAGAACAACATACGGCATGTGAACTTCCAGTATCCGGCCGGCGACGGACGTCTCAAGACGCTCAACTTCGTCATCAACGACGGCGCATATCTCGACGAAATACTGTCGTGCGGCGAACGCGTCGACGGCTCCAGCTTGTTTCCGTTCATCGAGGCCAGCAGCAGCGCTCTCTACGTGGTGCCACGTCTCAGCACGGCGTACATGAATCCATTCGCCGAACTGCCGACCGTCAACATGCTCTGCTCGTTCTTCGACAAGGACGGCAACCCGCTCGAAAGCTCTCCGGAGCACACGCTGCGCAAGGCCTGCAATTCGTTCAGGAAAGCCACGGGCATGGAATTCCAGGCCATGGGAGAACTCGAGTACTACGTAATCGCCAAAGACGACGGAAAGTTTCCGGCCGCCGACCAGAAGGGATACCATGAGTCGTCGCCGTACACTAAGTTCGGAGAATTCCGCAAGCTCTGCATGAACTACATATCCAGGGCCGGCGGACAGATCAAGTACGGACACTCCGAAGTCGGCAACTTCACGCTTGATGGCAAGATCTATGAACAAAACGAAGTCGAGTTCCTGCCGGTTCCAGCCGAGGAAGCGGCGGAGCAGCTCCTGCTCGCCAAGTGGATCATCCGCAATCTCGCCTACCGCAACGGATACGACGTGACCTTCGCTCCGAAAATCACCGTCGGCAAAGCCGGTTCCGGTCTGCACATCCACTTTCGGATCATGAAGAACGGAATCAACCAGATGCTTTGCGATGGAGCGTTGTCCGACAACGCCAAGCGCGCCATAGCCGGCATGATGGTTCTAGCGCCCTCGATCACCGCATTCGGCAACACCAATCCGACTTCTTACTTCCGTCTTGTCCCGCATCAGGAAGCTCCGACGAACGTCTGCTGGGGAGACCGCAACCGCTCGGTGCTTGTGCGCGTACCGCTCGGCTGGACCAGCGGCAAGGATCTCTGCACCCAGGCCAACCCGGCCGAAAGAAAGGCAGGCTATGACACCCGTCAGAAACAGACCGTAGAAATGCGCTCGCCCGATGGCTCGGCGGACATCAGCCTGCTGATTGCCGGACTGGCGGTGGCGGCGCGCACAGGGTTCGAAATGGCGGATGCCCTGGAGGTGGCAAACAAGACCTATGTGAACGTCAATATCCACAAGGCCGAAAACCAGGCATTGCTCGAAAAACTCGCCGTACTCCCGGACAGCTGCGCCGCGTCGGCCGACTGTCTTGAGAAGCAGCGCGGATACTTTGAGAAAGATGGAGTGTTCAGCCCTGCCATGATCGACGGAATAATCTCCGGACTCAGGTCATTCAACGATCGTACGCTCCGCGCCGACATCGGCAGCGACCAGAAGAAGATTCTCGCACTGGTGGAGAAGTTCTTCCACTGCGGATAACAACAACGAACAACCGGCCGGTCGCCCATTGGACGACCGGCCTTTTTCATATCAGGATTCGTTACCGAACAAGCGCCAATTCCAATCCATGCGCGGCGAAACACCGGATAAAAAAAGCGAGGTGATTCACCTCGCCGCAGAACACAAAAAACGGGAAATCCTTAGAACTCGTCGTCCTCAGCCAAACAAATATCATCCACCCCTGTCTGAGAAGGCTGAGTACATGCGCTCGGACCATTTCCGCCCTGAACAAGAACAGTCGCGTCAAAAGCAATGAGCATCGGAGGAATGTAATTCATCACCCCGTCCTTCTCTACGTCCATTTGCAACTCCCTTTTGCAAAAGTACCTGCATCACAAACATACACTATAAATATATGCGCATTCCGGACATTGTCAAATTTTATTTTTCCATCAGATTGTCGCACATGAATTTCCGCAGATTCAAAGCTATTGTATTGCGAGGAGGAAAAATCAGATGAAACAACGCGAGAACTGCAACCCGTTATCCTGGATACCCAGTCTCTATTTTGCCGAAGGCATTCCAGCAGCGGTCATCTGCGAGGTATCCGTGATTCTTTTCGCAGCGTTGGGATGGCCGGTTGAACGCATCGCAGCGGCAGTCAGCCTGCTCGGAATGCCCTGGATGCTCAAACCGCTGTGGTCTCCTGCCGTGGATATCTTCGGATCGCGCAAGTCGTGGGTCGTGGCGATGCAGCTATCCCTTGGCATACTCTTCGGAGCGACCGCACTCGCCATCCCATGTGGTGCGAACGCGGTATTCGCCTGTCTGGCCACATGCGCCTTCCTGTCGGCAACGCACGACGTCGCAGCCGACGGATACTACCTTGCCGCGCTAAGCGAACACGACCAATCTTTATACTCTGGATGGAGAAGCGTGTTCTTCAGAATCGCGATGGTGGCAGCCAACGGCGGACTGTTGATGGCTGTAGCGATGAAATACGGAAAGTCCGAGCTGGTTCCATGGCAGGCGGCCTTCGGAGCATGCGGAGCGGTATTCGTGCTTGGAGCGACATGGCATTCCATTACAATGCATCGAGAAAACAAGATCAAGGTACGAGACGAATCCAGTATCAAGGATGCACTCAAGTCGCTCATGCATACGGAAGGGATAGTGACGCTTATCGTCTTTTTGCTACTATATCGCTTCGCGGAAGCTCAGCTAGGAATCGTCTCCAAGTTGTTTCTGATCGATCCAAACGGCGGGGGGATGTCCATCCGGACCTACGGGCGGTTCGTTGGCGTCTACGGCATCATTGCGATGTTGGCGGGAGGACTGCTAGGCGGGGCATTCTCCGCGAAATTCGGACTGCGCAGGTCAATACTGCCGATGGCAATCGCCTTGAATCTTCCCGATGTTATCTACACGATCTGGGCCTTCGTGCCGATTGAAACGCCGGCCATGCAGGCGGTGTTGGTAGCGCTGGAACAATTCGGCTATGGATTCGGATTCACCGGGTATATGCTTGTCATGCTATACATGGCATCGAGATGCGGAAGGTTCTCCTCGACAGCGTTCGCATTTCTCTCCTGCCTGATGATAGCCGGGCTCCGACTGCCCGGGTTGTTCTCCGGCGCCCTGCTCCAGAAGATGATTGAATTAGCGGTCTCATCGCAGACAGGCTACCGATGGTTCTTCACATGGGTGCTGGCAGCCACCTTGGTCAGCTATGCGGTGGCGATTGCGGCGATCCGACATATTCCCGAGGGATACGGAACCGCCGCGAAGGATACGCATCGCTAGTTGGATTCCCTGGAGGTCGCCAGGCGGTCCGCCGTCACGGCGAAGATGATGATAAATCCAATCACCACCAGTTGCAAGTTGGTAGACATCCCAAGCAACGCGAGCCCGTTGCGCAGGAAGCTGATGAGCAGCGTTCCGATGAGCGTTCCGGTCATGGTCCCCTTGCCGCCGCTCGGAGAACATCCACCGATGATGCATGCGGCGATAACATCCATTTCCAGCGCGATGCCTGCCGTCGGCTGAGCGCTACTGGAACGGCTGCAGTAGATCATGGCGCCGATGCCGGTCAGCAAACCAATCAGCGTATAGACCATCACCAAGACTTTGTTGACGTCGATTCCGGCGAGAAACGCCGTGTCGCGGTTGGAACCAATCGCGTAGACGTAGCGTCCGAACCTGGTATGCCCAAGCAGGAAACTGCAGATGGCGAACGTAAGCGCGAACAACCAGATGGACGCCGGAATGCCGAGAACCATGCCGGAATCCAAGAATATGTAGTCGGCCGTGGCGTATGGCCGGCTGTCGTTGATTATGTATGACAAGCCGCGGAAAATGCTCATGCTGCCAAGCGTGACGATGAACGGGGCAAGTTTCAGCCTGGTGATGCAGACCCCGTTGAAGAGACCGCACAATCCGCCGACGAGCACGGAGACTAGGGTTCCACCGACCATGGCCGGAACAACGAGATCGATGTTCTGGCCAGACGTTATGCTTGCCCAGCTGCCGCCGGACAACACCAGCATGGACAACGCCCCCATCATTCCGGAAATCCCCAGCATGGACCCGACGGAAAGATCGATTCCAGATGAGATGATGACGAAAGTCATTCCCGCCGCCATGATGCCGTTGGCGGCGCTCCTTGTGAGAACGTTCATCATGTTCTCCGCCGTGAGAAACGTGCACGGCACGAGGAACGTCCAGAGAGAGATGATGAATATGAGCGTGCTGAACGGCAAAAGTTGCTTGGCGAAACGGTTCATTTTACGTCCTTCCTTCCGATATCTGTATTTGTCACTGCGTATTTCATGACCTCGTCCGGAGAAGTCGATCCGGTCTCGAGATCAGCGACGATGCGGCCGTCGCGAACCACCAGGATGCGGTCGCAGACGCCGAATATCTCGGGCAAGTCGGAGGAAATGACCAGGATCGCCCTGCCCTCCTCCGCCATGCGGTTGAGCATCAGGTAGACATCGCGCCTTGCGCCGATGTCGATGCCGCGTGTCGGCTCGTCGAATATCAGAAACCTGCTCTGCGCCATGAGCCAGCGGGCGAGAAGCAGCTTTTGCTGATTGCCTCCGGAGAGGCTTTCGGCCGGAGCATCGGGCCCTGGCCACTTGACACCGCCGCGTTCTCCGAAGTCGACGGCCGCGGCGCGTTCGGCCGCCAGATCGACGACTCCCCCATGCGACAACTTGGAAAGATTCGGTAGAGTGATGTTCCAGTCGCATGGGAGCTTCACGCACAGCCCGGTGCGTTTGCGATCCTCGGTCAGATATCCGATGCCGTGCAAAATCGCCTGCGCCGGAGAACCGATGTTAATCGGTCTTCCGTCCAGCAGCAACTCTCCTGACGCCCTTGGCGCGGCGCCGAACACCAGATCGGCGATTTCGGTACGTCCCGCACCAACCAGTCCGGCCATGCCGACGATTTCACCGGCGCGAACTGAAAACGAAACCGGTCCAATGCAATCGCCGTCGCCGAGATCACGAACCTCGAACGTCACCGATCCCACCGTCACGTGCCGTTCAGGATAGAAATCCTTCATCTCGCGCCCGACCATCAGCCGAATGACCTCTGGAGTCGACGTCGAAGACGCCGGCCCTGAGAAGACCATCATGCCGTCTCGCAGCACCGAAACATCGTCGGCGAGGAGAAATATCTCCTCCATGCGGTGCGAGATGTACACGACGGACACGCCGCGAGAACGAAGTTCGAAGATGATTTCGAACAGGCGCTTCGTCTCGTTGGAAGAAAGCGAACTCGTCGGTTCGTCCATGACGATGATCCTGGCGTTCCGGTGAATCGCCTTGAGCAGTTCCACCAGCTGCGCCTCGCCGACGCTGAGCGAAGATATCCTGACCTCCGGGTCGATGCCGAAGCCATATTCGGAAACCAGCCGTCTGGTCTCCTCGACCATGGCATGGTTGTCCAGCTGGAACGACGGGAAGGAACGATGCAGCTCGTTTCCGAGGAATATGTTCTCGGCGACGGTCAGATGTTCGGCCAGGTTGAGTTCCTGGTAGATCATGGCGATACCGGAATCCAGCGCGTCCAGGGGTCCCGCGGGATTGTACGGCGAGCCGAAGAGCGCCATCGTCCCGCCGTCGGCTCGGTGGACGCCGGAAAGTATCTTCATCAATGTCGACTTGCCGGCCCCGTTCTCGCCGCAGATGGCGTGGACGGTGCCCCGGCGCAACTTGAACGAAACATCGTCGAGGACGCTCGTGGAACCGAAAGACTTGGAGACGCCATGCATCTCCAGCGCGACAACGTCTGGAACGGCAGCCATTTCCTAGAGCCCCAATGCGCTTGCCTTGGTCTTCTTCAGTTCGGGAAGATTAGACCTGTCCACGCCCATGCTGTCGATGGGATAGCTCTTGTTTACCTTTCTGCCGGCGAGGACCTCGGCGGCCACCTTGACGCCGTCGTAGCCGATGCGGTACGGATCCTGGACGACCATGAAGTCGATCACCCCGTCCTCCATGCCGTCCACCAGCACACCGTCGGAATCGAAGGCGACGAATTTAATCTTGCCGGCCTTCCCCGACGAAAGAATCGCCTTGTAGGCGCCGATCGACGATCCGTGGTTGACCGCGTAGGCGCCATTGACATCGCCGGTGGTGGCAAGCATGTCGGTGTCACGCTGACGGCAGTCCTCGGTGCTGCCGAGACAATACTGCTCGGCGACGATCTTTATGTCGGGGAACTCCTTGGCGATGGTATCCTTGAACCCCTGCGCCCGGTTCGCGCAGGTTATCGAATTCTGTATGTAGTGCTGCAGTATCACCCGGCCGCGGCCGTTGAGCAGCTCGCCCATCCGCCGGGCAGCCTTCACCCCGCCGCCGTAGTTGTCGGTCGCGACCAGCGAATCGTAGTCGTCGCTGTCGATATCGGCGTCGATCAGCACGCACGGACGCCCGCTTGCCCTGACCTTGGACACCGACTTCACCAGCGCATTGCGGTCGTTGGGAGCCACCACTATGGCGTCGACCCGCTGCATCAGGAGGTCGTCGACCAGCTGCACCTGCCGCTCGCGGTCCGTCTCGTTCTCCGGGCCGAGGACCTTGATGTCCATGCCGAGTTCGGCCGCGGCGTCCTCCGCGCCCTTGATGACGGTCCCCCACCACACCTGCCCCATGCCTGCGACGATAAGTCCGATGGTCGGACGCTTCCCCTGTTCGGCGAGCAGATAGCGACGCCGGACCAGTCCGCCCGCGAACAGCAGTACGGACAGGGTCAGCATAACCGCGATGACGACATTCTTCTTTCTTGCAGCAGTCATGATTGGAACGCTCCGTGTTTCAAGTCGTGGTTCAATTGTATTCGTTGTGATAATATATTGCAGTCGCTGCCGGGGTGCAAAAAAACCCGCCCATACCGGGTTGAATGTAAAGTCTAAACGCAAGTGCACAGATTGAGAGAGATTCCAAAATTTTTACAAAAATCCTTGTAGTCTGCCTGTCGTTTGAACGCGATCAGCCCCTGGGGAAGAGCCGCGGCTCTTCCCCAGGGGCTGAATGTCTTTTCCTATTCTTTCAATCCGGTGGCATTTTATACGCAAGCACCGGGGAGATTAGGGCCATCTACTTGAGTCAGAAGTAGATGGCGGGTTTGATTGTCCCGACGGTGTCAATTTTCCCAAAGGAGGTACATATGATGTACACCCAACTCGACGCCCTCGATCGACGTAAAATCGAAGAGGGACTCCGCAAGGGCCAATCTTTTTCAAAGATAGCCCGAATCATCCACAAAAGCCATTCGACGATCATTCGCGAAGTGCTCAGGAACTCTGTAGCCAGCGACAAGATCTTCCGTGGCGCGACACCGGGATTTTGCATGAATTACGGAACATGCACCAAGTCCATGATTTGTTCGGATCCCAAGTGCTTCCGACGGCGATGCCGAGGCTGCAGGAAATGTTCCTGGGTATGCCCTGACTTTGTGGAGCGCAAGTGCGAACTTCTTAAGAAAAGTCCGTTCGTATGCAACGGATGCCGCAAAGAGACAATGTGCGGTCTAAAGAAACGCTACTACATGTACCTTGTCGCGCAGGAGCTACATGAAAAACGCTCATCCGAAAGCCACAAAGGCATTCGGATTACAGAGAAAACGAAGAACATCATGACGGAAATTTTGACAAATGGATTGAACAACGGCCAAGGAGTGGATCATATCATGACAACAAATCCCGACAAGTTCGACGTCTGTCGTGCCACGGTTTACAATTACGCGAAGAATGGCATTTGCAGCATAGAGCCCGACATGTTTCCGGAAATGTCAAAGAGGAAACCTCGGAAAAAGATTGTTTCCGTACGCCAGACGAAAGAGAGTCGTATCGGTCGTACTTTCGCTGAGTTTGAGAAATACATGGAGAAGAACAACATGGACAAGATGAACGATGTCGTGGAAATGGATAGCGTTATCGGCAAAAAGGGACAGAACGGTTTCAAGGTCTTGTTGACGTTCTATTTCAACGGTACTGGCTTGTTCCTGGCGTTTTTACGTGATGCCAACACCGCGCAATCCGTTATCGATCATATCGACAGGTTGCAGAAATTGCTCGGGCGAAGAGTGTTTAGGGAACTATTCCCCGTCATTCTCACCGACAACGGATGCGAATTTACCAATCCGCATCGGATAGAGTTCGACGGCAAGGATCCTCATCGTAGGACAACCGTATTTTATTGCAATCCGTACAGCTCATATCAAAAGCCTCACGTCGAAAATGTTCATCGGTTGCTCCGACGCATACTTCTCAAGAGCGATACTTTTTGCGATTTGACTCAAGAAGACATAAACCTGGCCGTTTCTCACATAAACAGCTACACTAGGAACAAATTGGACGGCGTGACGCCTTACGACAAGTTTGCTGCGAAACATGGGACACAAATACTGGACAAGTTGGGCATTAAGCGCATTGACGCCAAGCATGTAATGCTGTCGCCAAAACTGCTGAACAGATAACGTCTTTTTGACGTTGTCGCGGTTCGTTTAGGACAGCTCGCGGAGGGGTGTGCAGTCAGTATGTCCGGACAACGAAAGCTGCATTTACCCCTTGGGGGGCTTATTGCGTTTTTTCTCAGCACCTCAAGAAGGAATTGCGAAGAAAACACGCAAAATTCAACACTTGAATTTCGCAAAACTGCTTGTTACAAGTTCAGCTACCCCGCCGTTGTGCAGTCTGGATTAGATTTCACC
>JAKSOH010000022.1 GCA_024405675.1 Victivallaceae bacterium
ACGGCGCCACGGCCAGACCGCAGAGCCCGAGCAAAAGGAAGATAATGCCAATCGCGATCCCCTTGGGGCAAGTCGACGCCGCCAGCGGAATCAGCGGTGTCAAAAGCAAGGTTATGACGCCGCAAAAAAGCAACGCCTTGTAAAGTTTTTTCTCCTGCACCCATGCCCCGAAACCTATTCTGCCGCAGAACATTGCGAAACACCACGTCCCGACGGAAAACGCGCTCAACATCTCGCCCGCCTGGAATTCCAGCTGGAGATAGCTCGCGATCCAGAAAGTGATGCAGAATGCGCCGACACCGGTAAAAAACATCGCCAGGAAAAACCACCAGAAACGCATTTTCCTGACCACGGACCAGAATTGCCTGCTCACGTGATTGAAATCCAGCACGTCCGCCGGATTCCGAACCGGAGATCCGGCGCGGGGGAACAAAAGCAGCATTCCCGGAATCAGCGTCAGAAGTCCGCAGATCAGGACCAAGGTGCGCCAGGTCGCCCCGTAGCGCGGCAATACGGCGGCGAGGATTACCATCAGCAGCATTCCGCCGGGGGAAAAGGCCTGACCGATATTCATGTAGCGGGTCGGTTCCGCCGGATGGCATTCCTGCAGATAGGGAGTCAGCAATCCCTCCAGTATTCCTTCGCCGATGCCGGCAATGGCAAGCGAAAAAGCCACGCTCCAGTACCCGGGGGCCAAAGCCGTCGCCATAATGCCGAGCGCAAGCAGTATGTTCGCCCAGGCGAGCGACAGGCGTTTGCCCCACCGTCCGGCCATGAAACCGCAGCAAAGCATGCTCAAAACCATGCAGACGCTGATCGCCATCTGCAAAAATCCGCCGAGCCCCTTGTTGCCGGCTTCCAGGGAAAAACCAAGATCCCTGGCGAGCGCGGTCAATACCAGCGGCAAGGCGATCGTGCAGCAGGCGTAGCCGCTGAAGGAACCGAAAACGAATCCGTCGTGCAGGGTCAATTGCAAAGGATGGTTTTTCGACATTTTCCCTTTCCCAACAGGTTGGTTGGCCTACCGGAACTTTTTCCGTCTGCAAACTATACACCTTTTTCGCCTGGTCCGCCACAACGAGGCGGTGGATCGCCCGATGCGTAAGATGTTTTGCAATGTGTTTCTCTTGCGGCATCGGTGAAGACAAGTCAAAACATCGCAGTCGGCAACCCGAGTAAACTCGGGAGCGAAAACGGGACACAACCGGCGCCAGACGGTTTGTTGCGGCGGCTATGTTTGCCGTATATATTTTTCATGAAAACGACAAGTCGTAGCGATTGACCATAGTGGGGAGTTTTCATGTCTTGCATCGATTGGCTCATCACCTTGATTCCGGCGGCTTATGTGATCTTCATGGGGTTTTACTGCCGTCGGTACATCGTCGGTGTTTCCGACTATCTCGTCGCTGGGCGTGTCGCCCGCCGCTACATGCAGACGACCTCCCATGCGCTGGCCGCGCTCGGCCTGGTCGCCGTCGTCATGTACGTGGAAGTATATTACAAGACCGGATTCTCGCTCGCGTTCTTCCAGACGATCCTCCTGCCGATCACCGTCATCCTCGGCTTGTTCGGATATATGAGCTACCGCTTCCGCGAGACTCGCGCGATGAGCATCGGGCAATTGCTCGAGATGCGCTACTGCCGCAGTCTGCGCATTTTCGCGAGCTTTCTGCGCATTTTCGCCGACATCCTCGCCAACGTCATCATGCCGGCGATTGCCGCGCGCTTTTTCATCGCCTATCTCGACCTGCCGAGCGTCGTCGACCTTTTCGGCTGGCGGTGTCCGACGTTCATGATTGTCGTTTTCGCGACGCTGGCGCTGGCGATCAGTCTGATTCTTGCGGGCGGCACGCTGTCCATCCTCGTCACCAATACGCTGCAGAGCATCATCGTGTTGCCGCTGTTGCTCGTTTTCATAATCTTCGTGCTCTACAAGTTCAACTGGGCCGCCGAAGTCGCCCCGGTGCTGATGGACCGCGCCGCCGGTGAAAGCTTCATCAACCCCTACGATGTCAGCCATTTGCGCGACTTCAACATCTTCACGCTGCTTGTCGTGCCCGTCGTCAACGCCTTCCTCCACGGCATCAGCGGTTCGACCGGCACCCAGAATTCCTGCAAGAGCGCGCACGAAGGCAAGATTGCCACGATCCGGTTGGTTCCCAAGGCTTCCTGGGGGTCCTCGAAGGCTTATGTTTTCTCGTTCGAGGTTAGTTGAATCCGATGTTAATCCGACTCCGCCCCTGGAACATTCACGTTGCCGGAAAATGTCCGGCGGTGGACCGGAGTATGCCGCGAGATGAAATGCACCACGACATCCATGTTCCGCGACGGTTTTTCCTCCGGCGACGTCGGCCAATGCGTCCGCAGTCTGCAATAGGTTTGCATCCAGCAGAGATAGGTAGATTGTTAAGCGAGTTGACCGCTCGGGGATATTTGTTGCGTGAGTCAAAGGGGCGTTGGACGACATATCGTGTCAATGTTTCCACGAGGGGGAATGGGATCAGTGGAATAGCGGTTACCCCCCAAGCTGACGGGACCACCCCCCAAGTTACCCCGCATGTCCGCGATTTGCTTGAATGCATAGGGGATGACGTCCTCTCCGTGTCCGAGCTTATGGGAAGATTGGGATTGGCCGACCGTAAATATTTCAGGGAGGGTTATCTGATGCCGGCATTGAGGGCTAAGGTCATCGCCATGACGATACCTGAAAAACCGCATAGTCCCAAGCAAAAATATAGAAAAATTTGTTCAGGAGGGCGATTTGATTCCTGATATCCCATTGGACGACCTGATGTCGTCGGAATCGGATTGCCGTTTTTTATGAAAACAGAGACACCTATGTTCGATCTTTTTGTTTCGCCGCAAGGCAATCTCCATGATGACGAAGGGACGTTCGTCGACGGAAACGGCAAGGGTCTTTTGTCGCTCGTCAAATCGGAATTGACGGAGGAACTCCCCGGGAAGCAATGTTTCCGCAAGATGTTCATGCGGCGTATCGACGCGTTGGCCTCCAGGGATCTCCCCGCGGACGGAGGAATTTCCCCAGTGCTGGATGACACCCGGCCAAGTGTCGCCGAATGTTCCGCGATGTTGCTGTCGATGCCGCCCGTTCTCGGCATGGAATATCTCGATGCCGAGACCATTCACCGGTATTTCTGCGAATTCGACGGCGTGCTGGCCGATGAAATCGCATCGTACGGCGGACGGATCGTGGATTTCCTGCGCTCCCTGTCGCCGGCATGGCGGAATGTCGGCAAGGTCACCTTCCATCTGGCGGAGAACCGGAGCGATTCGACAGGCATGTATCCGTTCGCGTTCATGGTGAGTTTCGTCTGGGATCCTCCCGGCCGGACTCCGCGCAACCTCCCGCTGGCATCCGCGCTGAAGGCCTTCGCCGACGACCGGTTCGCCTTGAATTCCATTCTGGAGCCGATTGCCATGGCCTCCAAGGAAAGCGCGTTGCTGCGCCGGCTCCTGGAGTCCCGCAGGATTTTCCAGCCTTCGGCGTGGACCAGCGATACCGCCTGCGAGTTCCTCCGCGAGATACCCGTCTACGAACGCGCGAACATCGTCGTCCGGATGACCAACCTCTGGAAAGCCCGCCCGCCAAAGGTCAAGGTTTCCGTCGCGCTGGATGTCAAGGACGGCGTCTCGCTGGGCGCCGGCGCGCTGCTGGATTTCTCGGTCAACGCCACGCTGGACGGCGAGCCGCTGACCAGGGAGGAGATGGAAACCCTCCTCGCGTCGTCCGGCGGACTTGTCCGGCTGAAGGGGCAGTGGGTCGAGGCTGATTCGAAGAAGATATCCGAATTGCTCAAGTCCTGGAACGAGGCCAAGGCCATGGCGTCGTCCGACGGCATGAGTTTCGTCGACGGACTGCGTCTGCTCGCGGGGATGGGGGCGTCCCGCTCTTCCGGAGCAGGGATCACGTCCGATGGCAACCTGGAAATCAATGCCGGCGCCCGTTTCCGGGAGATAATGGAGCGTCTGTCGGATCCGGCGCGCAACGAAACGCCGCCGCTCCCCGGCAATCGCCGCGACACCCTGCGCCCCTACCAGGTGGACGGCGTCAAGTTCCTTTTGTTCGCGTCCAGGATCGGGTTCGGAACCTGTCTGGCCGACGACATGGGACTTGGCAAGACGCTGCAGGTCCTTGCCTTGATCGAACTCTGGAAACGCTCCGGCGTGCTCGACAAGCTGCCGGTTCTCCTCGTCCTGCCGGCCACGCTGCTTGCCAACTGGCAGGGCGAACGCGAGAAGTTCACGCCCGATTTGACCATGGCCGTGCTCCATCCCTCGGCCATGTCTCCGCAAGACTGGAAGTCCTTCGAGAAGACCCCGGAGAAATACCTGGCGAAATACGATGTCGCCCTGACCACCTACGGAATGCTGTCGCGCCTGCCGCAGCTGGCGCAGCTGGAGTTTCCCGCCGTCATCGCCGACGAGGCGCAGGCGATCAAGAATCCGGATTCCGCGCAGAGCCGCGCCGTCCGGGCCTTGAAGTCGCCGCGGCGGATCGCCCTGACCGGAACTCCGATCGAGAACCGGCTTGCCGACCTGTGGTGCATCTTCGACTTCATCAACCGCGGGCTGCTGCGCGATCTCAGGGGGTTCATCGGCTACACCAAGAGCCTGGCCGGCGACTATTCTTCGCTGAGAAAACTTACTTCGCCGTTCATTCTGCGCCGGATGAAGACGGACAAGAGAATCATCCGCGATCTTCCCGACAAGGTCGAGAACAAGGTCTATTGCAGTCTCTCGCGATGGCAGGCCGCGCTCTACACCGGATGCGTGGAGGAACTTGCCGAGGCGCTGGCTTCGGAGCAAACCGGCATCAGGCGCAAGGGACTGGTGCTGGCCTATCTCTCGCGCTTCAAGCAGATATGCAACCATCCGGACCAGTTCTCCGGAACCGGCGACTTCCTGGCGGAGGATTCCGGCAAGTTCCTGCGCGTGGCCGATCTGGTCGAGTCCATCGCGGCGCGCCAGGAAAAGGTGCTGGTGTTCACCCAGTTCCGCGAAATGACCGGGCCGCTCTCCGAGCATCTGGAGAAATGCTTCGGCCGTCCGGGACTGGTGCTGCATGGCGGAACCCCGGTCAAGGAAAGGCAGGGACTGGTGCGTGAATTCCAGGCGGAGGGCGGACCTCCGTTCTTCGTCATCTCGCTGCGGGCGGGCGGAACCGGACTGAACCTGACCGCGGCCAACCACGTGATACACTTCGACCGCTGGTGGAATCCCGCGGTCGAACGTCAGGCGAGCGACCGGGCGTATCGCATCGGCCAGAAGCGCAACGTGCTGATCCACAAGTTCATCTGCCGCGGCACCCTGGAGGAGAGAATCGACCAGCTGATGACGGACAAGCAGAAGCTTTCCGACGACATCATCGGCGGTGGCGCGGAAAAGATGCTTACCGAAATGAGCGACAAGGAAATCCTCGACATAGTGAAACTCAATCCAATGCAACTGGAGGGCTGAAAATGTTCGGATACTACAATTCGTTTCCGCCATACGTGACTGTGGCGGAGAAGAAGGAGCGCAACGCCAAGCTGGCGAAACGCCTGGCGAAGGGGGGGAAGTCGCTGAAGCCGATTGTGTTGGCCGGAAGGACCATCGCGAAGACTTTCTGGGGCAAGGCCTGGTGCGACAACATCGAATCCTACAATGACTACGCGAACCGTCTTCCCCGCGGACGTTCGTATGTCAGGGAAGGGGCCGTCCTGGATTTGAGAATCGGCAAGGGGCGTGTCTCCGCGCTGGTCGCCGGAAGTTCGCGCACCCCCTACGAGGTCGAGATCGACATAAAGCCGCTGTCCGCGGAAAGATGGAAAAAGCTCAAGGCGAAATGCACCGGCAAGATAAGCTCGCTGGTGTCGCTGATTCAGGGCGATCTGCCGCCGGAGGTCCTGGCGGAGTTCTGCTCGCGAGAGACGGGGCTGTTCCCGGAGCCGTCCGAGATCAAGATGAGCTGTTCCTGTCCGGACTACGCGACTCTTTGCAAGCATGTCGCGGCCGTGCTGTACGGCATCGGTTCGCGATTGGACGAGGATCCGTCGCTTTTCTTTACCTTGCGCAATGTCGACGGCAACGAACTTGTCGATGCCGAATCCATCGTGTCGAACCTGTCCGACGGGGTCGAGTCCGAAATCGCCCCGGAAAACCTGGAAAACGTGTTCGGCGTGGCCTTCGACGAACTTCCCGAGCCCGATGTGGTGGAAGGCGCACCGAAGGAGCCTGGCGCCGTGAACGCCGCGGCATCGGAGAAGAAGGCGAAATCAACGGGGAAAACCGGCAGGAAGACGAAGGCCGCCGTTGCGCGGACGAAGACCGGTTCGACTTCGAAATCCACGCCGAAGACGCAAAAGTCCGTTGCGCGGGAGGTGAAGTGGACGGCGAAGAAGCTCGCGAAACTGCGTACGCGGCTCGGCATGAGCCGCGCGGAAATGTCCCGGTTTCTCGGCGTGTCCTACCAGACAGTGATGAATTGGGAAAAGGAAAAGTATCCGATTCTTTCGAAGTACTTCGCGAAGCTAAACCAGTTGAAGTGACGGCGCGGAGCGGGTATAGTTCGTTGGGATCGAGTGTTGAACTTTTAGCAAGCCGAGGATTGTTTTCAAGGAGTGGAAATGTGGGATTTGCAATGTTTGCTGTGGTGGCAGGAAATACGGCTCGCCGCCGGAGAGGCCCTGTCCGATTTTCTGAGTGTCTTCACTGATCTCGGACCGAGATATTCGGGCCATCTCGTTTTCTTCATCTTCTGGTCGATAAACAAGGAATGCGGCGTGTCCGCGCTCTTCTCGTTCGCAATCGCTCCGGTTTTCAACGGACTCGCCAAATCGATTGCCTGCGCCTACCGTCCGTGGATCAGGGATCCGAATATCGTGCCACCGCCGATGGCGAAAGCCCACGCCACCGGATATTCCTTCCCCAGCGGCCACACATGCAGGGCGACGTCCACTTTCGGCATGATTGCCTGGTACTATAGGAAACACGTCTGCCTCGCCACCGTGTTGGTTATTTTCATTATCGTAATCGGCATTACGAGAAACTTTCTTTGCGTCCACACGCCGCAGGACGTGTTTTGCGGATTCGCCATCGGCGTGATCGGCATCGTCTGCACCAATTTGATTTGCAAGTGGGAAAGGCAAAAAAGCGGGCGGGATTGGATCGTCCTGCTCGTATCCCTCGCGTTCATGACGGGATTTTATCTATACGTCTCGCTCAAAAGCTATCCAATGGACTATGTTGACGGCAAACTTCTGGTCGATCCATCCGAAATGACGGTGGATGCGTGGAAAGACGGCGGTGAATACGTCGGCTTCCTGCTGGGCTGGTGTCTGGAAAAACGCTTCGTGAAATTCGAGATCCCCACCAGCTGGTTCTGGAAAATCGCCCGATTCATTCCCGGCGCGCTGATTTTCCAGTTCGGGACCGGTTCATGGTACAAGGCGTTCATACGACTCATGGAACCGCACATCGGCTCCTTCATCTTCCGTGTTCTGCTCTTCTTTTTCCTGGTTTTCCTCTATCCACTCATTTTCACGGCCGTTGAAAGACGTTTCGTAAAAAAGTCTTCCGGACAATAGGGTACAGGCGGTTCCCGGACAGGGGCGCCGCACGGGGTTCGGTTTTGCCGCCGAACCCCTGGGGATTATGTCATCATAGTGGAAAACAAAATCAATGGATTTGGCATGGAAAGGGCATTTGCCGGCCGTGAACTGAAATCAGTTGGAATGGTAATGCATGAACCAACGGCAATGAGTACTATAATCGCGAACTCGCAAAAACAAACGCTCCCAATAGCAGCGTTTTCGAAGAGCCGAAGGTTGAACTACAGTGAGCGTCTATAATCAACATAGTTAAAAACGCCTTTTCGTCAAGCGGTTTTGTCAACACTCATGACCGCATTTCCCGTTTCTTCCTCAAGAGCGGCAAGCGGAACCCAACGTTCCGCAAAACGAATCCACCCGGAATAAGCGTAACCCCAGAAGGCGAATCCTTACGAGACGGAGGAGGTCCGGCGGTGGCGCAGGGCGCGGAGTTCGCGCCTGCACGTATCTGCCGGCCATGCGCGCGAAACATGACCGGCTGGACTTCAACCTGTGCAAATGCATTTGCCGTTACTGCACCGCGTCCAGGAACCTGCCGACAATTGACTTCATCCATCCGTAGCGGGACGAGGCCTCCATTTCCGATCCGGTGGTGAACAGACCGCGATTGAGCTCCACCATCAGCGACTGCACGCGAGCATCGCCGATGTAGTCCAGCGGCACCATGCTTCCCGCGTATGGATAGTTCACGGAAACCGACAGTCCGCAGTTCTGGAAGAACCTTGTCGCGCGATTGGCGAGCAGGCGGGTCGTGTTGGGACCGCTGGTTCCAATGCAAATATCCGGACGGTCGTTGCGCTGGTGCCGCTCGTATGGCAGGGGGACGCAGGGGAAGCTGTGGGCGTCGACGATCAGGCAGCGGCCCAGCCGTCCGAGCTTGCCGGATACCGCGTCTCGAAGACGACGATGATGGCGATCGTAGTAGAGCCGGAGCATCAGCTCCCGCTTGACGGGGTCGAATTTCCGGAGCGGACGCAGGAACGGATCCAGCACGTAGACCGCCCCCATGCCGCGCGACGCCATGTCTTCGTCGGCGTCCTTGCGGAATCGTTCCGGATCGCATATCAGCCGGCTCACCGGAAAGACGACCCGTTCACCGAGCCCCCCGTGGCAGAACAGGTCGCGGGTGCGCCAGTCCGTGATTGCGGAAAGCGACTGATGCAGCTCGTCGTCGGAAAGCAGGATGTCCGGACGCAGGAAATCCGGAACGAAATGCGAGCTGTGCGGGATGTGGATGACTACGGGCGATTCCTTCATTTTTCATTCCTCCAGACGTTCGGTGCGGTCAGGAGGCGGCATCGGACGGGAAGGCCGTCCGCCGAGTTTTTTTGAACAAGGCACTTTCGTACCCGGTTCCGCATCCACTCCCGCGACTTCGCAGGAATGATTCACCGTGGGTCTCGGACCTCGGTTGACAGGCGCCGTACTGACGCCACTCCTGATGCATCTCGGCGTAATATATCACTTCGTTCTTCGCGTTCAAGGATTGCTCCGCGCCATGCGGTTTTGTCAAGTCTCCGCTGAAGTCGGCATTAATGTCCTTTCCCTGGCGAAGCATCGTGTGCCTTCGGAATGGACTTTTCGCGCATGGAATTGGCTCGTAAGTACACGCCTTTTCACTATGGACATGCCGGTGCGTACGTGATAACTTAGGTGTTGTCAACCCAAGGAGATTCGCAACATGATATACGACAAGTTCGAGGATGGTATCGCGCGGCACTTCGGTTCGGTGGATGCCCGCGCGCTGGGAGCCGTGGCCGACACCTGGCGCAAGTTCCTGGCGAAGTTTCCGGAACCCGGCAGATACGACGTCTGCGACGGTGTCTACTGTACCGTCCAGGAATACGACTCCCGGCCGGCCGACCCCTGCAAGTTGGAGTACCACAGGGAGTACGCCGACATCCAGACGATCCTTTCCGGACACGAGGAGGTCTGGTGCGCGCCGATCGACGGCGAGACCGTCGTTCCCTACGATGCCGGCCGCGACATCGGATTCGTGCGCATGAACGCCAGGCCGACTGAAATCCGGTTGGATCCCGGCTGGTGGCTGCTACTGGAACCGGGCGAGGGCCACATGCCCTGCGTCGGCGACGGAAGCAAGGTCGTCAAGGTGGTCTTCAAGTTGGAAAAGAAACTCCTGGTGTAGCATCATGCGCTGGCTGGAACTTACCATTGGTGCGGTTCTCGTCTACAACTTCGTGCTGAGCCGTTTCCTCGGCATCTGTCCGTTCCTCGGCGTCTCGAAACGCGTCTCCACCGCCATGGGCATGTCCGGAGCCGTGGTCGCCGTGATGACGCTCTCCAGCGCCATCACCTCGGCGCTCGACATCTACTGTCTGCACTTCGAACTGAACGGCCGGCCGTACGACCTCGGGTTCCTGCAGACCCTGCTCTTCATCCTCGTCATCGCGGCGCTCGTGCAGATCATCGAGATCGTGCTCAAGAAGACTTCACCCAAGCTCTACCAGGCGCTTGGCATCTACCTGCCGCTCATAACCACGAACTGCGCCGTGCTCGGCGCGGCGACGATCAACGCCAAGTCCTGCCATACCGTTCTGGAGTCGACCGTCTTCGGATGCTTCTCCGGAATCGGTTTCGCCCTGGCGCTGCTCATATTCTCCAGTCTGCGCGAGAAACTCGAGCTTTCCGATCCGCCCAGGGCGATGGTCGGAACGCCGATCGCGCTGGTAACCGCGGGAATCCTCGCGATGGCCTTCAACGGCTTCGCCGGACTTTGCTAGGGGAGGGAAGCGGAATGTCGCAGCTTGTCGCCGCCGTCGCGTTGATGACCCTCCTCGGAATATTGCTCGGAGTGGCAATCGGCTTCTTCGTCAGGCGCTTCTCCGTGAAGACCGACTCCCGGATCGACCTCGTCACCGAGCTTCTGCCCGGCGCCAACTGCGGCGGATGCGGATACGCCGGATGCGCCGATTTCGCCCGGGCCGTCGTGGAGGGCAGGGAACTGCCGTCGAAATGCTCGGCCTCGTCCCAGGACCAGGTCAACGCCATCGCCAACGCGCTCGGCATCGAGACCGGCCATGGGTTCGCCAGGAAGGCCATCGTTGCGTGCTCCGGCGATTCGGACCACGAGAAGATCCGCGTCAAATACAACGGCACGCTGGACTGCCTCGCGGCCCAGGTGGTGTCCGGCGGCCCCAAGAACTGCCGCTACGGCTGTTTGGGCATGGGCAGCTGCGCCCGCGTCTGTCCGTTCGGCGCCATCGAGATACGAAATGGCGTGGCCCGTGTCCATGCGGAGCTTTGCACCGGATGCGGCAAGTGCGTCGAGATCTGCCCCCGGCACGTCATCCATCTGGTTCCGGCCGACGCCACCGCCCATGTGTTCTGCAATTCCCCCGAGAAGGGTGCGCTCAAGCGCAAATACTGCACCGGCGGGTGCATCGGGTGCGGCAAGTGCTCCCGGCATGATCCCAGGCGTTTCCGCATGAACGGCTTCCTCGCCTCGATAGACTATACCGTCGAGGATCTGCCCGATGCCGGCGACGTCGAGGCCGTCGGCTGCCCGGTCAAGGCGCTCCGCGCCGTAGAAGAGGAGACGGCCAAGTGAAGAAGATACGCCTGAACAAGAGCAGCCGTCCCGTGATGACCTTCGAGGGCGGCGTCCACCCGGTGGAATCTGGAAAGCTTCTCAGCTGCTACAAGCCGGTTTCCAAGGCGCCGCTTCTCGAACGCTACACCGTCCTCGTCCACCAGAACGCCGGCAAGCCGCCGAAACCGGTGGTGTCCAAGGGCGACCATGTCCTGAAATACCAGCTCCTGGCCGCGGCCGACGGCGGATTCTCCGCCAACGTCCACAGTCCGACCAGCGGGACGGTCTTTGACATCGTCGAGGGACCGGGGCCGCTCGGCATCCCGGCCCAGACCATCGTCATCGATTCCGACGGTCTGGACGAGGGCGCGGCCCCGTTCGAACCGATCGACTGGCGCACGGCCGAAGTCGCGGCGCTGGTCGGCCGCGTCCGCGAGGCCGGCGTGGTCGGCATGGGCGGAGCCGGATTCCCGACCGCCATGAAGCTCACGCCGCCGCCCGGCAAGTCGGTCGACACGCTGATCCTCAACGGCGCGCAATGCGAACCCTATCTCAGCGCCGACCACCGTCTGATGCTTGAATCCCCGGAACGCGTCCTCGAGGGCGCGGCGATATCCGGAAGGATACTCGGGGTGTCCAGGATATTCCTCGGCATCGAGATCAACAAGAAGGACGCCATCGAGACGCTGGAGCCGTTCTGCGAACGCTACGGCGTGACCTTGTTCCCGCTGGAGGTCCGCTATCCCCAGGGCAGCGAGAAGCAGCTGATCTCCGCCATGACCGGCCGCATGGTTCCGTCCGGAGGACTGCCGGCCGACGCCGGATGCGTGGTCCAGAACGTCGGCACGGCGGCCGCCGTGCGCGACGCCGTGGTCCTCGGGCTGCCGGTCGTCGAACGCATCGTCACGGTGACGGGCGAGGTGGTCGCGCATCCCGGCAACTGGCTGCTGCGCATCGGGACTCCGGTCATCAAGGCATTGGAGCTCGCCGGAGGCGTGACGGAGGAACCTGGCAAGCTCATCCTCGGCGGACCGATGATGGGGTTCTCCCAGAACTCCTACGAGGTTCCGGTGTCGAAGAACACCTCCGGCATACTGCTGCTGCCGGGAGACGTCGCGGTCAACTACGGTTCCGGAGACTGCGTGCGCTGCGGGCGGTGCGTCCAGGGATGTCCGATGAACCTCGAGAGCTGTCTCATCGCCACCGCCATCGAGGGCGGACGCATTGATCTCGCGGAACAGAACCATGTAATGGACTGCCTGGAGTGCGGTTCCTGCGCCTACGTGTGCCTCGCGCACCGCCCGCTGGTCCAGCTCTTCAGGAGGGCAAAGGCGGAGATTCGCAGGATGCGGGCCGCCGGAAATGGGAGCGTAGGGAAATGAAGCAAAACGAAAACGGAACGAGTCTGCCGGACGGAACCGGACTGGTCGTCAGCAGTTCGCCGCATATCTCCTGCCGTTCGGACGTCAGGAGAATAATGCTGCTGGTGACAATGGCGCTGCTGCCGGCCTGCGCGGCCGGAATATATCTGTTCGGGGCGCACGCCGCGCTGGTGCTCGTCATAAGCGTCGCGTCCTGCGTTGGAGCCGAGGCGCTCTGGTGCGTCCTGAGGAAGCGTCCGGCATGGGCCACCGTCTCCGACGGCAGCGCGCTCCTGAGCGGAGCGCTCCTGGCGATGAACCTTCCGCCGTCCGCCCCGTGGTATGTGCCGGTGATCGGAGCGATATTGGCCATGTGGCTGGGCAAGCAGGTCTTCGGCGGCCTCGGCCGCAATCCGTTCAATCCGGTCCTGGTGGCGAGGGTGGGGCTGCTTATCGCGCTGCCGGCCGTCATGACCACTTGGTCGTCTCCGCGCGAACTGCCGGAGTCGCTCTACGGCATCGATGCGTCGGTGACGACCTCCGCCACGCCGCATGCGACGGGAGTTGTGGTGACGGGCGCCACGCCGCTTGGCGCCGCGACCGCCGCCAGGAAGGCGACCCCCGCGCCCGGAGCCGGACGCTTCGATGAAATCGACAATCCGCAAATGCTCTGGCGGTACTTCTGGGGAGCCAGGGGAGGGTGCATGGGCGAGACCTGCGTCCCTGCACTGCTCCTCGGTGCGGTGCTGCTGATCGCCTTCAACCTCATCAACTACCGCGTCCCGCTCTACTACATCGGGACGGTGGCGCTGCTCACGGGGATCATCCACTGCATAGATCCGGGACTCACCCCGTCGCCGCTTTTCCATCTGCTGACGGGCGGACTGCTCCTCGGCGCGTTCTTCATGGCGACCGACATGGTGACGTCGCCCATCACGGGACTCGGCTGCGTCGTCTTCGCCACGGGCTGCGGCGTCCTGACGACGGTAATCCGCGTCTGGGGCAACTATCCGGAGGGCGTCAGCTTCTCCATATTGCTCATGAACGCCATGGTGCCGCTTATCGACAGGGTGTGCGCCGTGCGGCCGTTCGGATACACGAAGGTGCGCAAATGAAGAACGGCAACTCGGTAGTCTACCTCGGGGTATTCCTCGGGGCGGTGTCGCTGCTCGCCGCGCTGGCGCTCGGCGTGGTGTCGGACGTGGTGGCGGAACCTCTCGCAAAGGCGGAGGCCGCTTCGTTCGAGCGCAGCCTGAGGACGCTGGTTCCCGATTTCGACGGAACCCCCGGGGACGGGAAGACGACGTTCGACGGGATCACCTTCATGACGGCTAGGAAGAACGGCGAAATCGCCGCGGTCTTCGCCAGCGGCGAGACGAAGTCCGGATACGGCGGACCGATATCGTATCTCGTGGCGATCTCCCCGGACGGCAAGGTGATCGGCGTGGTGATAACCCGCCACGGCGAGACGCCGGGACTGGGGGCGGCGCTTTGCGAACGCAAGCTCGCCAGGACGGCGCGGACGCTTTTCTCCAGGACTCCGGCTCCGCGGCTTATTCCGAACCGGTTCCTGGACCAGTTCGCGGGGATGACGCGCGGCGTGGAACCGCTCGCGGTAACCAAGGACGGCGGAACGGTCGAATACCGCACCGGCGCGACCGTGACCAGCAGGGCGCTCACATCGGCGGTGTCGGACGTGCTGGACGTCTATTCGCGGCACGCCGGCGAAATAACGAAGGGAAGATAGCATGAAGACGGCGATATCGGATCTGGTGCGCGGCATCTGGCGTGAGAACCCGGTGCTGGTGCTGCTCCTGGGAACGTGTCCGACGATGGCGCTCACGACGAACGCGGTGAACGGCGTGGGAATGGGACTGGCGGTGACGTGCGTGCTCCTCGGCAGCAACACGGTGAGCAGCCTGATGAGGAACTTGGTTCCGGAGAAGATACACATCCCGGTGTATATCGTCGTCATCGCGACGTTCGTGACGATAATCGACCTGCTCATGAAAGCCTATGCGCCGGCCGAGCTCTACGAGGCGCTCGGCATCTTCATACCGCTCATCGTCGTCAACTGCATCGTCCTCGGCCGCGCCGAGGCCTTCGCATCGAAGCACGGGCCGCTGCGTTCGGCGGCGGACGGCGTCGGCATGGGGCTCGGCTTCACGGTGGCGCTGGTCATGATCGGCTGCATCCGCGAGTTCCTGACGAGCGGCTCGGTGTTCTCGGTTAAGCTGATCGAGTGCTGGACCACCGACTTCCTGCTGCCGAGCTCCCCCGCAGGCGCCTTCATAATCGTGGGATCGATATTGGGCATCCGCAACTACCTGGCGCACCGGGCCGCGGTGAAGTCTGGTCGTGAATACGAGAACCCGCCGGAACTTGACTGCCGGCATTGCGCCATTTGCAAGATCGACCGCAACCGCTGATCGGAACTGGAGTTCCATTCTGCCGGCGATGAATCCCCGAGATTCAGGTGCCGGACGCCGTTGCGCCGCGTCGGCAGCGGATCCAGCGTGAAGAGGTGTTGGGAATCGCGGATGGTCTCTTTCATTGCACTTGCTTTCCAATTTCACACTTGAATCGAAAGTGTCAACTGATATCGGGCCGGGGCAGCATCCGCCGTTTTTCCGTTTTGGAAAACAACTGTCTCAGGGGCTAAATTATTTACAAGATAATATTGTGGGGTTGGTTTGTCATAACGCGGAGGCACGACATGGGACTGGACGAAAGGGATTTGAATCCTGACGAACCGTACGATGGCCTGGATGGTCTGGCGGGCGGGCTTGGAGACGTAGCCGTTCCGAATAACGGCGAAACTTATACCAGTCAACGGGAGGTGACGGGCGGAAGCGTCAGTTTCGAGAACGACTTGTTTTTCGGAATAGATGCGGCAGACGGGGCGTTGCATGTCGCCGGCGGTACGGTTGTCGTCGGATCCTGCACGTTTTCAGACAACACCGGCGCAATAGTCAACGCCGGCGCGGTGACGATAGAGGACAGCACTTTCGCCACGGAACTCGATACTGTCTACAACACCGGAACCATGACTTTCGGCGGAACCGTCTGGACTGCGGCGAACATCACCTCCGACAACGCAATCACCGTGGAACCGGAGACCGAACTCGTTCTAGACATATCTTCCTATGCCGGAATGACAGGGAGGGAACTGCTGACAGACTTCTACGGATTGTTCCGAAACGTCCTCTACGACCTCTGCTTCTCCATCAACGTAGCGGAAAACCAGGCGTTCGGAAAATATTGTCTGGCGACCGACGTACGCATGCTGCCGTCAAATCCCATCACGCTGCTATGCGAAGGAAGCGAGATTGGAACGTTTGACATGAACCATTCCTGGGCTTCGTACCTTGAAAAGAACTGGAAATCGTATGCGCTCGATGCTTCGCACGGCAATCTCGTTCTCTGTGTGAGGGATGCGTTCTTCTGCGCCATCGTGACAACGGACGGCGACAGCGATTCGGTCGTCATCGGCGACGTCACCTATTCCGGCGTTGCCTATTCCGGCGACGATATCGAACGTGCACTTGACGAGAGAAACATCGTTGTCGTACATGGGGGCACATACGAGGGAACCGGACTTGACATCGGTATCGGCCAGGTCTTCGTCGCCGATTCCGTTTCAATGTCCGGAATCGGAAAACTGCAGAATGTCGAAAAGTACTGGGCGATTGCCAGCGACTCCGGTACCGTCTCCATTTCGAACTGCGACTTTTTCGGGAATACGGTTGCGATGGGCGCCGTTTACAGCGAGTACGGTTGTCTGTCGGTTCATGGCAGCACATTCACCGGCAACGTTGCGCTGGAGGGCGGCGGGGCCATCTACAACACCGGCGGCACGGCAACCATTGCCGACTGTGTTTTCATTGGCAACAATGCAAATGTCGGGGGGGCTGTCTACGGGAGGGGTGTTGTCGAAATCAAGAACTGCATTTTTGTCGACAACACCAGTCCGTTAGAGGAGGGAGGAATCGAGGCATCCGGAACCATGTCCGTTTCCGGCAGTACCTTCTCCGGCAATTCCGGCGCCATTCGTTGCGCCGTTGGCACGGTTGCCATCAGGGACAGCGTTTTCGCCACGGGGTCCGACTTAATTTGGTGTTCCGATTTGCTATTAGGCGGAACCATCTGGGCGGCGGCGGAAATCAGATCGTACTATACGTTTGCCGTTGAAGCCGACACTGAACTCGTTCTGGATATTTCCGCGGCCGACCATTTTTCCAAATTCCTGTGTACATACGACAACATGTCCAGAAAATCGCAGGACAATCTGTCCATAACCATCAATATCGCCAGGAACCAGGCGGAAGACAAGTATGTAATCATAAGCGAAGCGTCCAGTTTCGACTTGGAGAAGACGATTTCCGTCATTTGCGACGGTGACACGCTCGGCGTGGGCAATGTGGGGAGCGCGTTTGTGGGCAACGGCTACGAGTTTGCGTTCTCCATGGATGAATGTGACAACGTTGTGTTCACAATCCGCGATTTGCTGGACACCGCCATCGTGACAGCGGACGGCGGGACCGATTCGGTCGTCATCGACGGCGTCACCTATTCGGGACGCGCCTATGCCGGAGATGAGATCGCGCAAGCCCTTGCTGCCCAAAGCACGGTCGTCGTGCGGGGAGTTTCATATGATGAAACCAGTTTGCGTATAGAAGGACAACTGTTTGTCGCCGACGCCGTCTCGATGTCCAATGGTTCCGACAGCTCCATATTGTGCCTCTACCGTGGAACGGCATCGATTTCAAACAGCAACTTTTTCGGAAACACGGCTAGTTTCAGTGGGGCAATCAACAATTATGACATTGCGACGATTTCCAATAGCACATTCTCGCAGAATGTCGGATGTTTCGGCGGCGCCATCTACAATGAAGGCATCGCTACCGTGGAAAACAATGTTTTCGCAGGCAACACAGGAGTTTTTGGGGCGGCAGTAAACAATACGGTCTCGGCCGAGATGACGATATCCAATTGCATGTTCTACAGCAATGAGGCGAGTGCTGAATACGAAGGAGAAGGTATTGGCATTGTCTATAACGAAGGCACAATGTCCATGTCTGGCAGCACTTTCAGCGGAAATGTCGCCATCGTCGGCGGCGCGATAGCCAGTGTAGGAGAGTTGACAGTTTCTTCCTGTGATTTCTCCGGCAACACGGTCACCTCTGTCGGCGGCGCTATCTACAACAATGACACTGCGACGATAACGGACAGCACCTTCACCGGCAATACGGCGATCGAAGGTGGTGCAATCTACAACGGCGGCACGGTAACGATAGAAGACAGCACTTTCGCCACCGAAACCGACACCATTTATAGCGTTGGCGGTACCATTATCTTCGGCGGAACCATCTGGACCGCGGCGAACATCACCTCCGACAGCGCAATCACCGTGGAACCGGAGACCGAGCTCGTTCTGGATGTGTCCGTCTACGCCGGATCCACGACCAGGGAGCTTCTGACTGACTACGACACGATGTTCTCCTCCGGTTCGCAGGACGACCTGTCCATTTCCATATGCATCGATCGCAACCAGGGGGAGGGGGTGTATGTCCTGGCGACGGAAGCGGCAGGTTTCGACACGGGCAAGACGATTTCTGTGATATGCGACGGCAGCGTGGTCGGAACCTTGACGCCGGATGGCATGGCGTTCACGTACGGAGCAAATGACTACACTTTGGAAGTGCATTCGTCTCTGGAGCTGACTGTTTCCCAAAGGGATGTCGCCATCGTGACGGCGGACGGCGGAACCGACACCGTCGTCGTCGACGGGGTCACCTATTCCGGCGTTGCATACGGCCAGGACGACATCGACACTATTCCCAAGAATACCGTCGTTGTACAAGGGGTTTCGTACACCGGACGCAAGGTTAACGCATATCAACGTTTTATACTCGATTCGGTTTCGATGACAGAATCGGCCTCGGGGAGAGGTGGTGCGATTGAGAGTAGCGCCAATAATGTTTCCGTGTTCGGAAGCACTTTTTCCTGTAACACGGCTTCCATTGGCGGCGGCGCGATATGCAACTTCGCCCAAGGTCACGCAACTGTTTCTGGAAGCCTTTTCTCGGACAATGTGGCGAGCAGAGACGGCGGCGCAATATTCAGCGACGGCGTTGTATCAATCGCGGGGGGAAGCTTTTTCCGAAACTACGCCCGGGACGGCGGAGCAATTTTGGCAAAAGGAGAGATGGCAATCTCCGGATCCACTTTTTCCTGCAACACGGCAAATCTCGGCGGCGCGATTCAATCACAAGGCTGTATTTCCTCGATTTCCGACAGCATCTTTGCAGGCAACGTGGCTGACAACGGCGGCGTGATGTATGCCGATGGCCCCAATGAGTTAACGATTTCAAAGAGTATGTTCCTGGGCAACACTGCCGCTCAATGGGGAGGAGTAATTCATTACACTAGAAATTTCACACTGACGATTTCCGGTAGCACTTTTTCCGGCAATGTGGCTGACGTAGGCGGTGCAATCTATGCAGCCGGTGGTGTCGTGACAATCAAGGACAGCGTGTTCGCTACGGAAACCGACACTGTTTGCGTCTCCCGCATGACTTTCGGCGGGACAATATGGACCGCGGCGAACATCACCTCCAACAACGCAATCACCGTGGAACCGGAGACCGAGCCCGTTCTAGCCGTCTCCGTCTACGCCGGACCCACGACCCGGCAGCTGCTGACTGGCTACG
>JAKSOH010000023.1 GCA_024405675.1 Victivallaceae bacterium
CCGGAGGAAGTGCTGGCCGCCTCCATGCGCGCCGCGGCGTCCTATGACAACAGCTATTGCCGCATTCCCGGCGTCCATCTTGAGGGCCCCTACATCAACCCGAAGTGCCTCGGCGCCCAGAATCCGGCGTATGTCCGCAAGGCCGACATCGCCGAGGTGGAACGGCTCAACGACATCTTCCCGGTGGGGAAGGTGACTTTCGCCGTCGAAATGCCCGGAGGACCGGAGTTCACCGCGGCGCTTCTCGAACGCGGCATCGTCCCGTCCTGTACGCACAGCGCCGCGAAGTACGCCGACTTCTCGGCCTCCTACGCCTGCGGATTGCGCAATCTCTCGCATTTCTGCAACCAGATGTCGGCGCTCCATCACCGCGACATCGGACTGGTCGGCGCCGGACTGCTGCATCGCGACGTCTACGCCGAGTTCATCTGCGACAAGCTCCACATCTGCCCGGAGATGATCAAGCTGGTCTTCTCGGTCAAGGGCTGCGACCATGTGATACTGGTCTCCGACGCCATGCGCGCCGCGGGGATGCCGGACGGCGACTACACGCTGGGCGGTCTTCCTGTCGTGGTGAGCGGCGGCGCCGCCCGGCTGAAGGAAGGCGGCGCGCTGGCCGGCAGCACGTTGAAGATCTGCGACGCGGTCCGCAACGTCCGCGAGGTCACCGGACTTCCGCTTTCCGAAGTCATCAAGTCGGCCACCAGCACTCCGGCGGCGGCGCTCGGCCTGAAGCGTTCCGGCAAGCTCGAGCCCGGCTTCGACGCCGACATCGTCCAGCTGGACGCCGACTTCAAGGTCGTCCGCACGCTGGTCGGCGGCGAGGTCCGTTACGGCGGCGGAATCTAGCGGGACTTCGCTACGGGCGCATGGAAAAGGGACCGGCGCCAATATATAGTATTGGCGAGACGGTTTCCCAGCCTTTAAAGAATTCAATGGAGGTAGTCAAGTGCTTTGTTTCCTGTCCGGGCTCAGCTGCTATTTCAGCCCGCTGCGACTTTTCGATTATGTGACGTTCCGCGCCGGCGGCGCTTTCGTTTCCGCCTTTCTGTTCGTTCTGCTTCTCGGCGGATTCACGGCGAGGACGTTGAAGAAGTTCGACGCCGCCTCCGCCAACCGGCTCGAGGGCCTGGTTGACGGCAAGTTCGCCAACCACCAGAAGGACCGCACCCCGTGCATGGGCGGAATACTTCTCATCGGCGGCGCCGTCATATCCTCATTGTTCTGGACCGATCTCACCGGAATCATCTCCCCGGTGCTCATCGGATCCGTGACAATCCTCTCCCTGCTAGGTTTCGCCGACGACTACGTCAAGGTCGCGAAGCGCAACCGCGACGGAGTCAGCGGCAAGCTCAAGCTCCTGGTCCAGGGGATTGTCGCCGCGCTCGCCATCTGGTTGCTCTCGTTCTCGCCGGATTTCGGAAAGGTCCTGCCGCAGCTCATGATTCCCTTTGTCAAGGTTCCGGTCTGCTATGGATGGCCGGCCTATTTGCTGGCCTGGATCACGGTCATCGGCGCCTCCAACGCAGTCAATCTCACCGACGGCAAGGACGGACTCGCCACCGGCTGCACGATTTCCTGCACGATAGTCTACGCGACGTTCGCGTATCTCATGGGACACAAGATATTCGCCGGCTATTTGAACATCCCGTACATCAGCGGGGCTGAGGAGGCCATGGTCTTCGCATCGGCCATCTGCGGGGCTTGCATCGGGTTCCTCTGGCACAACTGCCATCCGGCGGCGATGTTCATGGGGGACACCGGCAGCCTGGCTCTCGGCGGCGCGGTCGGACTGCTCGCGGTGCTGGTGCGCCAGGAGATACTTCTCCTTCTGGTCGGCGGCGTCTTCGTCATGGAGGCGGGTTCGGTCATACTGCAGGTCGGATACTTCAAGCTCACGCACGGCAAGCGCATATTCAAACGCACGCCCATCCACCATCACTTCGAGCAGCTGGGATGGCATGAGGATCAGATTGTCATACGGTTCTGGATACTCTCCGGAGTGTTCGGACTGCTGGCGCTTTCAACGTTGAAACTGCGTTAACAAAGGACAAGATGCACCACAAGTTCGATTTCGGAACCGAGGGGTTTGAACAATATTTCCTGCGCGTCATGGCCGGGGAGGGCAACCGCTGGCTGGACGTGGCCATGCGGGACATCCTCTTTTTGTCCTCGCGTTGCTACCGCACATGCGTCCAGTTCCGCAACTGGCTCTTCGCCAAGCGGGTGCTCAAGCCGCACGAACTCGGATGCCTGGTGGTCAGCATCGGCAACCTGAGTTGCGGCGGTACCGGCAAGACGCCGGTCGTGGAAGTGTTCGCCAAGACGCTCAGCGCCCATGGGCGTCACGTCGCCATATTGAGCCGCGGCTATCGCAGCAAGCGACTTCCGCTCATGTACAAAATCAAGGCGCTTCTCAACAACAAGAAGATGGAAGTTCCCCCGAAGGTCGTTTCGGACGGCCACAATCTCATACTCAATTCGGAACTCGCCGGCGACGAACCGTACATGCTGGCGTCCAATCTTCCGGATGTGGCGGTGCTGGTGGACAAGGACCGCGTCAAGGCCGGACTCCACGCCGTGCGGGAATTCAATTCCGACGTCATAATCCTCGATGATGGCTTCCAGTATCGCAAGCTGCAGCCGCATATCAACATCATGCTGGTGGATTCGACCAATCCCTTCGGCAACGGCTACGTGCTGCCGCGCGGAACGCTGCGCGAACCCATCAAGAACATGCGTCGCGCCGATTACATCTTCCTCACGAAATCGGACGGCAGCTATCGCATCGAACACCTGAAACGGTTCATCTCCAAGCATACGACTCGAGCGGAAATCATCGAGTGCTGTCATCGTCCCAAGTACCTGGAGCGACTTTTCTCGCACGACCGGCTGCCGCTGGACTATCTCGCGGGCAAGAAAGTCGCCTGCCTGTCCGCCATCGCATGTCCCGAAAGCTTCGAGGGATTCATCCGCGGATTCGGGGCCGAGCTGGTCATTTGCGACCACTTCGCCGATCATCACCGCTATACCCAGCAGGAAATCATCGACTTCGTGAATCTGGCCAAGCGGCATGGGGCCGATCTCATCGTGACCACGGAGAAGGATTCCGTGCGCATACCGCTGCTGGAACGTTGCGACGTGCCGATGTACTTCCTGCGTATCGAGATCGACATCCTGAGCGGCAAGGAGAACTTCGACCAGTGCATATCGAGAATTTGCTTTTTCAAGGATAGGAGCGAGGGAAAATGAACGATTCGGCAATGCGTGATTTCATCGACAAATTCAACGGATTCTACGGCGTCGCGCCAACGGCGGCGGCGCAGGCTCCGGGGCGGCTCGAGGTGCTCGGCAACCACACGGACTACAACGAGGGCAGGGTGCTCTCCTGCGCGGTCGAGCAGACCACGCGTTTCGCGCTGAAGACGGTGCCGGGCCGCAAGTGCCGGCTCAAGGATTTCCGCAGCGGATCGCAGTACGAATTTTCCGTCGACGACATCGACCGGCGTCCGCCGCGGGACGGCAGCAAGTACGTCCTAGGCATGATCAAGGAACTCGTCAAACGCGGGGCCGCCGGCATCGGCGGATTCGACGCCGCGGTGGAGAGCTCGGTTCCGCTTTCGGCCGGAATGTCCAGTTCGGCCGCGCTCGAGATCGCGGCCGGGTACGCCATGGGCGAAGCCTTCGGCATCAAGTTGGAGAAGGTCGAATGGGCCAAGGCGGGGCAGGGGGTCGAAAACGGGTTCCTCGGGCTGCACACCGGTCTCCTGGACCAGTTCAGCTCGGTCTTCGGACGTCGCGGTTCCATGATTCTCAGCGATTTCAGGACCAACGAAGTGGTGCGCACAGTGCAGGTTCCCGACGGATACGTCATTGTCGTCATCAACTCGATGAAGAAGCACAACCTGGTGGATTCGGAATACAACACCCGCCGGGCCGATTGCGAGAGCGCGGCCAGGACCATGGCCGCCGCGATTCCGGGCGTACGCGCGTTGCGGGATGTCAGCACAGTCCAGCTCGAGGCGGCGAAATCCTCCATGGACCGCAATCCCTATCTCAGGGCGTTGCACGTGGTGGGCGAATGCGAACGCGTGACCAAGGCGGTGGAATGCCTCGAGGCGAACGACATCGCGGCCTTCGGAAAGCTGCTCTTCGAGTCCCACGAGTCCAGCCGGGTCAACTTCGAGAACAGCACGCCGGAGCTCGACTATCTGGTGGAACTCGCGAAAAGCGTACCGGGATGCGTCGGAGCGAGGCTTTCCGGCGGCGGATTCGGCGGCATCAGCATCCATCTGGTCAAGGCCGACATGGCCGACGAGTGCCAGAAGCGCGTGGCGGCGGCCTACGAGATGCGCTCGGGCGTGGTTCCGCGGTCCACAGTCTGCTCCATCGGAGACGGAGCATCGGTCTGGCGCTAGAAAACACGGGGTTGCCGGGAAGTGCCTTTCAATTCGCTCGCGTTTCTGGTTTTCTTCGCGAGCTTCTACGCATGCAGTTTCGCATTGAAGGACCGCGCCTAGGCGCATCCTGCCGAAATCGACGGTATTCTATGCGCGCAGGGGCTGTCGTCTCCTGTTTCCCATCTTCTCGACGGGGGCGGTGGATTTCCTCGCTACCCGGTTCCTCGGACGCAAGGGGGTTCCTGGCGCGCTGCGCCGTACGGCGCTGGCGGTTTCAGTGACGTTCGATCTCGGGATGCTGGCGATCTTCAAGTATTCGTCGTTCATCGCGACCAATCTGGACAACGCGCTGCAGTTCGGCAATGATCCCCAGAAATATTTTCCGAGCGCCACTATCAAGTGCATGCATTTCCATGGCACGCAAGTCACCAAACCCATTCCGTCCTACCATATCTACGAAGGCAATCTCTTCGATATGATTGACGATGCCGTTGATTTCATCTTGAGCAAAATAGATTGCACAATCATATCTTCCGAAACGAAGGTACAGGGGAAAAGCGTGTATGAAATTCCGGCCAAGGTCGTAAAGGAGGCCATAGTCAATGGATGCGCCCATCGTGATTATACGAGCAATGGCAGCGTGCAGGTGATGCTTTTCAAAGACCGCTTGGAAGTGCTTAGCCCCGGAGAACTACCTGATAAAATCTCCATTTCGCAATTATCGAGGATGCACGAATCCGTTCCCGTCAATCCATTGATTGCCAACCCGCTTTATTTGACGAGATATGCCGAAAATGCTGGTTCTGGCACTACGGATATGATAGAATTGTGCAGGAAGGCAGGTTTGCCTTCTCCCGAATATGTTCAAGAGACTGGCTGTTTTCATACCATTATCAAACGACATATCGATTATGGCAATAGACTTGTTTCCGGTATGTTTGGAGAGAATGGCACAGAGAATGGCACAGAGAATGGGCGGAAGGTGAAAATTGGCGCAGGCAAGGTTCTTGACTACGTTATAAAGCATCCTGGTTGTCAAACGCCTGAAATGGAAAAAGCATTGGGAATCCCCTTGCGGACATTGCGGAGATACCTGCAGGTTCTGAAAGAGGATTGCATCGAGCATCGGGGAGCCTATACCAATGGCGGGTACTATGTCAAGAAATCGCCCCAGCTCAAAGTCGACAACGGGTAAAAGCCAAAGCTTCTGCAAAATCTGTGAAAAAACAAATCCCCTTTCTTTGAAATCAAGACATCGTCAGAATGTAATCTGCCGCCGAAACGGCCATGCCGGCTACGGGACAATGGATGCGCTTTCCGTCGCTCCGTCGAAACGATGTGGTGGCGCGCCAGGAACGATTCAATGGTGAAGAAGTCCTCAATCGGCCCGGATATTAGAACCCTCAAACATCGCAGGGCGTCATAATACAGGCGCCACGGATGTCGCGATATGGCGGAAATTCCAAACCAGATGCCGCGTCAAGGGGCTGTTGCAATTCACCGACGGGTTTTCGCAACCGCCCCCATCGCGACGCCGGTTGCCTAGATGCCGATCTTCTTTTCCAGGTAGTCGCGGAGCTGGGTGACTCCGATGCGCTCCTGCTGCATCGTGTCCCTGTCGCGGACCGTTACCGCGTTGTCGTTGAGCGAGTCGAAGTCGAACGTCACGCAGTACGGCGTGCCGATCTCGTCCTGGCGGCGATAGCGTTTGCCGATGCTTCCGGTCTCGTCATATTCGCTGCGGAAGTGGCGGTCGATGTCCTTGTAGAGCGCGTAGGCGTTCTCCTTGAGCTTCTTCGATTGCGGCAGCACCGCGACCTGTATCGGGGCGACCAGCGGGGGCAGGTGGAGCACGACGCGGACGTCGTCCTCCATGCCTTCCTTCTGGGTGGCGGCGCGGTCCTCGTCGTAGAAGAGGCCGAGCAACGCTAGGATGGTGCGGTCGAGACCGACGCTGGTCTCGACGACCGTCGGCATGAAGCTCTCGCGGGCGTCCTGGTCGAAGTAGCTGAGGTCCTGTCCGGAGAACTTGCTGTGCTGGCTCATGTCCCAGACGCCGCGGTGGTGGATGCCTTCGAGCTCGCCCCAGCCGAACGGGAACTTGACCTCGATGTCGACGGCCGCCTTGGCGTAGTGGGCCAGCTTCTCATGGACGTAGATGCGCATCGAGTCCTCGGGAATCATGAGTTTCTCGCGGTAGTACTTGATGCGCTGTTCCTTCCAGTACTCCCACCATTCCATGCCACTTTTCTCGTCGCAGAAGAACTCCATTTCCATCTGGGTGAATTCGCGGCTGCGGAACGTGAAGTTCCTCGGGGTGATCTCGTTGCGGAAGGCCTTGCCGATCTGCGCGATGCCGAACGGCAGCTTCTGGCGCGTCGCGACGCGCACGCTGTGGAAGTCGACGAAGATCGGCTGGCAGGTCTCGGCGCGGAGCCAGGCGACGTGCTCGTCGTCGAACACGGGGCCGACGTAGGTCTTCATCATGAGGTTGAACTCGCGAGGCTCGGTGAGGTCGGTGCTTCCGCAGTTGGGGCAGACCTTGGGATCCGGCATCTGGTCGACGCGGTGGCGCGCCTTGCAATGCTTGCAGTCGGTCATGAGGTCGCTGAACCGGTCGAGGTGGCCGGAGGCCTTCCAGATGGTCGGGTTCGCGATGATGGTGGAATCCAGTCCCTCGACGTTGTCGCGGGTCTCGACCATCTCGTGCCACCACAGGTTCTCGACGGCGCGCTTCATGCGCGATCCGTAGGGGCCGTAGTCCCAGAAACCGTTGAAACCGCCGTACACCTCCGAGCTTGGAAACACGAATCCGCGTCTCTTGCACAGACTGACTATCTTGTCCATCAATTCGGGATTGCTGACTTCATCCGCCATTTGGCACCTCCTGTGGTTCGTTTAATGATTTAATGATAGAAAACATCGTGATAATATAAGGTCGGCGGCGGGCGTTTGCAATTTCGGAATGGCGTGTTGGTTTCCTGTGCCACAAATGGTATTTTATACCATGAGTCGCAATTACAACCTATAGTCATGGAGGTGTCTGATGCCCTATGTCTCCAACACCGACGCGGAAAGAGCGGAGATGTTCTCCGCGATCGGCGTCGACAACATGAACGAACTCTGGAAGGCGGCCGGCGTCACCACGCCGCCTCCGGAACTTGACCGCTTCCCCGCGGGCAAGTCCGAATTCGAGGTGACGCGGTTCATCACCGATCTCTCCAACCGCAACCGGTACGGCCTGGTCTCGTTCCTCGGGATGGGATACTACGACCACATGATTCCGGCCGCGGTCGATGCCATCGTCTCCCAGTACGATTTCGCCACCGCCTACACGCCGTACCAGGCCGAGGCGTCCCAGGGCACGCTGCAGGCCATCTTCGAATACCAGTCGATGATCTGCCGGCTAACCGGCATGGACGTCTCCAACGCCTCGATGTACGACGGCGGGACGGCGCTTTTCGAGGCGGTCATGATGGCGGTCCGCGTCACGGGGCGCCGCCGCGCGGTGGTCTCCGGGGCGGGCCCGGCGATCTTCCGGAGGATGCTCCGCGGCTACTGCCGCAACCTCGACGTCGAGCTGGTCGAGGTGGATCCCTCGCTCTGCGGATCCCGTCCCGAGGCGCTGCTCGAGGCGGCCGGCGACAGCTCGGCCTGCGTGGTGGTTCAGTATCCAAATGTCTTCGGAACGCTCGAGAACTGGAGCGACTTCAATGCCGTTCTCGCCGGGAGAAAGGTGCTCTCCATCTGCTCGGCGTATCCCACGGCGCTCGCTCTGGCCAGGACGCCGGGCGAGATGGGCTTCGACATCGTGACGGGCGAGGGGCAGTGCCTCGGCATTCCGCTTTCCTTCGGCGGACCGTATCTCGGATTCATGGCCGTCCGCGAGAAACTGATGCGCAAGATGCCCGGACGCCTGGTCGGACGCGCCAAGGACGCTTCCGGACGCGACGGATTCGTCCTCACCATCCAGTCCCGCGAACAGCATATCCGCCGCCAGAAGGCGACGTCCAACATCTGCAGCAACGAGAACCTCTGCGCGCTCAGGGCGCTGGTCTATCTCTCCTGCATCGGCAAGCAGGGATTCGTCGACGTGGCGCGTCGCGCCGCCGACAATGCGGTCCGGCTGCGCGAGGCGCTCCTGGCCATCCCCGGCGTCGAGCCGGTGACGCTGGGGTCGTTCTTCAACGAGTTCGTCGTCAAGCTCCCCGTCGACGCCAGCGAAGTGATCGGACGGCTGATCGACCGCGGGTTCGCGGCGGGATTCCCTCTGGGCAGATATTACGACGGCAGGGACAACCAGCTTCTCGTCGCCGTGACGGAAAAGCGTACGGTGGGCGAAATCAAACGCTTCGCCGCCGAAATGGAGGAGGTGCTGAAATGAAGCTGATATTCGAAACCGGCGTTCCGGGACGCCGCGGCTCCTCGCTTCCCGCGGTGGCCGCCGATTCCAGATGCGGAATCGCCGCGGACTTGATGCGTTCGCAGGCGGCCGAGCTTCCCGAAGTCTCGGAGCTCGACGCGGTGCGGCACTTCACCGCGCTCGCCAGGATGAACTACTCGGTCGACGGCGGATTCTATCCCCTAGGATCGTGCACGATGAAGTACAATCCGAAATTCCACGAGAAGCTGGCGGCGTTGTCGGGATTCGCGGAACTCCATCCGCTGCTGCCGCAGCTCAGGCACGGCGGCGCCCTGACGCAGGGCGCGCTCGAAGTCATCTTCGAGACGCAACGTCTTCTTTCGGAACTCACCGGATTTTCCGAGTTCACTATGCAGCCCATGGCCGGAGCCCACGGAGAACTCACCGGAGTCATGATTATCGCCGCCTACCACCGCCACCGCGGCGACTCGGCGCGGCGCGTCATGTTGATTCCCGATGCCGCCCACGGCACCAATCCGGCGTCGGCCTCGATGGCCGGATTCGAGATCAAGGAGGTCGCCACGGACGCCGACGGCAACGTCGACCTCGACGACCTCGCGTCCAAGCTCGGTCCGGACGTCGCGGGATTCATGCTGACATGCCCGAACACGCTGGGACTCTTCGATCCCCACGTCGAGAAGATCGTGGAAATGGTCCATGCGGCCGGCGCGCTGGCCTACTGCGACGGAGCCAACTTCAACGCCATCATGGGACGCGTGCGTCCCGGGGACGTCGGCTTCGACGTGATGCATCTCAATCTGCACAAGAGCTTCTCGACTCCGCACGGTGGCGGCGGGCCCGGTTCGGGACCCGTCGGCGTCCGCGAGGACCTCAGGATGTTCCTCCCCGTGTCGCGGGTCATGAAACGCTCCGACGGCACCTACGCGCTCAGCTATCAGGGCGACGAGTCGATCGGATACGTGGCCCCGTTCTACGGCAACTTCGGCGTCATCGTCAAGGCGTACGCGTACTTGCTCACCCTCGGCCGGGACGGCGTGACACGGGTGGGGGAGAACGCGGTCATCAACGCCAACTACGTGCTCGCGAAACTGCGCGACGCCTATCCGCCCAAGTATCCGCGCCACTGCATGCACGAATGCGTGCTTTCGGCGGCGGGAATGGCCGCGGCGCACGGCGTGCACGCGCTCGATGTCTCCAAGGCGCTCATCGACCGGGGGATCCATCCCCCGACGATGTACTTCCCGATGATCGTGCCGGAGGCGCTGATGGTCGAGCCCACGGAGACCGAGAGCAAGGATACCCTGGACGAGTTCATCGCGGCGATGCTGGACATCGCGAAACAGGCCGAGACTTCTCCGGAATCGCTCCATGCCGCTCCGGTGACGGCGCCGGTGGGACGTCTCGACGAGACGGCGGCGGCGCGCAAGCCGGAGCTGAAGTTCTAGGAAGTTACCTCCACTCGGCGGCGACGGCCGCGGTGAGCTTGGGCACGTGGAGCCGGTCGTCGGCGTCCAGGTAGTAGGTCGTCTTGCCGTTGCTCGGTTCAGCGACGGGATTTTCAGCGGGGTATCCGACGGCCAGAAGATATAGCACTTCGCGGTCGGATGCGAGTCCAAGTATCCGCGCGGCCTCGTTGTCATCGAACGCGCCCCTCCAGCAGCTCCCAACTCCACGCACCCCAGCCGCGATGCTCATGTTCTCCAAGGCGGCGCCGGCGTCCGTACGGACATGCGTCGATGAATCCCTGGGCGCGGAGACGGCGATGAACGCCGTCGGGGCGTCGACACCCCAGCTTGGCGATCTTCTAGGCTTTACCGCTCCTCCCCACGACGTCAGCTCGAAGAGCGAGCGAACCAATCCTTTGTCGCGCCTTGCGACGACAAGCCGAAGTGTCTGCCCGTTTCTCGCGCTTGGCGCCAGGCGCGCCGCCTCGATCAACGTGGCGATATCCGACTCGGGAACAGGTTTCTGCGCATAGCGGCGGATGCTGCGCCGCGAGGCGATGGCTTCGAGGGCTTCCATCAGAATATCGGCGGCCGGAATTCGTTGTCCGGGAAGTCGACGTTAAGCTGGAACGACAGGACCTTGGTCTTGGCCTCGACGCCGTCCTGCAGGAGCTTGGCCTCGTCGGGGATCCGGACTCCGGCGAAGAGCGAGTAGCGGGTGATCTGCGAGTCGTAGTCGAGCGTGACATTCTTGTCCGAGGTGAACTTGACTCTCATGCGGCGCGGCAGGAAGTCGACGGGGTCGTGGTAGATGTGGAAGACGTTGCCGTCGCCATTGGAGCAGGAGAGCTTGTAGAAGTACTTTCCGTCGACCTCGGTCTTCGCGATGTCGACCTTGGAGAATATGTCGCGGACGCTGGTCACCGGGGTCGAGAGCTTCTGGAAGGTCAGGACCTTGGCGCGTTCGTCCTTGGAAAGCAGGTCGTTCTCCTTGGCGGAATAGTCGCATTTCCAGCAGTTTTCGCCGTTGACGATGATCGCCACGAGCGGCTTGTTGTCCTTGAAGGTCGTCATCTTGAAGCGGTTGTCGTCGTCGTACTTCATCTCGACCATGGTGCTGGTGGGATCCTCGAGCCAGTCGTCGGGATTCACGATGATCTCCTGGCGCATGACGTAGCTCTTGGCGTTCGCATAGCGCTTTTCCGGATCTGTGGATTTCTGCCGACGCTGCTCGAGCTCCTCCACTGTGATGTCGGATTCGTAGTCGATTTCGGGAAGGGACGAGCATCCGCCGATGACGACGGCGGCCGCGGCGATGGCCATGAAAAGACGTAGTTGCATGTTTTTGCCTCCGTGGTTATCGGTTCACGCCCTTACTATAGCAATGACCGCCGGCATATTCCACGTGCCGGCGGACAGCGCCCCCCCTGCAGGCGTTCTCCAGCGTCCTCCGTTTCTCCGACTATGGTTTTCACGCCTCGGGATGGCCGTCACGGAGTTGACGCAGGGGGCATAGAGCGCGGACGTGGAAGACCACGGGAATCCGATGTATAGTGTTTCCAGTAACACATGGAAGAACAGAAAGATTTTTCATCAGGGTTTTCAATACCGCGACCAGACGTAAAAGGGCAGGTGTCATGAAAAAAGAGTTGTTGCTTTCTGCGGTCGTCGCCTTGGCGGCTGGGTGTTGCTGCAGTCAGGCGAAGAAGTTCGACGTCAGGGACTACGAGTACGCCATGGGAGAAAAATACCTCGCGCAGTGGAATGCCGAGGAAAATGCCCGCATCGACCGCGACATCGAGAAAAACCGCAAGGCGGACGGTGTCTTCGAACTCGAAGTTCCCGCCGGAACTGTCGTTCAAGTGGAGCAGACGCGCCACGCCTTTCTCTTCGGGGCGCAATGTTTCAATTACCGGCAGTTGGATTCGGCGGAAAAAAACGCCGCTTACGAAAGGCTTTTCCAAACGCTTTTCAACGGCGCGACGATTCCGATGTTCTGGAAGGAGTCCGAACCGGAAAAGGGCAAGCTCCATACCGATTTTTCCGCCGACGACTGTGCGGAATTCTGGGCGGTTTGCCCAAATCGTGAAAAACAGCGTTTCTGGCGCCGTCCGGCAATCACCCCGATCATCGATTTCTGCGACCGCAACGATCTGCGCAAGCACGGACACCTCTTTTTTTGGGGCAACACCCATCGCAACGTGCCGAACTGGCTTTTGAAAGACATCCGCGAACGTTACTTTGCGCGTCCCGGCGTCGCTGCCAAAGTGAAGTGGGTCGACGAAGCCCATACGATTCCCGACGACCTGAGCTACAGCGCCATTTTTGAAGAGATGACGCCCGCGGAATTTGCGGAAAAAGAAAAGGAGTTTGCCGCCGAGCTTGATCGCCTCTGGTTCGATCACATGGATCAATTGATCCGGTTGTACGGCAAGCGCATCGACAGTTGGGACGTCGTCAACGAGGCGTCCATTGAACTTCGTCCCGACGAAAACGGCAGCGCGCGGATCGTTGAAAATTCGGCGATCTGCCGCAGTTTCTACGGACCGATGCCAGGGGATTACATCGCGCGCGCTTTCCTCTGCGCCAAGATGAAACTGCCCGGTTCGGCGAAGCTTTTCATCAACGACTACGCGATGTGCGACAGTACGATGCAGCAACTTTACGTCGACCTGATCGTTCGGTTGAAAAAACGGCAGTGCCGCATTGACGGCATCGGGTGTCAGGTGCACCTCTTTCAAAAGAAGGTCGTGCGCGAGATGATCGAGGGGCAAAGCGATTATCATTCCCCCCGTTGGGTGCGCAACGCCTACCAGAAGTTGTCAGCGTTCGATACCCCGATCCGCATCAGCGAGATTACGATCCCTGCGTTGACCTGCGAGGAAAAAGGCGAAGCGGAGCAGGCGGTACTGGCGTACAATCTTGACCGCCTTTGGTTCAGTCTGAAAAAAGTCGAGGGGATCATCTGGTGGAACCTCATCGATGGCTTGACCGCCGGCAAGGAAAAGATGTTCTCCGGAATCCTGCATAAAGACATGAGCAAAAAGCCGGTTTACTTTGCGCTCGACGATCTCATCAACCGCCAGTGGAAGACGAGATTGACCGTCAAGGCCGACAAGGACGGCAAAATTTCCTTCAGGGGGTTCCGCGGCACGTATCGCGTGACGTGGCAGGACGCCGCCGGCAAGCCGCGGGAAAAGACAGTCGAACTCAAGTAGCCTTGAAACGAAGCCGTCCGGCGATGGATTTGTGGAGCAGGGGACAGCGGAGAAGCAAAAAGCCGGATGTCACTCCTCATCGGCAGGTCCCGGCAAGTGGTTTGCATGGAGGAACGGGCGCCTTCTTGCATGATTTTCACTTGCCGGTGTTGTGGCTTGACATTGCAAGATACTTCCAGACGGGAACCGCCTCGACACAGTCGTCGAGATGCGCTTTTTCGTCCCAAGTGACGACTAACTTCCTTTCTATTCCGAGTTCGCGCCCCGCCTTGGACAGGGGGATGGTCTCCCGCTCCCTTGTTGCCGGATCGGAGATGGACCATGCGACCTGGACGAGCTGCTTTTCCTTTGTGATCCGGTTGTAGGCGTGGAAGTCGATCTCCTTTCCGTCGGAGGTGTTCACGTAATCCAGCGAAAACCCCATCCGGCGCAGATGGAGATACACCAGGTTCTCAAGCAACCAGCCGCGGTCGGCGTCGGGATCCTCGGCCATCGCCCGGACGAGTCCGACGTCGACGAAATAGACCTTCTTCGGATTGACCAGCCTGGCCTTTTCTGAAAGCGAGAGAAGTCCGGTCCGGTAGATGAGACAGGACTCCTCCAGAAAATCCATGAAGTCGAAGAGATCGTTCTTCGCGCATTTGACTCCCATGCCTTGCGAAAGGACCTTCCAGAATCCGGTGACGCTGAATTTGCGCGCCGCCTGGCCGTACAATGCGCGCAATAGCAACCGCAGCGCAGTGAGGTTGGCGATGCCGTTCCGCTCGGCGACATCCCTTAGGACGACCACGTCGCTGTATTGCTGCAGTATCTCCGTGCGCACGGCGGAATCCGGATATTTGTAGGTTTCGGAAAAGCCGCCGAGCCGGAAGTAGCGTTCCATTCCGTTGCGCAGACGTGCTTCATCGTCGTCGGAGAGATGTTCCGGAATCGATTCCAAGACGTGATGATACTTCAGATATTCGGTGAACGAGAACGGCAGCACCTCGCGGCTGCTGGAGCGTCCGCGCATGGCGCTTCCGATTTCTCTTGTCAGCATCTTCGACGACGATCCGGTGACGATCACGTGGATATTCGTCGTGTCGATGAGCCGCCGGACGAAATGCTCCCATCCCGGGAGGTTCTGGATTTCGTCGAAGAAGAAATAGCATTCCTTCGCGCGGTTTTCCGGGAAGAGACTATAGTACGCGTCCAGGATTGCCTGACAGTCCTTCATGCTCAGCCCGAGTATGCGGTCGTCCTCGAAGTTCAGGAACAATATCCGGTCGCGTCCGACTCCTGACGCGACGAGCTCCCGTATCTTCTGATAGCAGAAGCTGGACTTCCCCGTTCGTCGCATGCCGGTGATTACGGTGGCCTTGCCGTCCAGGATGGGAAACGGAATGTCCCTCGGCGAGACGTAGTCCAGGTTCCTCGTATGGAATTCCAGTATGATTTTTTTCAGCAGTTCCATCATCTTGCTACCTCCGGGTTTCCAATACAAGATAGCATTCAAAACGACGAAATCAAGCAAATTGTCTTTTTTTGGGAGACAGTTTTGCTATAAGTTGTCTCTTTTTAGGAGACAGTTTGCGGAGGCTTGGGCTTGTAAATATGATGGACTTGGAGCGTTTGACGGGGGATTTCGATATGTTTGACGAAGGGCAGGTTTGTGCCGGGCATGGACACTTCGCTCCTATGTCTGAAAATGTAACTGATTGTGTCGGTAATCAGCCGAATAAAGACGCCGTTGTTTTGCAACTTCTACGTGAGAACCCGCAAACATCTGCAAAGCAGCTTGCAATACACTTGCATACCACCACCCGAACGGCCGAACGGATATTGAGGCGGCTGAAGCAATGCGAAAAGATAGAACGTGTCGGAAATGCGCGTTCCGGATATTGGGTTGTGAGGTAGCGGAACCATTGACGGCGCTTCATCGGCCCATGTTGTCCAGACCTTTCTAGGCTGGACGGGACAAGCGCGATGAAAGGGCGATGCGTTCCAGATGAAGTTCCGACAGGGGATGCGCGCAGGAAAACGCCTCGGCGAGCCGGTTGTTGCCTATGGCGTGGGCGCGGCCGGGTTTTTCGTTTGAAAATGTCTACCATATATTTTTATAGTATAGGCGGTTTCGTACGTCCGGCACGCTTGACAATGGCTTCGGGGGCGGGGTAGATTGGTAGTGTACGCCCTCGCATGCGTGCGAGCGCCGAACTGGAGGAGTTTGAAATGTCTAAGCTTTTGATTGTCGAGTCGCCTACCAAGGCGCGTACCATAACCAAGATGCTCGGCAAGGACTATGTAGTCCGGGCATCGATGGGGCACATCCGCGATTTGCCCGAGCATTCAATGGGGGTGGACGTCAAGAACGGATTCGTTCCGCGATACATCGAGACCCCGCGCAGCCGCCGGATCGTCCAGGACCTGAAATCCGAGGCCGCCAAGGCCAAGGAAATCTATCTTGCGACAGACCCTGACCGCGAGGGAGAGGCCATCGCCTGGCATCTCAAGGAGGTCCTGGCTCCGGTCACGAAGGCTCCGTTCCGCCGCGTCACCTTCCATGAAATAACCCGTTCGGCCATCGAGCGCGGACTCTCAGCCGCCGGCGACATCGACCTCAACCTGGTCGACGCCCAGCAGGCGAGGCGCGTTCTGGACCGCATCGTCGGATACAAGGTCAGCCCCTTGCTCTGGCGCAAGCTTTCCCAGGGCCGTAGCGCAGGACGCGTACAATCGGCGGCGTTGCGGCTGGTCGTCGAACGCGAGCGCTCGATAACCGAATTCAAGCCCGAGGAGTACTGGACCTTCGCCGGAACCTTCGTTTCCAAGGGCGGGGAAATCCAGGCGCGCCTGAACAAGATTGACGACGAGGCTTTCGTTATTTCCTGCGAGAAGGACGCCAAGGCGCTGATGGACGCCGTCGAGAACGGATCCGTTCCCGTGGTGTCGCATGTCTCGGCCGCCGAAAAGCAGAGGCACGCGCCGCCGCCGTTCACCACCAGCACCATGCAGCAGGTGGCCAACACCTCGCACCACTTCTCGGCCAGCCGGACGATGCAGCTGGCGCAACAGCTCTACGAAGGCGTGGACATCGGCAACCGCGGCAGCGTGGGTCTCATCACCTACATGAGAACCGATTCCGTGACGCTTTCGCTTGAGTCGCAGATCGCCGCCAAGGCGTTCATCACCGAGAACTACGGCGCCGAATATGCGCCGGAGGTATTCAACCACTACCGCAACAAGGCGGCCGCCGAGGAGGCGCACGAGGCCATCCGTCCGTCGAACGTCGAGCTCACCCCGGAATCCGTGGCGCCGTATCTCGACGACGCGCAGCTCAAGCTCTACACGCTGATCTGGAACAGGTTCGTCGCCAGCCAGATGAAGAGCGCCGTCCAGATTCAGCACGCCATCAACATAGACGTCCGCGGCGCCGACGCGAAGACCTACCAGTTCCACGCCTCGGCGCTCGTCGTCAAGTTCGAGGGATATCTCAAGGTATTCAGCGACTACACCGAGAAACATGCCGTCGAAAGGCGCAACGCCAAGATTATCGTCGCTTGCAATGAGAAGGACGAGCTCGGGACCGCCGGATATTCGTCCGAACGCAAGTTCACCGAGCCGCCCGAACGCTTCAGCGAAGCCACGCTCATCAAGGCGCTCGAGGAGAACGGCATCGGCCGCCCGTCGACCTACGCATCGACCTTGAAGACCATCCAGGACCGCGAATACGTCAAGCGGGAGAAGGGCAAGCTGGTTCCCTCGGAACTCGGTTTCACCGTGAACGACTTCCTCGTGTCGAGGCTGCCGGAGCTCTTCAACATCGGCTACACCGCCAAGATGGAGAGCGACCTGGACGGCGTGGAGGAGGGCAGGATAGCGTGGGCCGGCATGGTCGGCGAATTCCACGAATGGCTGCTCGGGGAGATCGGCAAGGCGAACGAAATCGACGCCCCGTCGGTCGATAGCTCGCGCCAGCTTCTCGACCTGCTCAAGGACGTCAAGTTCGAGCCGATGGCGAAGATCGGCGGAAAGTCGTACGACGACGGCAAGTTCTTCAACTCCATCTACGAGGGGGCTTCCGGAACCGGGAAGGTTTCCAACAAGCAGTTCGACGCGCTGATCGGGCTCGCGGCCAAGTACCGCGAACAGTTGTCCGACGAAGCCTTGTCCGCGCTACCGGACGGTCTCGCCGAACGCATCGCGGAGCTTGGTTCCGAACGCACCGAGGAGGTCGACATCGACTATCCCAGGGTGTTCTCGGCCTTCGGCCGCGTCATATTCAAGGCGCCGGAGAAACGCGGACGCACCTCGTTCGACGAGAAGCGGTTCTTCGATTCGCTGCACCGCCAGGCGCAGAGCGGAAGACGGCTCACGGAAAAGCAGATGCTGGCGTTGGCCAGGATCGCGTCTCGGCACGTCGACGAGCTGGAGGACAAGGAGTTCCTCATGGGAGTTCTTCCAAAGATCGAACCGCCGAAGGACAAGCGCAAGGACGACGCGCCGGATGCGACGTCGAAGGAGAAGTCGAATCCCGACGTTGTCGCGAAGATATTCGAGGGACTTGCAAAGACGGAGTTCAATCCACCTGTGAAACGCGGGCTTCGTGTCTATGACGACGCCAGTTTCGTCAGGTCGCTTGAGACACAATTCAAGGAAAAGGGCGCGCTCAGCGACCGCCAGGTGAACGCGCTGAAAAAGATGGCGGTAAAATACGGAGTCGAACTATGAAAAAAGCGTGGGTTTGGATCAGAAGGGTGTTGCTGTCCATCGTGATGGCGCTGGCGTGTCTCATTCTGTGCAGGGACTGTGCCATCGCCCGTGTCGTCGAGATGGCCGGCAGCTCGGTCACGGGAACCAAGGTCAGTATCGGCGGATTCTTCACGTCTCCGACCGGTATCGTCATGATCGAGGATCTTGTCGTAGGCAATCCTGATGGCTATGATTCCTCCGATTGCGCGTTGCGTCTCGGTGTGATCAAGGTCAATCTGAACCCCCTGACCGTCTGCGATCCCTGCGTCAGGATCCACGAAATCAAGATGCGCGGCCTCAGGTTCAATTTCGAAGTCGCCAACGACAGGAGCACCAACCACGGCGCGCTTCTCGACAACATCAAGAAGGCCACCGAAGCCAAGGAAGCCCAGCAGAATGAAATCCGCGCCAAGGCCCAGCCGGATCAGCAGGCTCCGGAGGGCCAGGGCGTGGCCCAGGAGGAGCCGGTGAAGGGCGAGGCCCAGAGGTACGAGATCAAGCACCTCGAGATCTGCGACAACTACGTCGTGCTCTACACCCCGCTCAAGGGCGCGTCTCTGCCGGTGCCGATGCTTCCTGTCATCATCGACAACATCGGTCTCGGCAACGGAATCTACATGCAGGAGTGCATCGAGGAGGTGTCCGACGAGCTCGTCAAGAACGCCAGCACCGCGGCCTCCGGCATTGGAGACGTCGGCAAGGAGGTCCTGAACGCTGTCGGCGAGACCGGCAACAAGGCCATCGAGGATCTCAAGAACAGCGAAGCTCTCAAGAACATCCAGGAAAGCGGCGGCGAGGCTCTCAAGAGCGTTCAGGAAAGCGGCTCCAAGGCCGTGGACGACATCGGCAGCGGCTTCAAGGGACTCTTCAACAGGAGCAAATAAGACCGGTATATCGCAGTCCTGACCGCCGCATTTTCGCGGCGGTCTTTTTTTGCCGGCTTTTGTCGCGATTTCCCGTTGTTTTCTACTTGTCTGAGAGCCTCTCTGGAAGTATATTCTTATAAATATGGTTCTCTA
>JAKSOH010000024.1 GCA_024405675.1 Victivallaceae bacterium
GCAGCGGGACGGGAACCAGAGGAAGGGATGGAGCGACAACTACCTGGGAGTGACCGCGCCGTTCGACGCGTCCGCGCTCGGACGCCGGACGCGAGTGGTCGCGACACGGGACAACCTCGGCGGAGCGCCGGATCAGGAACAAGCATGGAGGAGATTGTAATATGAGAAGACTTGCGATTGCGGCCGCCGCACTGGCGGCGGTGGAACTTCTGGCGCTCAACCCAGGCGACAGGGCCCTCGAGCTCAGCAGGACGCAGTGGATGAAGGGCGGCGGTTTCTCGACCACCGTCCGGTTGAAGTCCAGGGGCGACACCCCCGCGCCGCTGCGCGTGGTGGTGTTCGTGCTGACGCGGGCGGCCAACACCGAGGATTCGACCCGGCTGCTGGAATCGCTGCAGGAATCGCTGCGCAACCGGATCAAGATGGCCATCATCAGTCCGGATTCCCAGGAGGACATGGCCGACTACGTCAGGAAGATATCGGTGCGCGGCCTCAGCGTCGGGCGCGACCGCGACCGTCTCATCACGCCGGGCTACATGGAAAGCAGCATGATGTATCCCAAGGCGTTCATCATCGGAACGGACGGCATCGTAATCTGGGCTGGGGAAGTGGCCGATCTCGGCGAGGCGCTGGACAAGGCGCTTTCCGACAAGCTGAATCTCGGCGTCCAGAAGAAACTGACGCCGCTCCTCGACGAGCTCCAGACGGCGATCCGCTCCAACTCGTTGCGCGAAATGACCCGGGTGACCGATGAAATACTTGAAATCGATCCGGGCAATGCCGCGGCAATCCGGGCGACGTGCTTCACGCTCGAATCGTTCAACCGCGCCGACGACGCGTGGAAACTGGTCTTCCGCGAAATAGACCGCCAGCCGAAGCTGACGCGGCTCTATCTGACGGCGGTGGACATCGTCTCAAGGCATCCGGAGCTCGCGAACCGGCTGGACGACGAGGTGCTGCTGTCGAAGTTCGAGCGCAACATCTCCGATCCCGCGGCGTGCGGGGCGATGGCGATGAACCTGCTGGAGAAATTCCCGTTCTCCGCCAAGGCGATTGAATACTCGGCCAAGCTGCTGTCATCCTATTCCAGCTCCAGCGCGGAAAAGCACGCCGGATACTGGACGGCGATGGCGCTGCTGCATTATCGGCTGGGCATGCTCGACAAGGCCGCGGAAGACGAGGACCATGTCGCGGAGCTTTCGAAGAAGAGCGGCTTCACGCAGACCGAGACCGAAGCGAGGAAGCGCGCCGAATTCTACCGTTCCCTCGTGAATCTGCGGAAGAACCTGCCGGATAGTCCGGCCAAGTAACGTTTTTTGCCGAAACCGGTTCAAGAATACCGGTCGAAGGATTTCATCCTTCCTGCGTTCGCCATCGGAAACGATGGCGATTTTTTATGGCAATCCGTTCTTTTCGAAAGTGTATTTCGGATTTTCCGATTTCAGCTTCCTGTATCTTTTCCTATAGTCGTCCAGACACAGGTCGTTCGCACAGCCGGCCCACTTGTCCGGTTCCTGTTCCATCAAGTCATCGTCCTCCCAGCCGCATTCCGGACATATGTCGAACGTCGATTCATCTTCGAACTCGTACAATCCGCACACGGGGCACATGTGCGGGGTCGCGACATAGTTATCCGTCCAATAGTCATAATCGGGATTTTCCTTTTTCTTCCTGGCATACCACTTCTTGTATTCGAGCAACGACAACTCGTTTTCGCCCTCAACGCTGTACGGTTTCTTGAATTGATTCAAGTCATAGATCCAACCGCACGAATGACATTGGGGAGCCGGTATGTCGGACTCCGCTTGCTCGAACTCGTCCAATTCGAAAAAAAAGTCCCCGCACGCAGGACAGAGCATTGGAACGAAATCTTCTGGTTTCATTTTCTTCTCCTTTCCCAAGAGAATATTCAAATCCGCCGACTCAGCGGCAATGTATCCCCTCTCCCCTGACATTGCAATGAAATCCTGATTCCGCATTGCACACGGCCAGAGAATTTGAAAACAATCCAAATAAATGTAATATTAAACTACAACAGAGAAAAGCGACATGGAGCCGATGGCAATGGACTTCAACGAGGCATGCGAAAGATACGGATGGAAACGGACCCAGCAGCGACTGGTGGTGTTCGAAGCCATACGCGCCGATCGCACGCACCCCGGAGTCGACGATGTCTGGGAGAAGACGCGGCGCACGGTGCCGAAGATAACCAGGGAAAGCGTATACCGCATCCTCAACGAGTTCGCCGACGCCGGGCTGATATCCAGACTGGACAATCTCAGTTCGGCGAGATACGATTCGTTTCCTGGTCCGCATGGACACGTCGTGTGCCCGCGCTGCGGCAAGGTGGTCGACTTCGACACGCCGGACGGGATACCGGTTCCGGACGGCATCGACGCCAGGAACATACAGCACTTGGAAGTGAGGCTGACGGTGGTTTGCGACGAATGCAAGTCCACCGGGCCTGCAAAACAAAAAGGAGAATGAAAATGGAACTCAAGGGAAGCAAGACGGAGAAGAACCTGATGACCGCGTTCGCCGGCGAATCACAGGCCCGCAACAAGTACACCTACTTCGCCAGCAAGGCGCGCAAGGAAGGATACGAGCAGATCGCGGCTATCTTCGAGCAGACCGCCAACAACGAGAAGGAACACGCCAAGCTCTGGTTCAAGGCCCTGGACGGCATCGGGACGACGCTGGACAACCTGCGGGCCGCCGCGGCCGGGGAGCACGAGGAGTGGACCGACATGTACAAGCGTTTCGCCGAGGAGGCCCGCGCCGAGGGATTCACCGAGCTGGCCGACCGTTTCGAGGCGGTGGCGCTGATCGAGAAGCGTCATGAGGAGCGCTACAACAAGCTGGCCGCCAACATCGAGAAGAACGAAGTCTGGATCAAGATCGGCGAGAACCGCTGGGAATGCCGCAACTGCGGACACATCTACATCGGCGAGAAGGCTCCAGAGGACTGCCCGGTCTGCAGCCATCCGAAGGCCTACTTCGAAATCGAGGCGCAGAACTACTGATTGCACGGTATCCACCAATAGAAAGGGAAACAGAAAATGAAGAAATTCGTATGTCCGATCTGCGGTTATGTCCACGAAGGAAGCGAACCGCCGGCCAAGTGCCCGCAGTGCGGAGCCGCCGGAAGCAAGTTCAAGGAACAGCAGGGCGATACCATGACCTGGGCGACCGAGCATGAGGTCGGTTGCGCCCGCGGTGTGGACGCTCGCGTCATCGAGGGACTGAACGCCAACTTCAACGGCGAGTGCTGCGAAGTCGGAATGTATCTGGCGATGAGCCGCCAGGCCGACCGCGAGGGATTCCCGGAAGTCGCCGAGGCCTACAAGCGCATCGCGTTCGAAGAGGCCGAGCACGCCGCCAAGTTCGCCGAGATGCTCGGAGACGTCGTCGCCGCCAGCACCAAGGCCAATCTCGAGGCCCGCGTCGCCGCCGAGAACGGCGCCTGCGCCGGGAAGCTCGAGCTCGCCAAGCTCTCCAAGGAACTCGGACTCGACGCGATTCACGACACCGTGCACGAGATGGCCAAGGACGAGGCCAGGCACGGCTGCGCGTTCAAGGGACTTCTGAAGCGCTACTTCAAGTAGTTCCAGCGATACGGAACGACGACCGGGCGGAACCTTGCACGAGGTTCCGCCCTTTTTCTATTCGAACAGGCCGGACAGCTCGGACGCCGTGACTCCGTGTATGTATTCCCCGACCTCCACTTTGGAAAGCCGGGCCGCGACATCGGCCCTGTAGAAACGGCATCCTATCAGCATGGCCTCGAGTTCCGAAACCGGACGCGTGCCGAAGAAATCGCCCGATATCCGGCAGGTCTCGATGACATTGTTCTTCACGTCCAGTTCCACGCGGACTCCGCCGGCCTGGAAACGCCGCTGCTTGGCAAAGGAAAACGGCAGCGCGGTCCCGATGTTCCATTCGTCGGTGCGGTACCGACGGTCGGCCAGCTGCTCCGCGGCGGCCACGGCCTCCACTGGCACCGGCGACTCCTCGCCGACATCCAGCTCGCGCTTGACCGCCTCGGAAAAGGCGCCGAGGAATCCGTCCATGTCAAGATCCGGCCGGAACTCGCGGATATTCGCCACCCTGGACCTCACCGACTTGATGCCCTTGCTGCGGATCTTGTCCGGATCCGGACGCAGCACCTTCGCCAGCATGGTCATGTCGACGTCGAACAGCAGCGTGCCGTGGAACAATGTCCATCCATCGAGGAAACTCGATGCGCTGCCCGATATCTTGCGGCCGTCGACAAGTATGTCGTTGCGGCCGGAGAACTCGGCGGCGATCCCCATGGAGCGCAGCGCGCTCACCACCGGGGCGGCGTGGCGCTGGAACTCCAGGTTCACCCTGCCCTGCACGCAGATGGTGAAGTTGAGATTCCCCAGGTCGTGGTAGACCGCCCCGCCACCCGTCATGCGACGCACCAGGAACACCCGGTCGCGGCGCGCCGCCTCGATATCGACTTCGGCCAGCGTGTTCTGGTTGCGGCCGACGACGACGCAGGACGAGTTGCGCCAGAGCATCAGGAAACTCTCTCCGCGACGCGCAAGAGTCTCCTCCAGCGCCAGGTTGAAGGCGGGATCGGTATTGCGATTGAAATAGAAAATCATATTGGGTTCCTCCGTATTTCAAGCAGTAAGATAGCCGGACGCCGCGGCGTATTCCAACGGGACTCACCCTTTCTTCGCCGCATGCAGCAGCCTGTATCTGGCCGGCGGATGACCGGTAGCTTCGCGAATCACGCGCGAAAAATATTCCGGGGACGAGAATCCGCACCGGCCGGCGATTTCCGCGGCAGGCAGGTCCGTCTCCTCCAGGAGGCCGATTGCCGCCGAGACGCGGCGGCGTCGCATGTATTCGCATATGCCGACTTTGTAGCGGGCGGAAAAGGAGCGGCTGAGAACCACCCGGTGGACGCGGAAGCTCGTCGCCAGGCTTTCCACCGTCAGCTGGCGGTTCGCGAAATCGTCGTCGATGACCATCTTCACGCTGTCGACGTAGTCGGTCTTGTTCATCTTTCCGCCCGGGTGAACCGCGGCCAGCGACAATATCCTGAACGCGGTGGCGAGCATCGCGGCGGAATCTGACGCCTCGAGACCGGATATCTCGGTCGCCAGTCTCTGGAAAAGCTCGACTGGACATGGTCCGGCCTGCGACATCCCGGGCGCGATGGAAAGCATCTTGAACAACAGGTCGGGCGTCGTGCCCTGCAGCGTAAGCCAGAAATAGTGGAAGTGGTCGCCGCACGGATAGTAGAAATGATCGGATCCGACCGGATAGTACCAGATCTGTCCAGGGGAAACCCGGACCTTCCTGCCCATGTAATGGAAGAACCCCGCTCCGTCACACACCCAGAAAAGTTCGGAGAATCCGGCCTCCCTGTGCATCGAGTACTGGTCTATATGGAACAGATTGAACTCCCCCGTGGAACGGACGAACACCTGCAGTTTGCTGCTATGTTGCTTGGAGAAGATGTAGTTGAGAAATTCCCCGTCCTTTTCCGGCATGGCGTCACCCTGGTTGCGGCATTGGTTTCATACCGACAATAATATGGCATCATGTTAGTTCAGTGCAAGTCGTTGTCAAGAAAGGAATATTCTTGACTGCATGATAAGCTTGTTCAATATTTTGTTACAAAATTACAATTGACTTATCGCAATCCCCCCGCAATAGTAGGAGTGTTGCGGCGATTGGCGTCATCTGGATGGACCGCCGGAAAAACATGGGAACGTCATCATTTTCCAACAAACGGGGAATTGCGAAATGCTCGCTGGGCTTCTTCTGGTTTTCCTTGCAGGAATAACCTGGAATGCGGAAGGCATATGCGTCAGCTACTGCGCGTCGAGAAAGCTGAACTTCGACCTGGTGCAGGGATGGCTTTTCCTCGCCTGCGCCGCAATCAGTCTGGTATGCTCGCTGCTGGCCGGCGACTTCCAGAGCCATCCGTCCGAGGTCCTGTGGCACGCGTTCATCAGCACGTCACTGGCCGGAACGGCGAATTTCTTCACCTTCGTCATGGCGTCGAGGGCGATGGCGAAGGGACCCAATGGGTTGATATGGGCCATCCTGCAGTCGGGCATGATCGGTTCGTTCCTGATGGGGATACTGTTCTTCCACGAGGACCCGGCGGTCGTCAGGATAACCGGACTGCTTCTCATCATCGCCGGGATTTTCTTAATGGGCATGGGCAAGGACGGCGCGACGGACCGCGTCGCCAAGAATGACTGGCTGCCGGCCGCCCTCCTCTCATTCCTGCTGGTCGCCGTTACGCATTGCTTCTGCACCTATCCCTCGTTCGTTCCGGAACTGGCCGGAACGAGTTCCATGTTCCGCTCCATCGGAATGTTCTTCGGGGGATTCCTCGCGTTTTCGGTTTTCTCGTTGCCGCGCCAGGTCAGGTTGCGCGAGTTCGGATCGGCGAAGATTTTCACCATCGTCGGAATACTGATTGCGGAAAAGCTGGTGGCGAGCTACCTGCTGTTCTTCCCCGGCATGGACCGGCTGGCGCTCCATCACGCGGGCGGACTCGGGTTTCCCATCGGCATCGGCGTCTGCGTCGGCGGATTCTCGCTTTACTCGCTTGTTTTCCTCAAGGAGAGGATTTCGAAGACTGGACTCGCCGGACTCTGTGCGGTCCTGATAGGAATAGTGATGATTTCGATAAAATAGGTTTTGCATCGAAAAGGAACAATACTAAGGAGAAAACATCATGCATCTTTCGAAACCGCTGCTCTCGGAATCCGTTTTCAAGACGCGCATCGGGCTGGTGAGAAGCCGTACCCATTCCTACCCGATGGACACGCTAGACTTCATCATGATGGACCTCGAGCGTCCGCCGGCCGTGAGAAGGCACGCCGACCAGTGCGTCGGCGACCTGACCGGCCGCGTCCTCGAGGTCTGGTCCGCCATGGAAGGCGTCGACGGCCGCCGGGAGGAGCGCCTCACCGAGCTCTTCAACCGGATACTCCGCATGCGCCAGCCGTCCGGACTCTTCGGCATCCATCAGGCGCAGCCGACCAGTCCGATCGCCGTCGAGGACGGAATCACTTCCGCCCCCAGCCGGTTGTTCCCCGCGCTGCTGCGCTACTGGCAGTTCACCGGCGACAGCCGCGGCCTGGACGCGGCGATCGGAATCGCAGAGTTCGTCTTCGCCAATGAAAAGAAGATCCATGAGCAGTTCTTCACCGACGGCTGGTACAACATCGAGAACTGGATCGTCGAACCGATGGCCCTGCTCTACGGCGCGACCCGCGACCCGCGCTGCCTCGATTTCATAAGGTGGCACCTGGACCGCACGCCGGCGGAGCCGTCGAACAACACGCACTCACACGGATACACGTCGACCATGCGCGGGTTCCAACTGGCCGCCATCTACTCCGGCGACATGTCGTTCAATGAAAAGCCCGAGCATTTCCGCCGGTACTGCATCGCCCAGCATTTCCCGTCGATCGACGGCGGCGTGTCCGAACTCTACCCCCGCAGCTTCCGCAACGAGGGATGCTCCATCGCCGACTGGCTGATGCTGAACCTCAACGCCGGATACCTGGGGGCGAAGGACGCCTACCATGTCGCGGAGAACACGCTGTGGAACGCCCTGTTCTTCAACCAGTTCGTCACCGGCGGCTTCGGCCACCGCGACCAGATGGAGACCGGATACCGCATGGGCAGCGTGAGCGAGGCATGGTGGTGCTGCACGCATCACGCCGGACTCGCGATGTCCGGGGTGGCCCGCCACACCGTCACCGAACGGGACGGCCGGATCCATGTCAACATGCTGATTCCCGGAACCTTCAGGATCGGCGACGCGGAAGTCGTCATCTCCACGGTATACCCGCAGAACGGCAACGCGGTGATAACGGTGCGCAACACCGACATGCCGGTCGACATCGACGTCCCGACCTGGATACGCAGGCCGCAGCTGGACGTCTTCGAATCGGCCGGGGAATGCACCTTCCGCCTGGGCGGCCGCGTGGGATACTCCCTCGATTTCGACGAGAGGACCCGGATGAACGCGCTGCGCTACGGTCCGCTCATCCTCGCCCCGATGAAGAACTACTGGAACCGTCCGGAGACCGATTTCGGCAAGAGCGTCCCGGCCGGATACATCCCGCCGATGATGCCGGCCGGCCTGCCGACGCTGGAAATCGGCGAGCCGGACGGGGACGGGCTGTATCCCGACCTCAGGCACGTGCCGTATCCGGACTGGAGCTTCTTCGAAAGCGGAGCCGCTCCGCTCGGTTTCCACGACGTCTCCGGATACGTTCCATGCCGTTTCCCGAACGGCGAGGAGAAAATCATGTGGTTCACGCCGATGTGCTACCTGACGTCGAACCTGACGTTCTTCGACGTGCCGATCCTGTTCCCCGTCAAGCGGCAGGAAGGGGAATAGGGCATAGGATACCGGGTGGGAAACGTATTCACGGCAAGCGGTCTGGAGATCGAGCTCGCCGGGCTCTGGGATTTCGGATATTCCGCGACGAACGAGATTCCGGACTGCGACACAGTCGTCGTGGTTCCGGCGTGCGCCGACGCCCTGCTGGAGAGATTCTCGCGCGAAGGCTACGCATCCTTCCGCAAGAAGGTGTCCATCGGTGGCGAGGTGCGGCTGCGCGTGACCGCCGGCCTGCGTTCGCGGGTGTTCTGGGACGGCCGTGAAATCGGCCGGAGCTGCCTCGCCTACACCCGCGAGGAATACGACTTCGACGCCGGGGAGGAAGGCGAACATACGCTGCTCATCGTCACCGACAACTTCCGCGACGACTCGAAGTCCTCCGTGTTCCGCCCGTACTACGATTTCTACGGATACAACGGCATCTACGACACCGTCACAATCGAACGGCTCGTCCCAGGAAAAATAGACCGCATACAGGTCACACCGCTCGCCAAAAAGCCGGGAACCGTGCGCATCTCGCTTCACGCCGTTCCGCCGGCGCCGGAGATACTGGAGATATCCTTCGACGGGAAAACGACGACAGTCTATCCGTGGAGCAAGACGCTGACGATTCCCGTGCCGAAATGGAAATACTGGTCTCCCGAACACCCCAACCTGCACACGGTGACAATCAACGGCACCATGGCAACCTTCGGCATCCGCTTCCTCGACTGGAGCGGACGCCGGCTGCTGCTGAACGGAAAGCCGGTTAAGTTGCTCGGTGTCAACCGGCACGAGGCGCATCCGGAGTTCGGTCCGGCCACGCCGGAATCACTGATCTGGAACGACCTCGTCGCAATCAAGCGAAAGGGGTTCAACTTCATCCGCGGCAGCCACTATCCGCAACGGGATATCATGCTCGACATCGCCGACCGACTGGGACTGCTCGTCTGGGAGGAGGCCCTCGGCTGGGGCAACATCGAGGAGAGCATGACCGACGCCGTGTTCGGCGACCGGCAGGAGGAGCAATGCCGCAAGATGGTGCGCAAGAGCTTCAACCATCCGTCCGTCATCATCTGGGGATTCCTCAATGAATGCCAGAGCGATCTCGAATCGTCGCGTCCGCTGACCACGCGGCTCCGCGACACGCTGCACAAGCTCGACGGCAGCCGGCCGGTGTCGTTCGCGACCTACAAGAACCAGGACGACAAGTGCATCCGGGACATGGATGTCGTCTCAATCAACACCTACCCGGACTGGTACGACGACAATCTGACGACCGGTGACATGTCGGCCATCGGCCGGCGTCTGCAGGCACTCGTGGAAATATTCCCCGAAAAGCCGATCATAATCACCGAGATCGGATGCGCCGCGCTCTACGGCGACCACAGCGGCCTGCGCTGGTCGGAGGAGTACCAGGCGGACTATGCGTCGACCGTGATCCGGGAGATCAAGGCAAGGGACGACTTCTCCGGCGCCTCGCTGTGGCAGTACTGCGACATGCGCACTTGCGCCACCACGAAGAAATTGCTGGGTACCCCGCGCTGCTTCAACAACAAGGGTCTGGTAAACGAATACCGCCTTCCCAAGCTCGCCTGGAAGGCGGTCGAGAAGGCGTTGAAGAAATAGCATCCAACCGCCGTCCGGCAACCGGGCGGCGTCTTCGTTTTTACTTTACGCGCAATATGAGCGGGGCGTAGCAGTCGAGACGACGGTCGACGACTATTCCCTTGCCGGTAACCTTGAAGTCGAGCGGCTTGTACACGCCGTCGCCGTCGAGAAATTCCACCGAGCTCACCTTCTCCTGCGTGCGCAAGTCGATTTCGGTCATCGCGTCGAAGCTCAGGTTGACCATTGCGAGCAGATATCCGCCGCGATCGTGGGAGCCGCAACGGAAATGAACCGGCTGTTCCTCGCCGATGTGGAAGCGGATGAGTCCGGGATCGATACGGCGGAAGATGTCCAGCAGGAGCATCTTGACTTCCGGCAGCTCGTCGCTGACCCTGGAGACGGTGACTGGCATCGCCCTGGTGACGACCGTGCCGCCGGCCGGATTCCGGTACAGGATGGTTCCAGGTCCCGGGACATCGCCCCTGCCCTCGGTTCCGGGCGAAACCTCGACCATGGTCAGTATCTCCGCCGACGGAGCGACATCTGTGAGATTCGGCACAGTGCCGTCTGAGTGGATGGGAATCCTGTAACGCGGACCGTAGGTCATCTTCTCGACCGCCGGATAGAACTTATCGCTGAGCTTCGGAACGCACCCGAGATACTCCGTCATACCGCGGCGGGCGACCTCGACGGCGGCCTTTCCCTCGAGCACCACGCGGGAACTCAGCACTTTCCTCAACTCGTCGTCGGTCATGGCCCTGGCGAGCTGACCGTTGAGAACGTAGACGTCGCTGTCGCCGACGTACTCGTACCGGGCTGGAATTCCGAAGCGGTTGAGCTGGCAGGTCTGGATGTCGAACAGAAGGCCCATTCCGTTTTCATTCGCCCGCGCCGGATTGAACCGCGACTTGTAGTCCACGAGCGGCGTCGCCGGCCCCTGCCACGTGACATGCGGCATCTCCGCCAGCAGCGCGTCGTAGAACCTGCGGTTCGCCTTCATGATTTCCTCGTAGCCCTTGTTCGATTCGTTGGCCTCGAGGTTGATGAACGGATCCAGCCACAGTTTCGCCCCCGAGCAGCCGTACAGGATGGCGCCGACGATGTGGCTGTGCATGCTGATGGCGCTCTTGTGGTAGCGGCTGCGCGCGTAGGTGTCGGATTCGTCGAGGATGTAGTCCACGTTCCCTGCCGCCCTGGCGCCGAGCACTCCGTGATACATCACGAGATTGAACTGCTGTGGCTCGAGCTCCATGTAGTTGGAGTTGTGGATGCGCATGAACGACTTGTTCTTTCCGGCGAGCGTCCTCGCGATATCGCCGGCGGTCAGGTATTCCCCGCCGCCCGAACAGTAGCCGCATGGAATCGACGGATCCACCGAGTCGATGGCCGATCGTATCAGCCTGGCGTGGTCGAGCAGCATGTCGCGGCGCTCGGCCTCGAATATCTTCACGCACGGATCGTCGGCCGGCGCCTGCTTCAGATAGTCCACGAGTTCCCCGGCGGACGCGAACTTGCGCGGCATTTTCCCGTTGTATATCTTCATGTGCGAATCGCAGAAGCACTCGGTGCCATACTTGCTGTTGTTGATCATCCGGAAGTCGTCATCCATCAGTATGAACGTCGGTCGGCGGCGCGCAAAAGCCGCTATCGAGTCATAGATATGCTTGCGGAACATCTTGTCGCGCAGGCAGATACGGTAATTCAGCTCGCCGAGTTGATTTACCGAATACTCCATCGGTTCGATTGGAGCCGGGCCGACGACCCAGCCCTGTCCGACGCTGACGACGAAGAGAATGCCAGCCTTGACTCCGGAGCCCTCGAGTTCCTGCCTTATCCTGCCGAAGTTCTCGGCGTCGCGCTCTATCTCCGCCATGGAGCTGCTGGGATAGATGCCGAACTTGAAAGCTTTCATGTCCACGCCGGTCGATTCGGTGGAACGCCTGGCCTCCTCTATCATGTAGTCCACCTTGCCTGGATCATACGGCTTCACGGAAATCATCATCATTTTCTTGGCATCCGGATCCGTCGCCAGCGGACTGTTAATCTCCTGCGACCGGCATCCTGGCACCACTAGAATTGCGATTGCCAGCGCCGCCATAAATATCCTATCTGTCATGACCTGCCTCCTCTGGTTCTATTGACATTGCATGGCCTCTGTCACCGAGAAAAATACACCGGTTTGCGCTTAAATCAACGCATTCCTTACTTGTCTTTGAGAAGGAAAACATTTGAAAATTTCTCACCTGAGACCTATGTTATATCTAAGAAATAGATATAATATCCGTTTTTGCGCGGGGGCTTGCGATGACCGTTTTCCGTCAAATGGCAATGGTGGTTGTGGCGGCGGCGTTAGCATCCGCGTCCGGGGAAGAGACGAGACAGGAGTACAATTCGATTCTCGCCTCTGTCAACGGCGAACCGATCAGTCTCATGGACGTCCTGCCGAGGACGCAGGCCAGGGAGTACCAGCTCGGCTCGGTGTACAAAGGCGAGGAACTGGAGAAAAAAGTCCGAGAAGTCAGGCGAGAGGCGGTCGACGACATAATAAACCGCAAGCTGGTCGTCGCCGACTACCGCAAGGGACAGATTCGGATACCGGAGTCAGACATAGAGGGGCAGATAGAGGAGGCCGCCGCGAAATATGGCGCGAGAACGCGCCGGAGTTTCGAGGAAAAGCTCAAGGCGGCGGGAACGACGATGGAGCAGTTTCGCAAGGAGATAGAGGAGACGATGATCTACCAGATGATGATCTTCCGCGAACAGCACATCCACTCCAAGCTGACGCCTAAAGAGGTCTTCGAATATTACAGGGCGAACCTGGCCGAGTTCACCACCGGCGAGCGGGTGGAACTGGGAATGATCCTGCTGGACAAGCGTCGGCCGGATTACGACCTCGCGGTGCAGGACATATCGGAGTCGCTGTGCCAGTCCCCCTCCCTGTTCGACGAAATGGTGGCGAGATACTCGCCGGACTCGGCGGACGGCGGATCGATAGGCATGTTGGACGTCAGGCGTTTGAGAAAGGAGTTCGCGAATGTAATCTGCGACTTCGACGAGGGGCTGGCCTTTGGGCCGATTGAAACGCCGGACGGAACGGCGTTCTTACGGATACGGAAGCACGTTCCGGAACGGACGGCGCCGTTCAAGGAGGTGCAGAAGCAGGTGCGGGAGAAAATGGAGAAGAAGTCACGGCAGGAGATAGCGGACAGTTACATCGCCAGGCTGAGGCGGACCGCCGTGATCAGGTATCACTTCGACGAATAGAAGAGGTAGCGTGATGAAAGTTTACTGCGACAAATGCGAGGAGGTGTTCCAGACCGGCGACGCCATGACAGGAAGCATGGTTTCCTGTCCGAATTGCGGCTCCGCCGTGGAAGTTCCCGCGGACTACATGAGTCCTGGAGTGGTCATCGGCGATTTCCTCATCGAGCAGAAGCTCGGCGGAGGAGGAATGGGTGCTGTATTCAAGGCGCGCCAGTTGTCGCTCGACCGCGAGGTGGCGCTGAAAGTCCTGCTCCCGGAATTCATCAATGACACGGAATACATCGACGGGCTGATCCACGAGGCCCGCGCCGCGGCCAAGCTGAACCATCCCAACATCGTCCAGGCCTATGCCGTCGGCAAGGAAGACGGGATATTCTATTTCGCGATGGAATTCATCCGTGGCAAGACCTACAAGCAGATACTGGCCGAGCGTACGGTGCTGACCTGCCAGGAGGCGGTCAAGGTGATTTCCGAAATCGCCAGCGCCCTCGCCTGCGCTTGGAACGAGCAGCGGCTGGTCCACCAGGACATCAAGCCCGACAACATCATGCAGGACGCCAACGGATTCTCCAAGTTGGCCGACCTGGGACTGGCGCGCAAGGCGAGCGCCAGCGACACAACCAGCAACGACACCGAGGTCATGGGAACCCCTCAGTACATAAGCCCCGAGCAACTGACCGGCGTTCCGACCGACGTGCGCAGCGACATATACAGCCTCGGCGCAACATTCTACCAGTTCCTGACCGGAAGGTTCCCATACATGGCGGAAACGGCCGAGGAAATGGCCCAAATGCATGTCGACGGCAACCTGGAGCCGCCGAAGCTGTACAACCCGACTATTCCCGACGAGGTCAACTCAATCATCGTCAAGATGATGGCGCGCGACATCGACAAGCGCTACCAGACGCCGGAGGAGCTCCTGGCGGACCTCGAGGAATACAAGAAGAAGAGCGACGTTTCATTCAAGCGCAACATGGAGGTCATCAAATCCGTCGTCGTCTCGTTTTTCAAGGGCTTCGTCATGTATCCGGACGGGACCTACCGGTTCGACGTGGACAAGGCGAAGAAGGGGGCGTTCATCGGACTCAAGATTCTTGTCGGTGCGGCGCTGATGGTCATCCTAGCGCTGGCCGTCGGATACGTGCTCGCAATGACCGGCACGGCGCCGGCCGGGATATCCGGAACCTGCGAAAAGATCTACGCGGCCTTCGGTGGCAAGCACGAACCGGCCGCAAAAAAGACAGACAACAAATCCGCCAAAAGCAAAAAGCAACAGAAACCGGCGAAAAAGCCAAAGCAGGAAAAGAAAGTCGAGAAGAAACCGGAGCCGAAGGTTGTGAAACCGACGCCAGCGGTCACCCGGCGGCAGTTGGTGAACGAGGCCTCGCAGTTGCGCGAGTTCTTCCGCGACAACCAGGGCAATCCCGACGTCGTCCTGACCAAGACCAGGGAATTTTTCGCGAAATACCGAAGCACCTACACCGACGAGGAGCGAGACGAAGTGTTCCGCATCGTTTCCATGACGGCCCCGCTGGAAGAGGCATCGAGAGTCGTCGGCCGCGAAAAAATTCGCAAGGGGCAGATGCAGGCGATTGAGCAGGAGAACCGTCGTCAGGAGGAGCTTGACCGCAGGAAGAAGGAACGCGAAGCGGCCGAGAAACGAATCGCAGAGGAACGCAAACGCTCCGAGGAACGTTTGAAGGCGATGGAGAGGGAACGCAAGGAACGGCTCGCCGCATTCAAGAAACATGTGGAGAAGCGCAAGGCCGACATCGTAACGGCATACGTCAAGTCGCTCGACCCGAAGACCCAGGACGCACTCGAAAAGGCGGCGGCCGACCAGCCGTATTCCGAGGACTCGGACATGAACGAGGTACGCAATCTCCAGACGGAATTCGCAAAATTCTGCGACGAGGCCAAAGCAGACCTCTCAGGAGTCAGGACCATTCTCGGCAAGCTCGACGGCGAACTCGACATACCGGTCGGAACCGAAAGCATCGTCGGACTCAAGAAAAACGGCGACGCGGTGTTCAGCCAGTTCGGCGAACGCAGCGTCAGGAACATATCGAAGAACAAGGAGCAGCGCGACACTATGATGCAAGAGCTGGCGACGGCGATCGGCGCCGGCAGCAAGGATGCCGCCGAAGGCTGCTACGCGTTCTTCATCGGCGAAAAGGACGCCTCGGCGCTTCGCCCATGCTCGTCGTTTCTCAGGAAATACTACGGCCTGATGAAAAAATAGGAACAAGTTTTCAACATCCACTTTCGAAAGGATTTAAAAATGCAAGTTTCGCTTCTAGATTTGCGTGCCCAGTACGCGACGTTCAAGGACAAGGTGCTTCCCATCATCTCGGACATCTGCGATTCGCAGAAGTTCATTCTCGGCGACAAGGTCTCCGAGTTCGAGGCGGCATTGGCAGCGTACTGTACCACCGCCGGCGCCGTGGGCGTCACCAGCGGATCCGACGCGCTGATTGTGGCGCTGATGGCCGAAGGCATCGGCGCCGGAGACGAGGTCATCACCACACCGTTCACGTTCTTCGCAACGGTCGGGGCCATTGTCCGTGTCGGCGCCAGGCCAGTCTTCGCCGACATCGATCCCGTGACATTCAACATCGATCCTGCCGAGATAGCCAAGAAAATCACCCCCCGGACCAAGGCCATCATTCCGGTCCACCTCTTCGGACAGGCCGCCGACATGAGCCCCATCATGGCGCTGGCCAAGGAGAACAACCTCATCGTCATCGAGGACGGTTGCCAGGCGATCGGCGCGGAGTACGACGGACAGCGCGTCGGCTCGTTCGGCGACTACGGTTGCTTCAGCTTCTTCCCGAGCAAGAATCTCGGATGTTTCGGCGACGGCGGAGCAGTGACCTGCAAGGACGCGGCCAAGGCGGACCTCGTCAAGGTGTTCCGCAACCACGGGCAGAGCAAGACCTACATCCACGAGTACGTCGGCGGGAACTTCCGACTCGATGCGCTCCAGGCCGCCATCCTCTCCGTAAAGCTGCCGCTGCTCGACTCCTGGAGCGAAGCGCGCCAGCGCAATGCAGCGGAATACGCCGAGATGTTCGCGGCCGCCGGCATCACTGAGGACGACATCATCCTGCCGAAGGCCGAGGCGAACCGGCGCCACATATACAACCAGTACTGCATCCGGGTTACCGGCGGACGACGCGACGCGCTCAAGGCATTTCTGCAGGAGAACAAGATAGGTTGCGCGGTCTACTATCCGCTTTCGCTGCACCTGCAGCCCTGCTTCGCCAACCTCGGCGGAAAGCCTGGCGACTTCCCAGTGTCCGAGAAGACCACGGGGGAGATCATGGCGCTGCCGATCTACGGCGAATGCCCGCGCGACCAGCGCGAATTCGTTGTGGGGACCATCGCGAAATTCCTCGGCAAGTAGCCGAACGACATGCTCGCGAACGGCAAATACCGCAGCTACTGGAGGCTGCTCGGGTACGCGAAGCCGTACTGGAAGATGCTGACCATCGGGATTGTCTGCGGACTTCTGGTCGGCGGGTCGCTCTTCGTCGGCATCGTCATGGTTCCGCGACTCGTCAGCGTGGCTGATCATCATCCTGAACGCCATGCCAGTCCGGCGGCCATCGAGATATCGGCGGTGCTGCACGACGGAATGACGGAAGCCGAGCGGACGGAGGCCATTGACGGTGTGCTGAACAAGAAGGACGACGATCCACAGCTCACCAAGCTCATCTCTCAAGCCCGCGACACGATGCGCGCATTCCATTTGCCGTGCAGGATAGTCGGCACCAGAGTCGAGATATCCTGGCCCAGGGAATATTCATTCGACATCGTCAACCCGGGCGGCGGAGTCGCCTGGCAGATATTCGCGCTCTACGGGATAGTCTTCGTATCGGCGTGGTTCTTCAAGTGCATCGCAAAATACCTCAACGGCTATTGCACGAGGACGGTCGGACTCAAGGTCGTGGCCGACCTAAGGAACGGCATAATGAAGCGCATGTTGGGACAGTCGCTCTCCTTCTACGGGGAGATGGATGTCGGCAACCTGATCAGCCGCTGCAGCAACGACACTGCGGCGCTCGAGGACGCGATTTCGCACTCGATAGAGGATCTGACCTCGGCGCCGCTTCAGATAATCGCCTGCGCCATAGCGTTGCTGACGGCCTGCCGCGAATACAATAGCTTCTCGATAGCGCTCATCCTGATCATCGGCCTGCCGCTGATTCTGGTGCCGATGCAGATACTCGGCAGAAAGATACGACGGATCTACAAGCGCAGTTTCGCCAAGATCGCCGACGTAATCTCGCGCATGCACGAATCGTTCTCCTGCATCTGGCTCGTGAAGATATACGGCCAGGAAGAGCATGAGCACGAGCGCTTCAAGGATGCCAACCGCGAATACACGCGGCAGATGTTCCACGGACTCCATCTCCAGCTGCTCGTGTCGCCGCTCATGGAGTTCGTCACTGTCCTCGCGGCGATCGTGTTCCTCATCTATTCCTATGGCGACGGAATCACCATCACCCAGCTCTCGGCGCTGCTGACGCCGGCCGTCATGGCCTACCGTCCGATACGCGAGTTCTCCAAGGTGGTAATCATGATTCAGCGCACGCTGGCCGCGGCAGACCGCTATTTCGAGATGCTGGACAACGACCGCAGCCTGAAGGAAAGTCCGGCGCCGGTCGAGATGAAGGGATTCAACGACAAGATCGAGATATCCCACGTCGGATTCGACTATGGCGAGAACAAGGTCCTGGACGACGTAGACCTGGTGATTCCGCGCGGATCCGTCGTCGCGGTGGTCGGCGAGACCGGTTCCGGGAAGACCACGCTGGCGAACCTCATCGCGAGATTCTACGACGTCTGTTCCGGCAGCATAAAAATCGACGGCGTCGACGTCAGGGACTACTCCATCGCCTCGCTACGGCGCTACATCGGCGTCGTCAACCAGACGCCGATTCTCTTCAACGAGTCGATCCGCGCCAACATCGCCTACGGTTCGCCGGACGCGACGGAGGAAGAAATCGTCGAGGCGGCCAAGCTCGCCAACGCGCACGACTTCATCGTCGGCGGACGCCATACCGAAGGATACGACACCATCGTCGGAGAAAAGGGATTCAAGCTCTCGGGCGGCGAGAAACAGCGCGTGGCCATAGCCCGCGCCATCGTCAAGAACCCGCCGATACTCATTCTCGACGAGGCGACCAGCGCGCTCGACACCATCACGGAACAGCTGGTCCAAGATGCGCTCAACAGGGTCATGACCAACCGGACGGTGTTCGCGGTGGCCCACAGGCTCAGCACCATCCGCAACGCCGACAAGATAATCGTGCTAGAAAAGGGGCACATCATCGAATCTGGCACGCATGGTGAGCTGCTTGAAAAGAACGGTGTGTATCGTAGACTCCACGACACGCAGTTCATGGCGGCAAAAGGCTGATGCTTCCTGGTAAGATACATTTCGTCGGCGCCGGCGGCGCCGGCATGACCCCTCTCGCCTTCATCGCGATGGAACTCGGCGCGACCGCCAGCGGCTCCGACGAGGTCACGAGCGCCAACCGGGACCGCCTGACCGAACGCGGCATGAAGACGGCGGTCGGACACAAGGCGGAAAACCTGCCGGACAAT
>JAKSOH010000025.1 GCA_024405675.1 Victivallaceae bacterium
CCGGCGCCGGTTGTCGTTCCTGATGGTTATGGCTTCCCTGCAGGCGCCCGCGACTACGCCGTAGCGGAAGTCGGCGATGAGCGCGTCGATTCCGATTCCATTGCGCGCCGAAATCGCATCCTGCCAGCGCCGCACCGTCGGGGCCAGTTCCGAGAATTCCTGCAGTCCGCAGAGATGCGGATCGTTTTCAAGAAGTTTTACCGCGACGCAACGGAGCGGCACGGCCCCCAGCGAGGCCGGCATCTTTTCCGAAATCTTCACCTCCAACTGCGCTATGGCGTCCTCGGTCAGCGGACCGAACTTGGGGGCTATCGGCAGGCCGGGGGCATCTCCGGTTGCCGCGCGATGCAGTTCGCCTCGCAGTTCCTGAATGCCGAATCCTGTCGATCCTACGGTCTTGACGATCCTCGCGCCGAAGAACGACGAGAACTTGAGAAAGTCGAACTGGAGTCCGGCCTCTTCGGCGTCGTCGATCATGTTGAAGTCTATCACCATCGGTATGCCGAGTTCGGCCAGCTGGGTGGTGAGATAGAGATTGCGCTGTGCGTTGCCGGAGTCGACGACATCCACCACAAGGTCGATTTTTCCGGATATCAGTTCGGAGAACGCGACCCGCTCCTCTGGAGATCCGTTGGAAAGCGAATATATTCCGGGCAGGTCGACAATCTCCACCTGATGCCCGTCCGAGAGCTTGCATATGCCTGTCACCCGCTCCACGGTGACTCCGGAGTAGTTGCCGACCCGCTGGTGTCCGCCGGTGAGACGATTGAATATCGTTGTCTTGCCGCAGTTCGGATTTCCCGCCAGCGCCACTCTCAGCCTATGGTCCGCCATGATATCACTCCGTCGGCTTTATCCATATCTGCGAGGCGTCGGAGCCGCGCATGGAGAGACTGGCTCCCATTACCTTTATCCTGATGAGGCCTCCGAACGGGGCATGTCCTTCCATCTCCACCAGAGTTCCCGGCACGATCCCGAGGTTCGCGAATTTCTTGAGCCCCTTGAGCGTGTCGGATACCTTGACCACGACACCGCGGGTGTGCTTGGGCATGGAGTCCAGTTCTATCAGGCTCGTCGGTTCGGGGTCGATCTTTATCGTCGGCATCAATTTTGCCAGACGCGCACGCAAGTCCTCGCATTCAGGGGCGTCTATCGCCTCCAGCAAGGCGACCAGCCGCGCAACCACCGTGTCGTCGATATGGTGCTCGATGTCGCAGGCCGTCTTGTTGGCGACGGTCTCGTCCACGGCTAGCAACCCGGAGAAGAAGCGCTTCAGGGCCTGATGCCGCCTGGTGATGACGGCGGCGCACTGGGCCCCTTCGTTGGTGAGCGTCACCGGCATGTGCGACTTGTAGATGATCATGCCGCGGGCGGCCAGGGCCTGAAGAGCGTTGCTGACCGATGGCATCGACACTCCGAGCTTCTCCGAGATGTCCTTGGTGTGGGCGTGTTTGTCGGTCTCGATGATTGCGGCTATCGCCTCCAGGTAATCCTCGAGACTGCTCGACATGTCGATCTGCGGTCTGGAATCCATTTCGTCCTCCTTGTTTCCTTCTTATTTAGACGCATATAAATTAGCTTAGCTTAATTTCTTTTTCAAGACGATACGTAGGAAATTCTTCTTCCCCGCTGGGTTTTACTCTTGACAACATCTTTTATCCCTAGTCAATTATTCGCAGTCAATGCAGTTCAACTCGGTGAAGGGGAAAAGAAATGAAATTCTACACGGAACAGCATGAGTGGGTCGAGTTCATCAGCAAGGATGTGGCCATCGTGGGAATCACGGAATACGCGGCGGAGAAACTCGGCGACGTCACGTTCGTCGAACTTCCATGCGTTGACGATGATGTCAATGCGGGCGACCGTGTCGCCGGAGTCGAGTCGGTCAAGGCGGCCGAGGATGTGATGTCACCGGTTGGCGGACGGGTTATCGAAGTTAATGACGACCTGCTCGACGATCCGGGACTCGTCAACCAGTCCCCCGAACTCGATGCCTGGTTTGTCCGCCTGGGCGAATGCAGCGAGGAAGACCTCGACGGACTCATGGACGAAGAACAGTACGTTCGCTATATCGATACTCTCGAATAAACCGATTCCCAATACGGAAAAAGGACGTCGCGGCCAAGGTGGCCGGACGTCCATTTTGAATTTGTCTTGAACCTGGCTACATCTGATTCGGCGTGCTTCGAACCACGGTGCAGACGCCGTTGACAATCATCAGGCAACCAAGATAGATGCCGATGAAGTTCAGCGTGAGCAGCGGCGCCGTGCACATGAAAATTCCCGTGAGCAACGAAAGCGCCCCGTCGGCGAACAGACGATACTTGTGGACCGCTACGCCAAGCAGCAGGAGATCCTTTATTCCCTTCCATATCATTCCGGCGCCGAGAAACACCAGCCAGAGGAGATTGACACCTGTCGGGGCGGCGAGGGCGACGATACCGCAGAGCAGCATCATCACAGGTACGACATAGAACGGAGTGCGCCAGATGCGTATCGGGCAGCTGGCAAGCCATAGCATTGTCACGGCGGCGATGATCATGGATATTCCGGCTAACCATGTCAACATGCCCATCAGTCCGGTCGGGTTCGAGACGGCGCATATGCCGAATACGATTAGCACTATTCCAAGGCATCCGCCGTTGTGACGGGTATCGTTCACGTAGTTGAATCGCACCATATGGAGGGTCCCTTTCTTGTTGCGTAAGTGGTCATGTGCATACTATAGCACATCGCGTGATGTTTCGCGCCTGCGCTTTCGCGTGTTATATTAGATTTGCATAATGGAGTTGAAAAGTTTCAAGAAGGAGAACGTATCATGCCGAAGAACACCGAATTCCGCCGCATCGGGGGTGTACGTCAGATGGTGGTGTCCGATCTGGACGATTTGCGCGCCGTACTGAGCCTTGACGAGGCCAACTGGGCGATCAACTGCATCGATATCGACTTGCTGCGCACCGATCGCAAGTTTCTCAATCTCCTTGATTCGGATCACGATGGCAACATTCGTCCGGACGAGGTCAAGAAGGAAATAGCGTGGATGCTCGACGTGTTGCGAGACGGAGATGGATTCGAGAAGTCGTCGGATTGTCTCAAGCTTTCCGCCATAGACGATTCAAATCCAGCAGGGGCCAAGCTGCTCGCGGCGGCGAAATTCATTTTGAAGAACCTTGGCAGGAGCGAAGAGAACTGCATAAGCCGCTCCATGATCGAAGACCGCGACGCCTTCCTTGCCTGCAAGGTCAGGAACGGAGACGGCGTCGTCACCGAGGCGATGCTGGACGAACGTGGCGCGAAACTCATCGGACTTGTCAAGAAGTATGTCGGCGCGACCGCCGATCGCTCCGGAGCGGACGGCGTCGACTCGGCCTTGCTCGACAAGTTCGTTACCCTGGTGCGCGCCTACATCCCGTGGGCGGACGCATCCGGAAGTCCGGAGGTCCGGGCCTTCGGTGACGACACAGAGCGCGTATACTCCGAATATATGGCAATCGAAAAGGACTTCGACGAGTTCTTCAATGCGTGCCGGCTGCTGGCGTTCTGCCCTGGAACCGGAAGCGCCCGGCTGGCCGGCGGAGATGCCGTCGACCTGATGAATCCGGCGAGCGTCGATGCGTTCTTCGCCTCGGCGCCCATAGCTAATCCCAATACGGAAATGGTGCTTGACTTCGGCACCTTGGAACGGAACGGGAATGTCAATCCGCTCAAGGCCGCCCGTGCCCGGGCTTTCGCCGAGGATCCGGCGGTGGCCGGGGCCATCGGCGGAGAGTTCGCGGAGCATGGAGTCCTGAGCTGCTCCGCCTGGACGGCGTTCAAGAAGCAGATGTCGTCGTGCCGCAAGCACGAGACGGAGAAGCCAGAGTGTCTCTTCGAGGGCGAGGACATCGCGATGCTGCGCGAAATGAGTTCCGATTCCGTGGTCGCGGAATTGCGCGATGCCATCGAGGCGGATCGCTCGGTCGCCGAATGCATCCAGACCTGCGTCGATCTTTCGAAACTGGTGCTGTACCAGAGCTACATGCGCGAGTTCCTGAACCACTACGTGTCGATCAGCAGGATATTCGAGTCCACGACCCCGTCGATGCTGCAGATAGGACGACTGGTCATGGACGGACGCTGCTTCACATTGGTCACCAAGGTCAAGAACATAGCAGAGCACAAGCGCATTGCATCCGAGAGCAACATTTGCTCGCTGTACCTGGAGGTCCAGTTGGCGAAAGAAAAGATGAACATCGTCGCCGGCGTCACCAGCGGGAACGTCAAGAACCTGTTCCTCGGCAAGTACGGTATCTTCATCGACCCGGACGGCCACCTGTGGCAGGCGAAGGTCGTCGACATGATTATCCAGCCGGCATCGGCGACGGAGGCCTTTATCCTGCCGTTCGTCAAGTTCGGCCAGTTCGTTTCCAAGCAGGTCGACAAGTTCTTCTCGACCAAGAGTCAGGACGGACTCGGCAAGCTGGAGAAGGGCCTGCCGGTGGTAAACGCCGAGGTCAAGCCGGCTTCGTCGCCAGTCTCCGGCTCGATGCTTCTCATGGGAGGCGGCATCGGCATCGCGGCCTTGGGCAGTTCCGTGGCTTTCATCATCAAGTCCATGGCCGGGGTGATGTTCGTGCACGTATTGCTTTTCGTGCTGGCCATCGTCGTCATCTTCGGCGGACCTGTCGTCCTGAACAGCCTGGTCAAACTGCATCGACGCAGCTTGTCGAAGTTTCTCGAGGCGGGAGGGTGCGCCGTCAACCGTTCGCTTCGCATCACCGGTGACATGGGACGTATGTTCACGTACATTCCGGTCCTGGAGACAATTCCGGGAATCGATTACGGCGAGCGCAACGCCATGCATGTCCGCGCTGTGCGGCGTGGCGTAAATATCGGGTTGATCGCGGTCGGCGCAATCGCCATTCTGGTTCTCGCCTGGTTCGGACTTTGCTGGATCGCCGGTTGGAGTCCGATTCCGTCGTTCATGCGCGGCAAGGACGCCGCGGTTTCCGAAAAGGTGACGCCGTCTCCGGTCGAAACTGAAAACGCCCCGGTCGTCGTCGACGGCCAGGGCGCGAAATCGAAGTAGCTTCCCCCAATCGTCTATTCAGTCTGCAGCTTCTGAAGCTGCGTGGCGCAGGCTATCTTCATTATCTGGTTGAGTATCAGTCCGAAATCGCCTTCCATCAGCTTGGGCAGGTCGAACGTCGACACCTCGTAACGGTGGTCCGTCACGCGGTTCTGCGGGAAGTTGTAGGTCCTTATCCGTTCGCTGCGGTCACCGGTGCCGACCTGCGAACGCTTGTCGGCCGCCTGACGCGCCGCCTCCTCCTGCTGCTTGTGCTCGAGCAATCTCGCATACAATATGCGGAGGGCGATTTCCTTGTTCCTGTGCTGCGACTTCTCCTGCTGGCTCGCCACGGAAAGCCCCGTCGGTATGTGTGTGACGCGCACGGCGCTGTCGGTGGTGTTGACGCACTGTCCTCCGGGACCGCTGGAACGGAACACATCGAACCGCAGATCCTCGGGATTGATGTCGAGTTCAACTTCCTCTGCTTCCGGCATTACCGACACCGTCACCGTGGAAGTGTGCACCCGGCCCGCCGTCTCGGTGGTCGGCCCGCGCTGAACCCGGTGGACGCCGGATTCGTACTTCATCATGCTGTAGACGCCGTCGCCGGAGAACGAGTATGATGCGTTCTTGATACCTCCTAGGTCGGTGGTCGACTGGTCGAGTTGTTCGACCTTCCACCCTTGCTTTTCTGCGAAGTACAGATAGGCGCGCATCAGCTCTCCGGCGAAGAGCGCGGCTTCGTCGCCGCCGGCCGCCGGCTTTATCTCGACGATGATGTTCTTGTTGTCGTTCGGATCCGGAGGGAGCAGGGCGATCTGGATTTTCTCCTCCAGCTCCACCGCCTTCTTTTCCGCTTCCGCGAGTTCGCCTTCGGCGAGCGAGCGCATGTCGGCGTCCTCTTCGACGGCGAGCAGCTTTCTAGTCTCCTCGATGTCGTTGAGAGTGGATATCCATGCGTCGAAGTCGCTGAAAAGCGTCTCGAGCTTGCTGCGCTCGCGGTTGACCCTCCTGCACTCGTCGGCCTTGGCGTAGATCGCCGGGTCCGACAAGGCGTCTACGAGTTCCTTGTGTTTCCCGCGCAGTTTTTCAATATACGAGCCGATATCAGATGGTTTCATGATGGAATCCGAGTTATTGGATAAAGAAAAGGCCTGCCGCTGGAGCGGCAAGCCGATTCATGCCTTTTTCCGGCTACGCCTTCTTGTAGCGGCGATTGAACTTGTCGATGCGGCCCGCCGTGTCGACGAACTTCTTCTTGCCGGTGAAGAACGGGTGGCACTTCGAGCAGATGTTGACCTTCTGCTCCGGAATCGTGGACATGACGTGCCAAACCTCGCCGCAAGCGCAGGTGATGGTGGCTTCACCATACTTGGGATGAATTTCTTGCTTCATCGTTGTTTTTCCTTCAGTTTCAACGTTTGGAATATTTGAATCACTGTCATTTTGATAATCTACCGCCTTGAAGTGTCCAAATCAAGCGAAAGCTGTCGTTCATCTGCCGAATTCGGCCATTTCCAGCTCGCGAAATGCCGTTCCACCCGGGAAAACGGCCGGCTGCCGAGAAAACCGCGGTACGCGGAAAGCGGCGATGGGTGTGGCGATTCGATTACCAGATGGCCGCGGTCCTCCGGAATCAGCTCCCGCTTGCCGATGGCGTATCCGCCCCATAGTACGAAGGCAAGTCCGTTCATCCGGTTCGCCAGCGCGGAAATTATTCCGTCGGTGATGCCTTGCCAGCCCATTTTGCCGTGGCTCCCTGCGCGCCCGGATTCCACCGTAAGCACGCTGTTGATTAACAATACTCCGCCGCGGGCCCAGGCGGTGAGATCTCCTGAACTTGGGATGTCGTATCCCAGGTCGTCGTGAAGTTCCTTGAATATGTTCTTCAAGGTAGGGGGGATCGGCACTCCGTCCCTGACCGAGAACGCGAGCCCGTGGGCTTCTCCATGGCCATGGTACGGGTCCTGTCCCACGACAACCACCTTGACTTCCTCCGGGGCCAGCAGGTCGAACGCGGTGAACACCTCGCCGCGCGGCGGGAAGATGGTGGCGGATCCCCTTGCGTCATTCACCATGGCCATGACGTTCCGTATCTTCTCCGGCACATCGGTTCCGGAGAGGAAATCCAGCCAATTCACGGGCAAGGAGTCGGTCATCGGTTCTGCTCCCGTTTCGACATGGCGAAGAGCGCCTTCCATATTTCCCCGATGTCGTCATCCGACATCGGCCCCCTGTTGTTCGCCTTCAACCTGTCGATGACTGCGTTTTCCCTGCAGGGGTCGGATACCGCCTTGCCGATGGTTTTCTTTATTTCGCCAATCCTCCTCGCGGTCGCGAGACGTTCGTTGGCTAGTTGCAGAATCTTGTCGTCAATGGAATCCAGATTCGCCCGCTCCTGGTCCAGTTTTTCCATCGTATTCCCTTTCGGTCGGCTCGTTTCAATTGTTTGTTTTGCGACTAATGTATAGTCGGCCGCCGGCAATTGCCAAAATAGCGCGCGAGAGATATAGTAGTGGCAATCATGACATGTTGAAACTCTCCAGGTGATTCGTATGAGATTTGTGACGATTCTGTTGGCTGTCGCAGCTTCCATTCCAGTTTTCGCTGAATCGCTTGTCGTCGATCGAAACGCTTCTTCGGGAAAAGGAGTTAGAACTTTCGCCACCATAGGCGCGGCTGTGGCCGGCATGAAGCCGGGCGACGTGATCACGATCCTGCCTGGCGAATACAACGAGAATTTGGCAATCGACGGACTCGGCAATGCCGAACGGACCGTGATACGGGCCGCGATGCCGGGAACCGTGTTGATGCGCGGCGACTTCGACCAGCCGGCGTTTGGAAACCTGTCCGGAGTCCGCAATGTCTTTCGCGCCCTGTACCGTCGCGCGGCGTGCGGAGTTTACGAACGGGACAGCATGTCCTATTATACGCAGGCCGCCACCGATGAGGAGATGGGCAACACTCGCTCGCGCTGGCGCTACAGTCCGCTGGCGCAAAAGCTCCATGTCTCCACCAGCGATTCCGTTACGCCGAACGACCGCACGTTGTCGATTGCCTATGAGCGCGGTTCCGCCATCACGGTGCGCAACGCGGAGAACCTGGAGATCAGTGGCATAGTCTTTACCGGATACCACGGCCGCAAGTCGGCTGGAGTGGAGTTCGTCGACTCGCGGAACTGCACGCTGTCGAAATGCTTTTCCTTTAACAATGACTATGGATACAAGATCAGCTCGAGCTCCAAGGTGCGCGTCATCGACTGCGAGGCGGAGGGCAATTCGACGGCCAACTACGATTTCACCGGCTCTAGCGACTGCACCATGTACGGATGCCGCAGCTTCTATGCCTGCGGCGTCGGTATCGAGGGAAAGGTGGCGGTGACGAGCTCGCTTACCTACGGCAACAAGGTCGATTTCGGGAAAGAGGTGTCGTTTTCCGGTTTGAAGCTAGATGAACTTCTTGCAAGCACTCCGGAGGATGTGCTTTTTGCCAATTTCGCAGATCCGCTCCGTTTCGATTTCCGGCCGCTCGACGGTTGTAGGATTCCCGGAGTGGAAAAGGTCCGTCGAGTGCGGTTCGTCGCACCTGGCGGCAGCGATTCGGCCGACGGCGCTACCCCGGCCACCGCCTGGATGACTCTTGCCAACGCAAGGACCGGCGACTCGGTCTATCTACTGCCTGGAACTTATCCGGACGGCATGGAGATAGTCCAGCCGGACGTCGAGGTAATCGGACGCAGCGGAGGCGCGGTGATTGTGGCCGACGGCAAGTACGGCATAGTGGTCAAGGGACGCGGCGACCGCGTCTCCAATATCTGCTTCATCGGCCAGAAGGCCTCCGGTGTCAGTGTCAGGGCCGATTTCGTCCACGTCGACAACTGTTGCTTCGCCGTCGGCGATGCGCAGCGCATGTGCGCCATCGACGCTCGAAACCAGAAGATGCTGCATGTCCACAACTGCTCTCTTGACGAGAAGATGCAGCCGCTGGCGCCCGGCGTCAACGGCTGCTCCGGGGCCTGTCACTCCTGCATATTCTACGGCAGGACCAACTCCCCGACCGATTTCTTCTATGACTACAATTCGATGATCGATGCGCTGATACCTGACAACGCACCGCACAGCGTACGCCGCGTGCCAAAGTTCGCAGCACCCGGCAGCGGGGATTTTTCCCTGGAGAACGCCGACATGTTCCGCGGCCGCGGAATGTTGGGAAGACCTCTCGGCTGGTATCGCTACGAGGATTGCACTCATCGCCGGATGGTGAATCTCCATGTGATCAGGAATCTTGCCAAGGGAGCCGGAGTGGAATGGGAATGCAGTGTGCCGGATATGCAGTTCGAGTTTAAGTATGCCTTCGGCAGGGACGCGACGCCAGACACCGTTGCGCCGGTGATCTCCGACGACTGCACCAGACGCGTGGTGCTGAATGGAATCCCTGCTGGAGTCTATTCGTTCGCCATAACTGAAAAGAAGATCGGGGGGAGGGTGCGCCGTCCATTCTCCGGAGTGTTGCCGAAGCATCCGCAGTCGAACGGACGCGGCAGATTCATGGCAAGGTAATCAGTCGCAGAATCCACGCCAGGTAAGCGAGATGCCGGCCGGCAACCGGTGACCGGTGCTTTCCGCAATGGACATCTCCCTGGATTCCAGCGATTCTCCGGACCCGAAGGCCTCTCGCACCATGCGTTCCAGCACCATGATTGAAAATCCAGGGGAATGCATGCTGACGACCAGGTTGAAACGATGTCCCTTGTGGCGCAGTTCGCGGCAGTCGCGCAACAACGCCGGCAGGTCGGTCTCGATTTTCCAGACCTCACCTTTGGAACCACGGCCAAATGTCGGGGGATCGAGTGCTATGAGATCGTAGGCCGAACCGCGTCTCAGCTCGCGCTTGACGAACTTGCGGACGTCATCCGAAATCCAACGTATTGCGTCGGGAACGTCCGGATTGAGTTTTTGTATCTCGCGTCCCCATTCGATCATGCAGGGGGAGGCGTCCAGATGGCAGACCCGGGAACCGGTGCGCGCCATCGCCATGCTGCCAAGGCCGGAATATCCGAAGAGATTTAGCGCGTTCATCCCTGGTCCAATCAGGTTGGCGAAGTTGTTCCAGTTGTCGATTTGTTCGGCGAAGAAGCCGAGATGGCCGAATCCGGTCGGCTTTATCTTGAGCAAAAATCCTGCGTATCTCGCATTCCACGATTCCGGAAGCCGGCCGGACCATCCGCCGGATCCGTCGTTGCGGCGGGTGTAGACGCTGTCGGCCGCGTTCCCTTCCGATTCGGGAAGGGAAGGAGACCAGAAGGCATTGAGGGCGGGGCGCACCAGACGATACGGGCCGACTTGCTCGAGCTTCCGCATGTTGCCGCTGTCCAGCAGCACGTATTCTTCGTTGTTCTTCATTTCCGGAATATAACTTCGCCGTTGCGGATGGTGGCCACTAGTTCGTTGGCATGATCGTTCTCGCAATCCGATGAGCGGAACACCGCCATGTCGGCCCGGTGTCCCGGTAGCAACGTGCCACGGTCGTTCATGCCGAAGGTCTTGGCCGGGTTGATGGTTACCGCCTGGGCCGATCTGGTTTCCGCCAGGTGTCCGCATTCCTTGAGACTGCGCCAACCGGTGTTGAGCATGGACATTGCGCCGGCTATGGTGTCGTCGTCCGTCTTCACGTATCCGTCCCTGGCCTTGATTTCAACCGGGCCGGAGGTACACTTGATTCCATCCGGTGCGCCGAAGGCCATGGTTCCGCAGCTTACGCCGATGATGCGGTGCGCCATCTTGCAGCGGCAGGCGACGTCCACCATCCTCGGATGGATGTGCCGTTCGTCGATGATGAGTTCGGCCGCCACTTTGCTGCTGGTCAGCACGATGGCAGCGAGACCAATGTCGCGTTGGTGAAGCGGGCGCATTCCGTTGAAGAGATGCGTGCAATGGCTGGCGCCGGCGTCGATTGCTGCAAGCACCTCGTCGCCGTCCGCCAGACTGTATCCCATGGATGCCTGCACGCCGGCCGACACCAGATATTCGATTAGTTCCCTGGCGCCGGGAAGCTCCGGTGCGAAGGTCATGAGCCTCACCAGTCCGTCACCGGTTGTAACGATTTCCCTGGCCAGTCCGACATCGATCGGACGCACCGCCTCGGCGGCATGCGCTCCGCGTCGTTCTGGGTTGAGGAAGGGGCCGACTACGTTGATTCCGACCGCTTCGGCCCCACGCAGCGGGCGGCGCATCTCGCGAACCAGTTTTTCCAGGTTTGCCAGCATTCGTTCCGGCGTGTCGGAGACGACGCTGGGAAAGAAGGTGGTGACGCCGTTGCGTCCGAGGACTTCGCTCATGTCGTCGAGCGTTCTCGGCGATTCCGCGAGGTTGGAGCAGTCGCAGCCACCGGCGCCGTGGATGTGGGTGTCGATGAATCCCGGGGTAATGTAGGCGTTGTCGAACCTGACGGTTTCGAACGTGCCGTCCGGAGTGAATCCGGACTCTCCGCCGATAGCCAGGATGCGGCTGCCTTCGCAAAGAACGGCGCCGTGCCTGATGTCGCGATCCGGCGTGAGCACCGAGTCCGCGAGGTAAAGCGTCCGTTTGGGTTTCTTCTCGTTGTCCATGTCGGTTCCTTCCTGACGTTCAAACAACTTATTTTGTGATAATATAGAACGTAACGCAAGGTTTTTCATGTGCGAAAAAGGCGGAATACCGCCTTTTTGTTGGGCGGCAGGTTTGCTTTGCGTTGCGCATGTGTTATGGTAACGGTGGGAAACCGCTATCGAAAGGAGCACCTGACATGAAAAAACTGACCATCATCTGTCTCGCGATTTCGGCGTTGGCCGCCTGCGCCTGGAACAGCACCAGCTACTACGACTCGACCGGCATGCCGACCGGACGCTCCTCTTGCGGAGGTGGAACGACCAACTACTACGATTCCACTGGCATGCCGACCGGGCGTTCTACCACCAGCGGCAACACAACCAACTACTATGATTCGACGGGAATGCCGACGGGGCGCGCGACGCGTTCCGGCGATACCAAATACTACTACGATTCAACCGGCATGCCGACCGGGCGTTCTACCACCAGCGGAGATACGACCTACTATTATGATTCTAACGGCATGCCGGCCGGGCGGTCGACGCGTTCGGGAAATACGACATATTACTATGATTCGACGGGGATGCCAACTGGCAGATCCACCAGATACTAGGGGTGATTCACTGTCGGGTGATCGAGCGAGTCGTCCTCGAGAATCTTCCTGAATCCCTCCGCGTCAATCTCCTTGAGCAACTTGGCCTTGCATTTCGAGTCGGATGTGCGCCGCGCCTCCGGCTGCGGATTCAGTATCATCGTGGCATGATTGAAGTGGCGTATGCGCTTGCCGAGATCCTCGGACGGCAGGAACACCATCCGGTATCCGTTTCTTTCCATGTCTAGATGGATGTTCTCTCCAGCCGTCATGCCCCTGCGCGGAGCATCGGCGAATCCGCCGGTGTATTTGCGGAATACATCCGTCCGGTAGAGCGCGCAATGACTGCGCAGGAAGTGCCGGCGGTCTTTTGTCTTTTTGCCCAGCAGACACCGCACAATGTTTTCCAGCTTCTTTCCCAGTACCTTGAGTTTCGACATCTGCTCGAGTTTCCAACTGCCGACACCGCCGATGTCGTCGTCGGATGTGATTTGTTCCATCAGGTAGTCGTACCAATCGGGAGCGAGCATGAGCGTGTCCGTGTGCATGATCATGAAGAAAGGAGTGTCCACTTCCCTGACGCCGAAATCCAGCGCCTTGACATGCATCTCAGGCCCGTTTTCTCCGGTGATGTTATGCCGTTCGACGAGTGTTATCCAATCCAGTTCCCTCAGGTAGTTGAGCGAGTCGTCGTTGGAGTCGTTGTCCACTACGATCACCTTGATTTTTGAAAGATCGCTGTTCTTCGCCAGCAGACGCATGCACAATGTCGTCAGCAACGGCGTGCGGTAGTTCGGAATGATTACGCTGAGCGTTCTATCTTCCATCTTTCGGACCCTACTTCTTTTTCTGGGAGAACAACCATTCCAGGTTCTTTGCGTCGCGATATACGATGCACCATGCGAAGTGACCGCAGTCAAGTTCCACGTATTCGAATTTCTTGCTTCCGGCCGCTTCGAGAGCCTTTGCCATGTCGCGGGAACGCGATACAGGAACGATGGTGTCGTTGCGTCCGTGGAAGAATCTTATCGGCATGTCCTTCAGGCGCGGTGCGCACTCGAGATCGGCTCCGCCGCAAAGCGCCAGTGCGCCGGCGAAGAAATCCGGTCGGCGGCAAACCGCGTCCCATGTGCCGTATCCGCCCATCGATATTCCCGTGATATAGATACGCGAGCGGTCCACGTTGTATTCGTTTATCTTGGCATCGACCAGTTCGAGCGCCATTCCCAGCGGCATCGACGGCTTTTCGGGAATGGTGTGCGATTTTGCGCTCCAGGGCGTGTTCACCCATTGCATGCCGTCCGGACATTGCGGGGCGAGCACCACGATCTTCATCTTGGATTTCCGGCAATAAGACATGATGTCGGGAAAATTGTTTATCAGCTGGCTGATGTTGTCGTCGCCACGTTCTCCGGCTCCGTGCAGGAAGAGCAGCAACGCATAATCGCCGGGGGCGTCGGAACCCAGCACCGCCTGGCGGTAGTTCAGCTTTTCGCCATTCGCCGAGGCGAATGACAATGGAGTCATTCCGAGATCGTCGATCGTCTTGCCCATTTTCGATTTCACCTGTTTTGCCGGCGAGTCCGCCATGGCGGCCATCGGCGCGCCGAACAGGGCGATGGCAATCGCCGCCGTTATGCAAATATTCATGACCTCATCCTTTTTCGGGACCGGGAAATTTAAAATGGCGGAGAGAGAGGGATTCGAACCCTCGGAGACGTTGCCGCCTCGACGGTTTTCAAGACCGTTGCCTTAAACCACTCGACCATCTCTCCGTTTGTTCTACTTTATGGATTCCGACATCAGCTTTGTTATCGCCTGGGCGAACCCGGCCGGATCCGGAATCGGACTGCCTTCGGTTATCAACGCCTGGTCGTACAGGACCTTGGCGTAGAGCTTGACATCATCCGGCCGGTCCCCGGCCTCGGCAATCGCCGAAAGCTTTTCGATGAGAACGTGTCCGGCGTTGAGTTCGAGAATGCGCTTGCTCACCGGCATGTCGCGGTTCATCGCCTTGAACAACCGCTCGAGTTGCGGATTCATGGCACCGCCTTCGGTGACGATGCAGCATGGACTGTCGATCAGACGCGACGAGAACTTGACTTCACTCACGTTGTCGGCGAGAGCCTCCTTGATCGCGGCGATGAGCTTGGCGTGCTTCTTCGTGGCCTCCGCCAGTTCCTCGTTCTTGTCATCGCCCTCGAAGTTCCCCTTGATGGCAGGCTTCAGGTCCTTCTTCTGGTACTGGAAGAACGACTGGGCCAGCCATTCGTCGATGGGATCGGTCATGAACAAGACGTCGAATCCGTTCTTGCGGTAATATTCCAGACCTGGATTGGATTCGAGCGACTCGCGCTTGTCGCCGGTCAGGTAGTAGATGCATTTCTGGCTCTCCGGCATCGCGGAAATGTATTCGGCGAGCGTGACGAGCTTTCCCTTTTCTCCGTTCATCGTCTCGTAGAGCGCGAGATCCTTTATCTTGTCGGAGTTGGCGTAGTCGGTATGGATGCCTTCCTTGAGCATGGCTCCGAACTCATGGAAGAACTTCTCGTAGGCCGGACGGTCGTTCTCGAGCATCTTCTTCATTTCGGATAGCAGCTTGGATGTTACCGCATTCCTGATCTTGGCGAGAAGCGGATTCTGCTGCAATATCTCGCGGGAGACGTTCAGCGGCAGGTCGCTGGAATCGACAACGCCGCAGACGAATCTGAGGTACTCGGGAATGAGCTCCTTGCATTCATCGGTAATGAACACGCGCTTGACGTAGAGCTGGAGTCCGCGCTTCTGCAGTTCGGGAACGAACGGATTGAACGGCGCCTCCTTCGGAAGGAAGAGCAGGGCCTTGAACTCCGTGGTCCCCTCGGCGTCCATGTGGATCGCCTTCAGGTATTCGGTTCCGGCGTAGTTGGCTATGTGGCCGTAGAAACTCTTGTATTCGTCATCCTTGACTTCGGAGGCGCGGCGCAGCCAGATGGCCTTCTGGGAGTTGACCACCTCGTCCGTCACGGTCTCGGTGTTGTCCTCGTTTTTCTTGACGGACGGTATGATAATCGGGTACTCGATGTAGTCGGAGTACTTGTGGATGATGGACGTGAGTTTCCAGCGCTCGAGGTACTCGTCGGCGTCCGGCTTGAGAAACAATTTGACCTCTGTCCCCGGCTCGGTGATGTCCGGGCATTCGTCGAGAGTGTAGCTTCCTGTGCCGTTGCTGCTCCAAAGCACCGCGGGCGCGTCGCCGCCGCTGCGTTTTGTCCTGATCTCGACTTTTTCGGCTACCATGAAGGCGGAGTAGAAACCGACGCCGAACTGACCGATCATCTCCGGGAGGTCGGCGCCATCGGAACCCTTCTCCTTGACCATTTTCATGAAGGCCTTGGTGCCGCTTTTGGCGATGGTGCCGATGTGCTCGACCACCTCTTCTTCACTCATGCCGATGCCATTGTCTGAGATCGTGAGCGTGCGCCCCTTCTTGTCGATGTCGACGCGGATTTTCCAGTCACGCGCCGTGTCCGGGGCGGTCAGCGACTCGAAGCGCGCCTTGTCCAGGGCGTCGGCGGCATTGGCGACAAGCTCGCGCAGGAAGATGTCGCGATTGGAGTACAAACTGTTTATCATGAGATCGAGCAACTGGGCGACCTCTGTCTTGAACGTCATTTCCTTTGCCATGTCGAATTCCTTTCCTGATGCACCGGCCGGGAAACGGCCTGTATGGTATTTCATTCTTGTAATATAGCTTTCACTGCGCTCCTAATCAACTTGTCAACGCCATGACTCCGGTATATGTTGTCATGAAAACATATTTCGTGAATGCATCCGTCAGGAGGGAGTTAGAGATGAACGACGAGTTTGGCGAGAATCTCCGCCGTCATGGCGAGATAATAGATATGCTCGGCGCCGCCGAGGTCAGGACGCCGGAGGAATTGGACGCATTGCTCGATAAACTGTCCGCCGAGCGTGGTGCGATACCGACGATACCGCTGGAATATTCGGAGCTCTACGACCGGAAGTGGAACGAAGCGGTGGCAACGGCGAGGAAACTCGTTGCCGCGAGGATGGAGTCCGATGCCAGGCTCCGCTCCTGCCTGTCCGAACTGGACGCGCTGGTCGCGGCGGGGGAGTTCGCCACGAAGGAGGAGCTGGACCGGCTGGATGCGAAGTGGCGTTCGCTCACGCCGTCTCCCGAAGCCGATGCCGACTATGCCGGACGTTCATCGGAATTACGCTCAAGATTCGAGGCGGAGGCCGTGGCGGCCAAGGTTGCGGACGAGCGCGTTGGAGCGCTCGCCGCAAAACTGGAGGAGCTTCTTGCTGCCGGGGACATGATGGCGCTCAAGGAGGCCAAGTCGGCTGCGGACGTGGAATGCCGATCGTTGTCTGGGGCCGGCAAGGAGGCGGTGAAACGCTATGGGGCGGTGGCCCGCAAGGCGTCGAACGCCATCGCCATGTATTTCGATACACTCGATCAGAACCGCTGGGCCAGCTACACGGTCAAGCTGGATATACTGGCGGAACTGGAGAAGCTTTCGGCCGGACCTCGGGACAATATGCGCGAGGTGGCAAAAAAACTGAATGCGCTGCGTGACAAATGGCACAAGCTCGGCGCGGTTCCCCGGGAGAAGAGCGAGGAGATATCGGCGAGATACGCCAAGGCCGTCGGCACCTTGCCGAACGAAGTGGATAGTTTCTTCGCCAAACTGCGTGCCGAGCGCGAAGCGGCAACGACAGAGAAGACCGCGATGTGCGAGCAGGCGGAGTCGCTCGCTGCGTCGACCGATTGGAAGGCGACCGGCGATTTTCTGAAGGAACTCCAGTCGAAATGGAAGTCGTTGCCGAATTGCGGCAAACCGGAAGCCGAACTCTACTCGCGTTTCCGCAAGGCGTGCAACACTTTCTTCGAAGCGCGCGGCGCCGTCTACGAAGAACGCAAACGCGAATTCACTGCGGCGACCGAGGTCATTGAAAAGATGATAGCGGAAGCCGAGGCGCTTCAACCAGGAGATTTGCAAAGTGCCCGCGCGTTGCGTGAACGTTTCTCGGCGGCGCCGAGGGTCGGCCGGGCCTGGCCGGAATTGCGTGACCGCTTCAACGCGGCCATGGACCGTTTCTTCTGCACCATGCGCGAGGAGGCGGCAAGGCGTGCCGACGAGACGGCGAAGCTGGTGGCTGAACTTGGCACGCTTGCGAAGGATGCGATTGCGTCGGCGGCGCGGGCGGATGAAATACGTACGAGGCTGTCCGAACTTCATGTCGGGCGTCTGCCCGGCGACGCATGGCATGCGCTGGAGCGTTTCGACCGCGCGTTGGATGTGGCCAGGAGCGCGGAACGTTGTCGTCTGGCCGCCGACGAGCAGCGGGTGTCCGAACAACTCATCGATATGTACGCTTCCGGCGGAACATACCAGGCTCCGTCCGGCCTCGAGCTCCTGAATGGTGCCAAAAGGTTGGCGACGCTGGTGGAATCGGCGATGTCGGGAGACGAACAGTCGAAGCGCAAACTGGACCGTCGCATTGCGGCGAGCGTCGAATCCGCGGAATCCGCGCTGTCCGGTCTGGAGGAAATATTGTCCGGAATGCCGTCCGGAGACGATCTCGCGGCGCAGCTGGCGGCGGCGATGCAGGGCGGTGCCAGCTACAAGGCGAAGGACGGCAGGGTAGGCGAGCTCGCCGAGGCTTTTCGCAACGCTGGTGCGATGCCGATGGAAAAACGTACGGTCCTGTCCGAGCGTTTTTCCAAGGTCATGGCAGATTTGAAGGAAGCCGGACTGGCCTAGGGAATTTCCAAAGTGTCGTCCATGGTCACCGGAGTGACCAGTCGGCCGGATTTCGTCAGCAAGACGAGATCTTCCTGGCGCACACCGCCCCATTCCGGATAGTAGAGTCCGGGTTCCACGGTGACCGCTTCTCCGCCGCGCAAAGGGACGGAGTTGTTTGGCGAAATCCGCGGCGGCTCATGTATGTCCAGTCCGACCCCGTGTCCGAGCGAGTGGAAGAATCCATGGTGCCCGTTCGGTCCGTTTCCAGTTGTAAATCCAGCTTTTTCCAGCACCGTGTTGGCTGCGTCGTGAATCTCCGACGGCACCGCGCCAATCCTCACCAGCGATATGCCGAGACGCTTGGCTTCGCATATGGCTCGATGCGCCTTCTTCACGATCGCCTGGGCCTGGCCTTTGACGAAGGTCCTGGTCATGTCCCCGAAGTATCCGGTCTTGTCGGACCTTGGGAAGATATCGATTACGACGGGAGTTCCCGCGTACAACGCCCCGTGTCCCTGTTCGTGCGGGCATGCCGCCTGCAGTCCGCCGGCGCATATGGTACCGGTTCCGGTATAGCCGAGCTCGGCGAGCCGCATGTCGATTTCGAAACGCAGCCGTTCGCTGGTCAGCGGCTTGCCGTCGTATTTCAGCGTTCCGTTTCTGGATATCGAAGAATCAGCCAGAATGTCGCG
>JAKSOH010000026.1 GCA_024405675.1 Victivallaceae bacterium
CGCCGCGTGAAACTGACGGGGGAGGGAAACGGACCTCTGTCCGCCGTTGTCCATGCTATTCGCGAGACCGGGACGTTTGGATTCTTCAAGCTCGAGGATTTCAGCGAGCGTACTCTGGGGAAGGACGCCGATGCGCATGCCATGGCGTTCGTCGGTCTGCGTTGTTCCGAGGGGAGCGCAAAGTTGACTTATGCGGCCGGCGAGCACACCAACATCGACCGTGCGGCCGTCATGGCTCTGGTCGGGGCGATGAACCGTGCCGTGGCGCACGGAGTTCTCGAGGTAAAGTAGCATGTACGAAAACCAGCGCCAGTCGGGAATCCCGCTGATACTGCTGATTCTGGCGGTGGTGCTGGTTGTGCATTTGGTTGTCTTCGTCTACATCACGAAGGACGGGGACGATGAAAGCAAGACTGCGTCTCATGATTCCGGTCGCGCTGCCGATGTCGCAAAGTCCGCCAATTCGCAGGACAAGATATCCAAGCAGCCCGATCGCCGCGAGTCGAAACCGGTTAGAACATACCGCGTGAAGAGCGACAATCCGCGTTTCGGCACTCCGTTCGTATATCGCAAGACGCTTAGTGGGCTTCAGGGACTTAACTTCCGTGTCAACGGAACGGAGAAGATGTGCGGCATCGTGGTTGACGTGGATTCGCGCCGCGTCATCTGGGAGCACAACAGTCTCCGGCAGGTCCCGATTGCCTCGATGACCAAGATGATGACGATGCTTCTGTTGTTCGAGAGGATGGATTCAGGATGGAACGTGAATCTCGATTCCACCGTGGCTGTCCCCAAGGATATACTCAAGGAGGTGCCGCGTACCGGTGTCATGTATCTGGAGCCGGGAGAGAAAGTCCCGCTGCGGTCTCTTGTTTTTGGCACCATGATTAAGAGCGCCAACGATGCCGCCTACACCTGCGCGTCGCTTATCGGCGACGGTGATGTCGCCAAGTGTGTGAACATGATGAACAATCGGGCGCGCCAGCTTGGTTTGAAGGCTACGTTCACGACGCCCAACGGACTGAAGGACAAGAGTGGGAAAAACAACATGGGATCTCCGATCGACATGGTTCGTCTCGGCGAGCACCTGCTTGAGTATCCAGATGTCATGAAGGCCTGCGGAACGCAGTCGTTCACTTTCAGGGAAAACACGAAAAAGCCGACCACGCTGGTGAATGTCAACCGTCTGGTCAATCCGCGGTGGCCGGGCGTCGACGGCATGAAGACTGGATATACGCGGGACGCCGGTTCCTGCCTGACGTTCAGCGTCAACCGAAATGGCCGTCGCCTCATTGGCTGCGTCGCCGGTTTCAAGGGCGCCAAGAATCGCGACGCGTTCTGCAAGAAGCTGATCGATTGGGCCTACACCCAGCCGCGGTAGTTACTGAATATCCCCGGGCTCGTCCTCGATGAGGTCTATCATCGCCTGGAAGTCATCCGGTATCTTGGCCTTTAGTTTCAGTGTTTCCCCTGTTACCGGATGTGGCAGCCTTATTCTATAGGCATGTAACATCTGACGCTCCGCCGCCTCGATTCCTGTACGCCCCCCTCCGTATAGCTCGTCGCCAATCACCGGATGGCCGATGTGCGCCATGTGCACCCTTATCTGGTGCGTACGCCCGGTCAGGATGTCTACCTCGAGGATGGACACCGGCACATGTCCTATGTATCCGCAGTCCGTGACATGATAGCAGGTGATTGCTTCCTTGCCGTTGCGGTCTACCACCGCCATCTTCTTCCTGTTGACGGGATGACGTCCGATCAACGTCCTTATTTCGCCGTCCAGTTTTTCTGGAACCCCGCGAACTATCGCCAGATAGGTTTTGGAGACCTTGTGTTCCGCAAACGATTTCGTCAGCGCAAACTGCGATTCCGGTGTCTTGGCCACCACCAGCACGCCTGAGGTGTCCTTGTCTAGACGATGAACTATTCCCGGCCGGTTGTCGAACTGGTCCAGGCTGTCGCGCAACGCCGGATATCGTCCGAGCAACGCGTTCACCACTGTTCCTTCTGTGTTTCCAGGTGCTGGGTGGACCACCACGCCGGCCGGCTTGTCGATGACCAGCATGACATCGTCTTCGTAGAGTATCTCGAAGTCGAAGTCATCTGCTTCTGGTACGAGCGGTTCCGGATCGGGTATGGTTATTAAAACCGATTCTCCGGTTTTTATCTGCCGCCTTGGAACTTCGCATGTTTCGCCGTTTATCTCGACCGCTCCGTCTTCGATCAGTTTGCGCAGAAACGATCTCGAGCATTCGGTGATGCCGGCTGCCAGGAGCTGGTCCAGTCGCAACCCGTCGTGCTGCCGTTCCGCCAGCAGTTTACGCCTTGTACCGTTTCGCATGGACGAAGTGCCAGAGCATCAGCAGTCCGGTCGGAACCAGTACCAGTCCGATGACCTGGGCGATGGTTAGCGTGTTGAAGAAGAATCGGTTGTTGTCACCGCGCCAGAATTCGTTGATGAAACGCAGCGTGCCATATGCGATGAAGTACACAGATATGCTGATCCCACGCTTCTTGGTGCGCAACATCAGGCAGAGCAATCCAAACAATGCCAGGTTCTCTATTGTCTCATATATCGGGGACGGATGCACGGCCGCTCCGCCGTATTGATTGTAGGCATCGGAACCGACAGGATAGTGGACCCCGAATATTGAATCCGTCTTGTCGCCGTAGCAGCAGCCGTTCATGAAACAGCCGATTCGGCCGCAGGCGTGGGCCACCGTCAGCGCCGCCGCCACGATATCCATCGTGCACACGAAATCCTTCTTCTTTATCTTGCAGAACCCCCAGAGCCCGACTATGGCCAGCAGTCCGCCGTAGAAGACAAGTCCGCCCTGGTCGATTCGTATGATGCCGAACAGGTTGTTCTCGTAGTACTCGAAGAACTGTATCACATAGAATGCCCGTGCCCCGATGAGTCCGGTTATGATAGTGACCATCGAAAGCGTGGACACGTCGTCGGGGGAGAGATCCGCGTGCTTGCGGAATCTGTAGATTATCAGCGTCGCCAGCAGGAATCCCAGCGCCGCCATGACCCCGTACCATCTTATCTGGAGTGGGCCGATCTCGAATGCGAGTGGATGCATGTCGCTTACTCCTTGTGTTGTATGCGTGGATGTTTCCCGCTAATATAACCCCCCTGGCAGTGGTTGAAAAGCGCAAGGGAAAAAGGTATATTCAATGGTTGCGCTATGTCGAACCCCCGTGGTGTAATGGTAGCACAAGTGGTTTTGGTCCATTTAGACTAAGTTCGAGTCTTGGCGGGGGTGCCATTCCTATTCGGCTAGATAAATCAGCAACGTTCCGCCGTTCGGCGTGAATTTGATTCCTATTTCGTTTCCGATCGCCATGTTCAGTGTCGCCGTGTGCCATTTGTCCAGCACCAGGTCCTCTACCGGGTATTGCACTCCGCTCGCCGTTACCGTTATGGGAAATGCCTCCGGGTTTATTATTGATACCGCTTGGCCGATTTTGCATGATACCCGGCCAGGGCGGGGCAGGGGAATCAATGTGCCATAGTTCGTGGTCATGCGAATCGAGTCGAACCGTCTGGCCGCATCTGCGATGCGCGAGATATTGCCGAGGAGATGATCTTCCCGCTTTCCGCCGGCACCCAGCACCAGGATTTCGATGTCGAGACCAAAACGCTCGGCGACAACCTTCAGCGCTTTTTCAAGGTCGTTGTCGTCCTGCTCCGCGATGTGAATGGCATCTCCTGCGGCTTCTACGCCGATGCAGCATGGAATGCTGTCGAAGTCCCCGACCGTGATTTCCGGAACCACGCCGATTTTGGCGAGATGGGCCAGCGCCCCGTCGCAACATATCAGGTGCTTCGCGTTCCGAAGCTCGTCGAGCAACCGTTCTGAAGACGGGAATTCCCCGTTTGCGATGATGACTACCTTCTCCATTCGATTCCTTTCCGTTGACGCCGAACAAGATATATTTTTACGTCCTTCAATGCAAGGCGACTTGTTTCTCGGCCCCGGTTGAGGGGTTTGCGGTTGATTTCCGATGCGAGTTATGATAACTTGAATTGAAACACGTATGCGGAAACTTGTCGTTCCGCGTCATGGTTGGTAAAAAGTCAATTCGTATGCGAGTTGTTGTTCCATAACACAAGGAGAGAAAATGGGGTGCGATAAACTTTCGGAGGCGGCCGCGGCGAAGTTCGCGGAGCTCGATGCGTTCATCGACGGTTTTGGAATAAACCGCGATGATCCGCGACGCAGTGGACGTCTGATCCAGGTCCTGCACAGGGCTCAGAAGATATTCGGGTATCTCCCTGATGTCGTCCAGAAACATGTGGCCGGCAAGATGTTCCTGCCCACTTCTAAGGTCGCCGGGGTTGTGAGCTTCTACAACTACTTCTCGACCGAGCCGAAGGGCAAGTACTGCATCGACGTCTGCCTTGGAACGGCGTGCTACGTGAAGGGGTCCGAAAAGGTCCTTTCCGAAATCGAGCGCGTGCTCGGCGTCAAGGCCGACACCTGCCCGACGGAGGACGGACTCTTCTCCATCAGTGCGTTGCGCTGCGTCGGCGCTTGCGGACTGGCACCGGTCATGGTGGTCAACGGCAAGGTATACGGCAAGGTCACTCCGGCCAAGGCCGTTGAAATTATCAACGAATACAAGCAGAGGGGCTAGACAATGGCTAGGATTTCTTCAAAGGAAGCCCTGCTCAAGCATTACGAGCAGTGCAAGGGACGTCTGGCGCTCCGTTGCCTCAACACCCAGGATATCGAGTCGGCGAAGAAGGACATCTTCTGCTGTGGCGGAACCGGATGCCATGCGTCTAGTTCCAACGAGCTCATCGATCGTCTGCGCAAGTTGATCGACGAACGCGGACTTTCAGCCGACGTCAAGGTCATCCAGACCGGATGCTTCGGCTTCTGCGCCCAGGGACCGATCGTCAAGGTCATGCCTGACAACGTTTTCTACGTTCAGGTCACCCCCGCCGACGCCGACGAAATTGTCGAGAAGCACATCGTCAACAAGGAAATCGTCGAGCGTTTGCTTTACGTCGAGCCGATGCTCAAGGAGCGCATCCGCGACTACTCCAAGATGTCGTTCTACGCCAAGCAGGAGCGCATCGCGTTGCGCAACTGCGGTTTGCTTGATCCGGAAGATATCGATGACTACATCGCCAACGAAGGCTATCAGGCCATTGCCAAGTGTCTCTTCGACATGAAGCCGGCCGATGTCGTCCAGGAGGTTCTCAATTCCGGACTTTGCGGTCGCGGCGGCGCCGGATTCCCGACCGGACTCAAGTGGCGCATCGCCGCCGGAGTCAAGGCCGACGAGAAGTACATTGTCTGCAGCGCCGACGAGGGAGATCCGGGCGCGTTTATGGATCGCTCCATCATGGAAGGCGATCCCAACAGCATCATCGAGGCCATGTCCATCGGCGCCTATGCCATCGGCGCCAATCACGGACTGGTCTACATACGAGCCGAATATCCGCTTGCCGTCTCCCGTCTCGAGAAGGCCATTGAACAGGCCCGCGAGTACGGACTGCTCGGTAACGATATCATGGGGTCCGGATTCAACTTCGATATCGAAATCAAGCTCGGCGCCGGTGCCTTCGTCTGCGGCGAGGAAACGGCCCTCATCCACTCGATGGAGGGAAGCCGCGGCGAGCCGACCACCAAGCCGCCGTTCCCCGCCAACATCGGCGGTGGATACTGGGGCTGCAGCACCAATGTCAACAACGTCGAGACCTACGCATCCATCCCGGTGATCATCCGCAAGGGAGCCAAGTGGTACAGCAAGATCGGAAACTGGAATCCCGAGCTCGACGAGAACGGCAATTTCAAGCGCACCATCAGCGGCAACGCCGGAACCAAGGTGTTCGCCCTGGCCGGGCAGATCAACAACGTCGGCCTCGTCGAAGTTCCTATGGGAACGACGCTGCGCGAAATAATCTACGAAATCGGTGGCGGCATCTCCGGCGGGCGCGAGTTCAAGGCCGTGCAGACCGGCGGACCTTCCGGCGGCTGCATCACCAAGGAGAACCTCGACACGCCGATTGACTACGGCAATCTCGGCAAGATCGGCTCCATGATGGGATCCGGCGGCATGATCGTGCTTTCCGATCGCGACTGCATGCCGGCCATGGCCAAGTTCTACCTTGGATTCACCAAGGACGAGTCCTGCGGCAAGTGCACTCCGTGTCGTATCGGCACCAGGCGCATGCTCGAGATGCTCGAGAAGATTTGCGATGGCAACGGCACGGAGGAGATGCTCGATGAACTCGAGAGTCTCGCCAAGACCATCGCCGACACTGCGCTTTGCGGGCTCGGGCAGACCGCGCCGAACCCGATTCTCAGCACTCTCCGCTATTTCAAGGACGAGTACATCGCCCACGTGAGGGACAAGAAGTGCCCGGCCGGCACCTGCCAGAAGCTCTACAACCTCGAAATCACCGATGGTTGCATCGGTTGCACCAAGTGCAAGCGCAACTGCCCGGTCGGCGCCATCACCGGCGAACTCAAGAAGAAGCACGTCATCGACACGACGAAGTGCATTAAGTGCGGCGCCTGCATCGACGGCTGCCCGAAGAAAGCAATCATCAAAGCGTAGGGGAACATGGCAAAATGGTAAACCTGACGATAAACGGTAAGCTGGTATCGGTTCCCGAGGGATCAACCATCCTCGAGGCCGCCCAGAAGCTCAACATCAACATCCCGACGCTTTGCTACTGCGCCAAGCTCGGCAACGGCGTCTGCAACCGGCCGGCCTCATGCCGCATCTGCGTGGTCGAGGTGGAGCGCCGTCGCAACCTGGCTCCGGCCTGCGCCACTCCTGTCATGGAGGGAATGGTCGTCCACACCAACACCCAGCGCGCCCTCAATGCGCGTCGTACCGTCCTTGAGTTGTTGCTCAGCGACCACCCGAAGGACTGTCTCGTCTGCCCGAAGAACCAGGACTGCGAGCTCCAGAAGCTGGCGTCCGAGTTCGGAATCCGTGAGATCGAGTACAAGGGCGAGACCAACAAGTTCCAGATCGACGATTCGAGCGAAGCCATCGTGCGCGACCTTTCGAAGTGCATCATGTGCCGTCGTTGCGAGAACGTCTGCAACAACGTTCAGACCGTCGGTGCCCTCACCGGATTCGGCCGCGGATTCAGCGCCAAGGTCGGAACCGCATGGCTGACTCCGCTGGCCAACACCAGCTGCACGTATTGCGGGCAGTGTGTCAATGCCTGCCCGGTCGGCGCCATTACCGGTGTCAGCTACGTCAAGAAGGTCTGGGCCGCCATCAACAATCCAGCAAAGACCGTGATTGTCCAGACCGCTCCGGCGGTCAGGGTCGCAATCGGCCAGGAGTTCGGATTCGAGTCCGGCGTGCCCGTCACCAAGAAACTGGTCGCCGGTCTGCGCGCCCTCGGTTTTGACAAGGTGTTCGACACCAACTTCTCCGCCGACCTCACCATCATCGAGGAAGGGTATGAGATCATCGAGCGGATCAAGTCCGGCAAGAACCTGCCGATTTTGACCAGCTGCTGCCCCGGATGGATCAACTTCATCGAACATCACTTCCCGGATCTGCTCAACATCCCGTCGAGCTGCAAATCTCCGCAGCAGATGTTCGGTGCCATCGCCAAGACCTACTACGCCGAGAAACTGGGCATCAAGCCCGAGGATCTGGTCGTCGTGTCCATCATGCCGTGCCAGGCCAAGAAGTACGAAGCCAGCCTGCCTGAATATGCTCCGAACGGCGTCCGAGACGTCGACTACGTCGTCACGACCCGCGAGCTCGTGCGCATGTTCAAGGAGGCCGGAGTCAACCTCTCCAACATGGAGGACGAAGAATTTGACAGCCCGCTCGGATATTCGACCGGCGCCGGAGACATCTTCGGAGTGACCGGCGGCGTGCTCGAGGCCGCGTGCCGTTCGATCCACTGGGCGCTTACCGGCGAGGAGCTCGAGGGCGATGCCATCAACTTCCGCGCCGTCCGCGGACTCGACGGCGTCAAGGAGGCGCTGGTCAAGTTGTCTCCGGAGGTTACGATCAACGTGGCCGTTTGCTCCGGACTCGGCAACGCCCGCAAGGTTCTCGAGATGGTCCGCAAGGATCCCAACCGCTTCCAGGCCATCGAGATCATGGCTTGCCCAGGCGGTTGCATTAATGGCGGTGGACAGCCGTACTTGCACGGCGACTACGGTCTGCTGGAGAAGCGCATGAAGGGGCTCTACCAGGAAGACGAGGGCAAGCCGATTCGCTGCTCGCACAACAACCCGGATATCAAGAAGCTCTACGAGGAGTTTCTTGAAAAGCCCGGAAGCGAGCTGGCGCACAAGTTGCTCCACACGACCTATCATCAGAAGTAGGCAATCAGTTTACGAGCGCGGCCGCCTTCGGGCGGCCGTTTTTTTAGGAGATGGTCGAATGAAAATCAAACCTTTGATTATGGCAGCGTTGTTTGCCTGTGTCTTAAGTGTCGATGCCGGATATCTTCCGTTGGAACTCGCTTCGGAGTGGAGCATCTATGTGAAGCCGTTTCGGTATCCGGAGGACCACGACATCACGCAGATTGTTGCCGCCACCGACAAGATTGGTGTTGCCGACCGTGTCAGAATGAAGCTTGACGGCGAATATGCGCGCAAGGCTGAATATGCCGGCGAGATGGACATGCTCGTCAATGAATTCGATTCATCGAAGTCAGGCGAGGCATTGATGGAACTGGGATTTCGATACAATCGGGCGACCGTTGTTTTCAACGGGAAGGTGATTCTCGATACTCGCATGGCCGATCTCCGGCCTGTCGTTCCAGGTCGCCGTGGCTCGCATGTCGTCGCCCTGCCGGTGACAAAGGGACGGAACACTCTGGTCGTGCAGACCTTCGCCGATTGCGTCCTGCCGTATAAGGAGGAGTTCCCTGAACGGGCGAAGGCGTTGCGCGAGACAAGGTTCGTCTACGGGGAAGGGGACCCCGCAATATATGAGGCGACTCGTCCGACTCGCAGTAACTTTTCGAAAATCTCCTATCATGCCCCCGGAACGCGCGAACGTTTTATCGAGGAGAACCTGGTTCGAAACGGAATCGATGGCATGACCGCCACCTTGTTTTCGGACTTCAACTCATGTCGCGAGATAGCTAAAACCTATCTAGAGAGCATTTATTCCGCGCAGCCCATTCTCGAGTTCTACGACAAGGCGGTCGACCGGATCATCGCCGATCTCAAGTCTACACCGGCTCCGGAGAATGGTGCCGTTGCATGGCATCTCTACAATATGGGATACGTAATCAGGACTCCCCGCGCCACATTCGGCATCGATATCAAGCACAGGCGTGGGTGCGAACTGGTCAAGTATCTCGACTTCGCATTGGTTACCCATAATCACGGAGATCATTACACGATTGACTTTTTCAACGAGATGTCGCGTAACAAGAAGCAAGTCATTAGCAGTTTCCACCCGGCGTCCGGATACGGGCGCGGCCGAAGGACGATATCCATCGGAGACGTACTCATAGAAACCTTCGATACCGACCACAACCGGACATTGCCTGGATTCATAACCTGCTATCGCATCACCTGCGGCTCCGGAAAGGGGGCTCCCGTGATTCTACACACCGGCGATTCCTGCTACGATCGCCAGATCAATGCCGGTTCCGTCGATGTGCATATCGTTCATCCCCGGGTGGGACTTTGTGAACCGCGGTTGGCGAAGAAGATGGCCCCGAAGTCAATCTGGTTTTCTCACATCGGAGAAATGGGGCATTGTCCACCGAGCATATGGCGGCCGATCAAGTTCTCTGAAGCCTATTACGATGCCGAGATAATGGCGAAGGACGGCGTGAAATCGTCGTTCAGAGTGCCGCTTTGGGGCGAGAAAATAGTTTTGGACAACAATGGAGATAGCGCGGGAAAGGATAATATGGACATATCCAGCGTCGATTCGAATTTCGTCAGGGCATCTGTCAATGGAACCGAGGTTCTCTACCATGACACCAATGTGGCGCCGTTCGCGGTGGAGGGGTTCCTGTGGCGGAAGCCCGGCGCCAGGGATTTCTATAGGTTGCCGTCTGATTTGACGAAGGACGATGTGAATGCAGGCGCCTTGGGCCTTGCGAATCACGCCGCCGGCGGCGCCATACGTTTTCGCACCGATTCACCATGCGTCGCGGTCAGGGCCAGGCTCGAGAACAGCTACGACATGTGCCACATGCCCAGGACTGGAACATCCGGTTTCGACCTGTACCGCGGAACCGAACACGTCGGAACCGTGCAGCCGTTGCACGGGGAGTCGTTTGTCGAACAGATGGTCATGCCGGCTGGTGTCAAGGAGGCCGGAATGGCCGACTACACCTTGAATCTTCCCCTTTATGGCGGATGCCGCGACGTCGAGATCGGCATCGCCCCTGGAGCCAAGCTCCTGGCGCCGACTCCGCATGCGGTGGAACTTCCGGTATTGTTCTACGGTTCATCCATCACGCAGGGCGGGTGTGCGTCGCGCCCAGGCAACGCCTATGCCACGCGGCTCTGCCGCGCCGTCGATGCCCCCCAGGTCAACCTGGGGTTCTCCGGTTCCGGGAAGGGAGAGATAGCCATCGCCAGAGCTTTGGCCGAGTTCAGATTTTCCGCTTTTGTCATGGACTATGACCACAACGCCCCCACGGTGGAGCATCTCGAGCGGACGCATGAGGCGTTCTTTTCGGAGTTTAGGAAGAGCCATCCGGATACGCCGGTCATAATGATGTCGAGACCGAACGTGTGGAAGGAATCCGCTTCTTATGAAACCGATTGCGCGAGACGCGATGTCGTCAGGCGGACTTTCGACAATGCGGTGAAGGCCGGAGATAAAAACGTCTATTTTATCGACGGCGCCGAACTGTTCGGAGACATTGACCGGAGCGCCTGCACCGTGGATCGTTGTCATCCCAACGATCTCGGGTTCCATATGATGTATTTGCGTGTGCTCCCCGTGTTGAAGCAGGCGCTTGGATCCTCCGGTCGATAACCCGGTTAGTTTTCGCCCCGCTTTTCCGGGAGCATCAGCGCGGCGAAAAGTCCGGCCAGCGAGAATACGGCGAGCGCTACGAACGCATACTGGTATGCGGTCGCGGAATATGCCCCGCCGGCCAACGGAGCGATTTTCTCGAAGTGCCTGAAAATGGCTCCAGCCACGTTCTGTTCGACCGCTACCGCGGCGTAGCATAAGAAGTTCAACATTGCCAGCGCCATGCCGACGTTTTCCGGAGGATTCAGTTCCTTTGCTATGGTAGAGAAGGCCGGATAGAGTCCGGAGGTGGCGGAAATCAGTATGAATCCGGCTATCAGCATCTGCCATGGCACGGAGCAGGAGAAGTACAACACGCCGATCGCGCATCCGACGGTGCTCGCCGCCGAGGCGAATACTAGCAACTTCTTGCGGCTGCCTCGGAAAAGCTTCAGCAATATGATTCCTGCGACGTTCGACGCCGTGACGATTATCATGATGAGCGACATCCACCACGCCGATTCCACCGAAGTGAAGAGTCCGGTGTCCTGGAGACATCTCTTGCCAATCAGCGAACACAACGTGAAATGTGCTCCGATCACGGTCGATGCGGCTAGGAAAAGCGTCAGGTTGCTCTTCTTGCAGAATAGTCCTGCCGGAGACATCGTGCGCCCGCCCTTGATGACCGGAGGCAGCGCTCCGCGCGAGAACAATGCGATGGCCAGTAACGCGATTACAGAGAATACCCCCGTCAGAGCGAGCATCGTACGCCAGGAGGTTGCTTCCGATATGTACGCCATCGGTCCGTTGCCGGCCATTTGTCCGAGGCAACCGACGAGAATGATCGTCGTGATTGCCAGCAGGAATCGCGAACTGTACAGTTCCGCTGCCAGTTTTGCCACGCCGACGTAGCAGACTCCGGCGCCGAATCCCACGAATACGCGGGCTGCCAGCAGTACGAGATAACAAGGGGCGATGGTCGAAACCACCGATCCGATTGCAAATATCACCGCCCCGAAGAGGACCAGACGGCATCCGCCGTACCGATCCGCGAAAAGCCCAAGTGCGAACTGGCTCGCGGCGTAGCTGTACATCAGCGCCGCCCCAAGCGCGGCGAGTTCGTTGGCGTTCAGACCGAAAGCCGCTTCCAGTTCCCCATGGATTGTTCCGGGTACGAGGACCTTGCTCATGCATGTGAATATGTAGAGCGCGATTCCGGAAAAGAGAATCACTTTCTTTGATGTTGTGGAATCAGCCATGCCTTGGACTCCTCTTGGGTTGTTTTATGAATGAAGTCTTTTTTAAGAAACTAGGGAATGTCGACCCACCTCTTGTAGTGGCAGGAGACATCGCAGCCGGCTCTGCTGATTATGAGCTTGTTGGTTTGGGCCAACGTGCATTCGCAGCGTTCCGTGTCGTATTCTATGCGAAGCGAACGTCCGATCGCTCTCATCTTGCGGTTGATCTTTCCGCAGAACTGGCACGTCAAACAGCATTGTTTGTATATGTCGGTGAAAATCATCTGTTCAAATCCCTTTTCACGTTGCTTCCGTCAGTCGAACTTAGTATAGTTGTCTTCGGATTTAATCGCAAGCATGGACTGCAGACCGTGTTCGTTGTTTTAATGAAAAATCCGCCGAGGATTGCCCCGGCGGATTTCTTGTGGCACGGCCCCTGCTATTTCAGCAACCAGAACAGCGCACCACTGGCAGCGGAGATGGCGACAAAAGTCGCCGCGCACCACTTCCATACCCTGGCCGCTCCGAATTTCGGGATGAGAATGCTGAACACCACGAACCAGACGGCGAGCATTGCGAGACTGATGATGATTTTCATGTCGTATTCCTCCTATTCGTTGTCGTTGTTTTCCAGCGCTTTCGGTTCGGACTCGATGCCTTTCCACATGCGGTATTTCTCCAGTTCCTCCTTGAAGGATGACAGGACGAATCCGAACACCGCAGCGTCATCGATAAATCCGGCTATTGGAATCACGTCCGGAATCGCGTCTAACGGGAGCAGTAAATAGGCGAAGGCGCCGGCCACGGAGACGATGAACTTCCATGGAACCTCCTTGTACTCGCCGTTGCAGTAGTCTTTCAAAAGTTGCAGCAACGTCCTCACGTCCTCGATCGACGTGTCCTTGAGCCGGACAAGCAGCTTCTCTATGCCGCCGTTGGCCACGATTTCCTTGATTTTGTCAATGTTTATGCCTTCCAAGATTTTTTCGAACAACGACTTCGCTTTTTTCCATGTGTCTGCCATGATTTGACCCTCCTGTAGTTGTGTTTTTTGTCCCTTTGCTTTTTCTTATCGCGCTCCAGGTCTTCTCCTTTCGAATGAGCGTGCGTTTTTCATGTGCCTTCAATAGCTATTAAGCTCCCATCGCATGTTTTATGGGAAGTGTTTTGCAATTCAACGACATGTTGTTTTAATTGTCCGGCGGAACTATATTCTAAGTGTCGGGTAAATTAGGCGGGGTGTCGTTTTGCTTCCCTGCCATTGTTTCGATTGGGAGCCAAATTGGATTTGTCCGTTGGATGTATAGGAGAACCTTAGATATGAGACGACTGGTTGTTTGCGCCGCGATAGCCGTGTTCGCCGGAATGGCGGGCGCTTCGGAAATCTACACTGAAGGCGAGGATTTCAAGAACCTAGGGGGATGGAAGGTCGCCGATTACGCCGGCGCAACTATCGCGCTGGGCGACAAGATCGGCGCCGAGGCGGAGACCGAAGTCGAGGTCAAGGAGGCTGGAAAGTACTATCTTTTCGTCAGGATGATGACCCACGGCGGTGGATTCCGCAGCGCAAACTTCTTCGTCAATGACCGCGATCTCGGTGTCGCCGGAGATGGAAAGCTCAAGGATGGAGAGAAGCCAGGCTGGCGCTGGACCAGACTCAATACCGGCATCCGTCTGACTCCCGGCAAGGTCAAGATTCGCATGATATCCAAGTCCGAGACTACCCGTTTGGACTGCCTCTATCTCTCACCCGACTGGGAATTCCAACCGGTTGCCAAGAATATCAAGAATCCAAATCGCGAGAAGTCAGGACTGCAGCTCGAAGGCATTTTCCGCCGTCCTGCGGCCAAAGGCCCCGGACCGAAGATGCTGCTTCTCTCCGGAGGCCGTCCGTGGGTCGGCAACGCCTGTGCCGAAAAGTTCATCCGTGCCGGATACAACGTCAACGTGCTCAACAGCGTTTACCTGGACGGCATGGGCGGGGCGAGCATCAAGCAGACTCCAACCGATCCGGTTGAGCCGAAGGCCATCGACGGTATCACGCCCGAATTCAAGAATCTGTCCAAATATGAAATCATCGTCATAAACGGCATTCCGGAGAATATGCAGGAGAAGATGTTCACAAAATCACGTATCGAGGACATCAGGAAGTTCGTCTCCAACGGCGGAAAGCTGATTGTCTCGTTGAACGTTCCGGAATCTTTCGGCGATCTTCTGCCTGTGGAGTCTCCGGATGGTTCCGGCACCATGGATTTCGAGGATGGCGCTGGCATGTTCGCTACCCGTCCGGACGATCCAGCGTTCTCGCTCCTTCCGGAAAGATGGGAAATTTACTCCAAGATACGCAATTGCGTGCCGCGCAAGGGCGCGAAAGTGCTTTCAAAAATCATTGACGCCGACGGATCCACGCTCAATGTGCCGTATATCGCAATCATGGACTTCGGTAAGGGCAAGGTCCTTTTTCACAACGCAAATCATGAGCGGCTCCAGCAGTCACGCCAGTTGCTTTCCTGGGCATACGGCCCCGCGTTGTTCGCCGGAACCGCCGCTTGCATATGCCCCGGAACCGATGACGGAAAGGTTGATCCGTCCAGGAGCCTGAAGAACATCAGCGATCCCGCCACCATTCGTCCCAAGTACCTGCAGTCCGGCAGCGTGGAACTTGAAATCCCCAAAATGCGTTTCTCTGTGGACGAGACCGAGTGTCGGATGGAAAATGGTTGTGTCGTTTTCCCCAACGGCTACCGTTTGCATGTCAACACCAAGGGAACGATGGTCGACATATCTCGTCCCGGAGAGCGGGTTCCGTTCATTAGGGACATGAAGCTCCCGCTGATATCCTATCCCAAGGCGGCCGACAAGGTCGATGACGTTAGCACTGCCGAGGCTACGTCGGTCAAGAGCGAGACGCAGAAGTCCGATGCCGTGTGGCATATTTCCAGCATCAAGGCCGGAAAGGAGGCCGTCATTACCCTGGTTTCCAATGAAGGTGGCGAAATCGAATGGTCATTCAAAGCCGCCTCGCTTGGCCTGGACGGACGCGGATTCAGCGGAATCGGACAGTCGATTCGGGTGGTCAAGTTGCCAAGGCACTTGCTGGCCGCCATCAAGCTCGACTATCGCGTCGATCTCAAGAATCGTCGGGTGCGCCGCTTTGCCTGCTACCAGCCGCCACGCGGCTATGCCGAGTACGATTTTACCGGCGACAAGGATCAGGTCGCAGGTCCCTGCGGATTCTTCAGCGCCGCCCAGCCGTTCGGTTGGCTCGAGGGCAGCAACGGAGTTCTCGCCGAATTCGTAACCGAAGCTTCGCCGGTCCAGCAGACGCTGACCGCCAGGAAGGGACGTCCCGATGCCAGCGACTCGGTTGTCTTTGGTTTCGGTCGCGTCAAGGCTCCGCAGCGCACACCGTGGTTCTGGCACATGGTCTGCGATGCAAAGCACAATTCCAGCAACGACTGGATCGCCATGTACCAGTTCATCCGTCATTATCTGCGTGGCGTCGAAGGCTTCCCCGAACAACCGGCTTTGCCTTGCGCATGCTATATGAACACCTGCACTCCGGCCGAAGGTGTTCAGGTGATTGATGCCGCGGCGAAGGCCGGATTCCGGCTTTTCTACGTCGACAACTGCCCGGCTCCGATGGAGGCGTTCGAGAAAGATCGGATTCGCAATCAGATTGCCGAGATCGGCAAGAGCGGAATGAAGGGGTACACCTGGTTCCCATGCTGTCATTCACCTGATGTCACTCAGACTGTCAAGGAACATCCGGAGTGGTATCTGAAGGATGAGACCGGCAAGCTTGCCAGCTACTTCGGCCATTTCCATCCGGCTGACATGAACAATCCGGAATTCGTCAAGTGGTATCTCGGCGTTGTCGACGGTTTGATGGATCGCGGACTCGCCACGGCCTGGCATGATATGGGCGGATCCGCCAGCGGGACGGTGAACTTCGGCACTCCGGAAAGCAAGACCGGCTTCTGGGGGCAGAAGGAGATATTCCGCCACTACTACAAGCGCGGCGGCTGGGCGGTCACCGAGGGCATGAATCCCCTTGTTCTCGACGGGTATATCTTCCGCGAGAACGACTACAACAACCCGATAGGCAACGAGTTCGCGATGATCGGGGCCCAAGTGCACTGGGGCGGATTCCGGCTCGACTACTTCCGGTTGGCTATGTATGACATTTTCTGGCCGCTCGATCTCGGTCCTGTCGTATTCGGATTCGAGAACAAGGTCGGCGTCATTGACCGCACGAAGCGGGCCATGAACATCGCCAAGGCGGTTAACGCGGCGCTCGATGCGACAGGAATGCCGTTCATCCGCCAGACGCCGTTCGGCACCAGCTGGATGAGCGAAAAAGGTGGTGCGCTGTTCTTTTTCGACGGTGTGAAGAAGCTGGAGGCCAGTCTTCCGGAGGGATTTGTTCCAATCGCACTGTATTGCGGCGGAAACGTCACCGATCTCGAAGGCAAGATGCCGGCCTCGGTTGAGCCTTGCAGCGTAATCGTAATCAAGAAACAGAACTAGTTTTCACAATATTTTAGGAGAGGTACATGAAAAAGCTGAGTTGCGTTTTAGTAGCATTGCTCTGCTGCGGACTGATTTGTTCAGCGGCGGATGCCCCGAAGCCGGAGACCCCGCAGGGGAAGGCTCCAGCGGCCGCGCCACAGGCCAAGAAACTTAAGAAGCGCCAGCCCAAGGCAATCGGCCCGGGCAAGGTTCCGGTCTTCGCGTACAACGGCGGCCGGCCGTGGGTCGGACATGACTGCATGGCCCCGATTGCCTCGGCAGGAGGCAAGCTGTTCCTCTTTGACAGCGTGTACCTGGCCGGACTTGGCGGTGCCAGCATCAAGCAGCACATGGGCGACAAGACCGAACCGCCGGCCCGCGACGGATTCACCCAGTCCTTCCAGAAGATGTCCGAGCAAGGACCGGCGGCGGCCCGCGTGGCCGTCTTCAACTACATCCCGATCAAGAACATGGAGAAGATCTTCGACGATCGCGAGGACGCCATGCCCGCCATGCGCGCCTATCTGGAGAAAGGCGGCAACCTGCTTTTCTACGGAAACGTGCCGTCCGAGTCCAAGGTCGCCTCGCTCATGCCGGTCGAGTTCGAGGGCGATGCCTATACTTCCTATGGCGATGGGGCTCATGTCACCCGTCCGTCCGGGGTGCGCTTCTCCATGTTCCCGGAGAAGATGCCGGCCTTCGGAAGCTATCGCCCCTGCGACACCGTCAAGGGAGCGGAGGTCCTCAGCTGGATCATCGAGGACGGAGCCAAGATGAGCCCGTTCATCGCCCGCAGGAAGGTCGGTAAGGGCACCGTCACCTTTATCAACCTCAATCTGTACAATCCCACGTCGCCCGACAGCTACGGCCACTGGGAGTACGCCCGCGCGTTCACCGCGGCGCTGGTCGCCGACTGCGGCAACATCGACGAAATCAATCCGGCCAAGTGCGTCAAGTCGCTCGAGACCATCCCCGGCCGCAAGCAGGTCGCCGAGGCCAAGGCGGTCGTCGGCGATCCCGCACTCGACATCACAGAGTCCGCGTCGGTCAAGGTGTCCGGCGATACCGCTACTTTCGAGAACGGATGCCGCGTCGTGCTCGACCGCAAGTCTGGAACTGTGGACGTGTACGTCCCCTGCGTCGAGGGCAAGTTCATGTCCGGCTGCGGTACTCCCGAGGTCAGGTTGTCCAAGAAGCAGGCCACCATCGACAAGAACAGCAACGAATACACCGGCGTCAAGGATTTCGATGTCTCCGCCAAGATTCCGTGGAAGGTCGCGGATTTCTCGGTCGACGGCAATCAGGCCGTCGTGACGTTCAAGGCGAGCGGAAACGAGATGCGCTGGTATTTCAAGGCCGGCAGCTGGAACCTCGACGGCAGGACCTACGTCGGAGTGGCCGACAAGGCCGAGGTTTCGAAGTCCCCGCTGCTCATCGGCGGATTCAGATTCCAGCGTTCCGTAGCCGTTCCGGAGCCGCTTTTCGCGAGACGCATGTCCTGCTACTCCAATCCACGTGGATACGCCGACTTCGATTTGCGTGGCAAGAAAAACGCCATGGCCGGAATGAAAAAGCCGGAGAAAGACAAGATCAGCGCCTGGAGCATGATTGGCTCCGGGCAGCCGTTTGAGCTCATCGTGTTCAAGAGCGGCGTTTATCTGACCACCCTGACCGCTCCGTATTCTGTCAACACCAGCATGGAGGTCGGCGCACAGGGAACCCCCATCGCCGTCACCAATTCGTTCGGCGTCGGCCGGGTGAAGGCCCCGGTTTCATCCCAGTACTA